>JAIECJ010000161.1 GCA_029068555.1 Lachnospiraceae bacterium
ATCCTCTTCGTCGGCTGCGTCTGTTGTGTATAAGAGACAGCTTTCCAGCCGGGGGAGGGATGGCGGTATGGGACGAGCGCTGATATTCTTGGCGCCGTCGTGGAGACGGCATCCGGTGTAAGGTTTGGAGAATTTCTGAAGAAGGAGTTTTTTGAGCCGTTAAATATGATAGATACAGATTTCGGGCTGGGCGCAGAAAAAAGAGAGCGGCTGACCAAGGTATATGAGACATCAGCAGACGGACTTAAAGAGTATCATGGTAACCATCTTGGAATCTGTAACCATATGGATGTCGATGTCAGATTTGAGTCAGGCGGCGCTGGTCTTGTTTCTACAATAGAGGATTATAGACATTTTGCACAGATGCTTATGAATAAGGGAACATATCAGGGAAGGACATATCTTGCGCCTGCAACAGTCGAATATATGACAGGTTGCCGTTTATATCCGCACCAGCAGGTGATGATGCTGGGATGGGATAATCTTGCGGGATTTAGTTACAGCAACCTGATGCGTGTTATGACGGAGCCATCGCTGGCAGTGATAAACGGTTCATCGGGTGAGTATGGCTGGGATGGCTGGCTGGGACCATATATTGCAAATATGCCAAATGATGATATTACATTTCTGATGATGCTGCAGTTAAGGGATTCTGGAATGTTTACACTGACGAGGAAACTGAGAAATGTGCTGGCAGCAGCAATAAAATAGTAAAAAGCAGGCAAATCAAAAAGCCTGCTTTTACTATTAAAAATTATACAACGTCTTGAAGCTGCGCAGTGTAGAGTCTGTAGTAAGCTCCTTTTTTTGCCATGAGTTCTTTTGCATTTCCTTCTTCAACAATACCGCCATTGTCGATGACAAAGATGCGGTCTGCCTTCTGGATGGTGGACAGGCGATGTGCGATAACAAATGAAGTACGTCCTTTCAAAAGGGCTTCAATGCCATCCTGAACCAGCAATTCCGTCTTGGTGTCAATACTTGAGGTTGCCTCATCCAAAATCAGTATTTTAGGCATGCTGACCATCGTCCGCGCAAAAGCGAGCAACTGTTTCTGACCGACTGACAGCCCGCCGCCGCGTTCTTCGAGCTTTGTGTCATAGCCGTCTGGAAGTTTTGAGATAAAAGCATGCGCGTGGACTGCCTTGGCAGCTGCAATGATTTCCTCGTCTGTGGCATCCAGCTTTCCATAGGCGATATTTTCGCGGATTGTCCCTGTGAACAGGAAATTATCCTGTGTCATAATGCCCATCTGCTGCCGGAGGCTCTCAATACTGACGCCCTTGATATCATGCCCATCAATCCGGATGATACCTTCCTGGATATCGTAGAACCGGCTGATGAGATTGACAATGGTTGTCTTTCCTGCGCCAGTGGGTCCTACGAGAGCAATTGTTTCGCCGGGCTTTATGTGGAAACTCACATCATTAAGGACATTCGTGTTTTCATCATAGGAAAATCCGACATGTTCAAAGTCTACAGCCCCAACAATTTCGGGCATTTGTGTTACATTCTCAGCGTCTACGATTTCTGCGCTGGTGTCCAAAATCTCAAAGATTCGCTCCGCGCCGGAAATGTTTGTAATTAACTGGTTGTAGAAGTTGCTTAGGTTCATAATCGGCTGCCAGAACATGGAGATGTATGTGCCGAATGCGACAAGTGTACCGACAGATACGTTGTTGACACCGAGTATCATGATACCTGTAAACCACAATGATACATTGCCAAGTCCCCAGCAGAAATCCACCACAGATCCAAAGGCGTCTGCGTACAGCACAGCATCCATGAATGAGCGCTGGTGTTCATCGACAAGGGAGCGGAAAGTTTCTTTTGTTTCCGACTCAGCCGTAAAGCTCTGGATAATGCGTATGCCTGACAAGTCTTCATGCACAAAGGCATTGAGATTGGATGATTTCTTGCGGTATATCTGCCAGCGTTTATGAGAGCGCACCTGTATAAACCACACTCCGACTGCCATAAGGGGAATACTAATCAGTGCAGCAGCGGCAAGTTTTGCATTTTTGAAAAACATAATACCGACTACCGCACAGATTGTGATAAAGTCTGGTATCAGGGTCGTAACACTATTGGAAAGCACATCCTTTAAGGAATTGATATCTCCAATAATGCGTGCAAGGATCTTTCCTGTCGGCCTGCTGTCAAAAAACTTGAAATCCAGCGTCTGTATATGGGTGTAAAGCTGCTGCCGTATTGTGACAAGCACCTTATTGCACACCTTTGCCATAATGTACATACGGGCTTTGACTAAAATAATTAGAATTGCATTTAATACAAGTGCAATGGCAGCAAGACGGTACAGACCGCTATAGTCGCCAGTGGATATATGGTTGTCAATTGCGGATTCTATGATGAGCGGGTTTACGAGACTCACACATACACAGTACGCCATAATCAACAGGACGGCAAATATGGAAAACTTGTGGGCAAGCAGATAGGAAAACAGCCTTCCCAGTGTTTTGAGCTTACCGACTTCTTTTAGGCTTTCGTCTTCTTTATAGGAATTAATTGCCATGGTATGCACCTCCCTCCTCAAATGCAGAAGTGATACCAGAACCGTCTGGTTCACCATACTGCGATACATATGTGGTATAGTATAGTCCTTTTTTTGCAAGCAGTTCATCATGTGTCCCGCGCTCTGCGATAGAGCCGTTTTCAAGAACTATAATCTCGTCCGCATGACGAACAGCACTAATGCGGTGGGCAATAATCAGTTTTGTGGTGTCAGGCAGCGCATTCAGGGTTTTTTGTATTTCGTGTTCTGTTTCCATATCGAGTGCAGATGTCGAGTCATCCATAATCAGTATAGGGGTGTGCTTTGCAAGGGCTCTTGCGATGCTGATGCGCTGCTTCTGACCGCCGGAAAGACCGACTCCGCGCTCACCGATGACTGTTTCATATTCATCAGGCATTTTTTCGATAAAGCTGCTTGCCTGTGCATCTCTGGAAGCCTTTCTCACGATTGCCTCATCAATGTATTCTTTTTTTCCGAGCTTTACGTTTTCATTGATTGTGTCCGAAAATAAAAATACATCCTGCATGACAATGGAAATGCTGCTTCGAAGCTGTTTTAATGACAGCTCCCTGATGTCAACACCGTCAAGGCGGATATAGCCGTCAGTGGCGTCATACAAACGTTGCAATAACTGAATTACGGAGGTTTTTCCTGCACCAGTGGCGCCCATGATACCGACAGTGGAACCGGGAGCGGCTTCAAAAGTGATATCATGCAGGATTTCATGCATGTCTTCTTTGTGGAAAGAGACATGTGAAAATTCAATCTTACCTTGTACTTTATCCAGTATGGCGGGATGTTCAGCTTCAATAATGGCAGGTTTCTGTGTATATATTTTGACAAGTTTCTTGTTGGAGGCGATGCCGGCTGAGAAGTCATTTGACAGCCACCCAAGCATTTCCATAGGCCATACAATATTGTTGGAGTATTCTAGAAACGCGCCAAGCACGCCCAGTGTAATCGTACCCTGAATGACAAGGCGTCCGCCAAGCAAAAGGATAATCATGGGCAGAAGTTTTGTGATAATCTGCAGGTATGGGTAGTAGCGCACAAATACTTTGGATTGCCGCATGTTGAGCTCGTAATAGCGCTGGTTATGTGACAGGAATTTGTTAATCTCAAACTTTTCCCGTGCAAAAGCCTTTACAGTCCGAACTCCGGCAAGGTTTTCTTCTGCTACGGTGTTGAGAACCGCATTTTCTTCACTGATATCTTCATAGATAGATCCGAGATGGCGTTCCATGCTGACCGCGATAAAAGCTGAGATAAACATGGCTATTGTCGGTATAATGGCAAGCGGTGCATGGAGCCGGTACATACAGAAAAGCACTACACAAGTATGGAAGATGACTTCTATGATTAACATGCTCACATAAGATAAAGTATTCCAAACCCTGTCGATGTCATCCTTGACACGCGCCATCAGCTCTCCAGTGTTTGTCTTGTCAAAAAAGCTGCTGCTCAGACTCTGGATATGGTCAAACAGATTTTTCCGCATGTCTGAGGCGATGGAGGAGCCCACCTTGTCAAAGGTGTATTCCTTAGTGTATTGGAAAATACATCGCCCGACGCCGACGATCAGGATACCGCCCAGCAGATAGGGCAGTATTGACAGATTGCCGCCCAGTATGACATCGTCAATGATATGCATGGTGAGCATAGGCGCCAGCATATCAAGGGAAACGCTGACGAGCAGCGAAGCGATGGCAAAGAGATAGTGCCATTTGTATTCCCAGATGTAGGTTGATAGTTTCTTTCTCATAAAAGTTTGATTCCTCCCTCTGATTGTCTCCGGTGTAGTTGTCTGATAAATAAAAAGGTATAAAAAAACCCCATGGTAAAATCACCATGAGGTCAATTGACAATAAAAATTTATCAGATACAAAATACCCCGGAGATAATTTTACTATTGAATAACATTATAAAACGGTTGTGGCTGGCGTTATTTAACTTATTAAACATAGTACTACCTCCTTTCTGAAACGACTGGCATTTGTTATCATTTCCAACAAATGCAATAATTGGTTACTCTATTTAACATACTCTTATTTTGAATGGATGTCAACTGATTTTTTACCCATTTTAAAAATGATAAAATTAAATTTCTTAAATGATTGCGTATATCTTTAAAAAAGTGTATACTTTATACGAGTATCAAAATGTATTATTTCAAATACTATTATAATTATGGAATATAAAAAGGAGAATGAAAAATGAGCAAGAAAACGACAGTGTTAATGATCCTTGATGGTTATGGTTTAAATGAAACGACAGAACACAACGCTGTAGCACTTGGAAAAACTCCAGTGATGGACAGGCTGATGAAAGAATATCCGTTTGTAAAGGGAAACGCAAGCGGCATGGCGGTAGGGCTTCCTGACGGACAGATGGGTAACTCTGAGGTAGGGCATTTGAATATGGGAGCAGGAAGAATTGTCTATCAGGAGCTGACAAGAATTACCAAGGAGATCCAGGATGGTACGTTTTTTGAAAATCCGGCGCTTATGGAAGCAGTCGAGAACTGCAAGGCAAAGAACTCCGCACTGCATTTGTTTGGTCTTTTGTCAGATGGGGGAGTACACAGCCATAATACACATTTATATGGTCTGTTGGAGCTGGCAAAGAGAAACGGACTGTCAGAGGTATTTGTGCACTGCTTCCTTGACGGACGCGATACACCTCCCGCATCAGGAAAAGGCTTTGCGGAGGAGCTCGAGACAAAGATGGCGGAAATCGGTGTTGGCAGGATCGCATCGGTTATGGGACGTTATTATGCCATGGATAGAGACAATAACTTTGACCGCGTACAGAAGGCGTATGAGGCAATGACTGAGGGCAAGGGCGAGCAGGCGGCGTCAGGACCAGAGGGAATACAGCAGTCCTATGACAATGATAAGACAGATGAGTTTGTGCTTCCTACGGTTGTGACAGAGAACGGCAAGGCAATCACCACAATTAAGGACGGCGATTCCGTTATTTTCTTTAATTTCAGGCCAGACCGCGCAAGGGAGATTACAAGGGCATTCTGTGATGACGATTTTAAGGGCTTTGACAGAAAGAGACTGGATTTGAAATATGTCTGCTTCTCAGACTATGACCCTACAATTCCGAATAAATCCGTTGCATTCCACAAGATTGCGGTAACAAATACATTTGGTGAGTGGCTTGCCGCAAACAACATGACCCAGGCAAGAATTGCCGAAACAGAAAAGTATGCACATGTCACATTTTTCTTCAACGGTGGTGTAGAGGAGCCAAACAAGGATGAGGACAGAGTACTTGTTCCGTCTCCGAAGGAAGTAGCGACTTACGACTTGAAGCCTGAGATGAGCGCCTACACTGTATGTGATAAACTGACAGAGGCGATTAAGTCTGGAAAGTATGATGTGATAATCATCAATTTTGCAAATCCGGACATGGTAGGGCATACAGGCGTTGAGGAGGCTGCAATCAAGGCTGTTGAGGCAGTGGATGAGTGTGTGGGCAAGGCAGTTGAGGCAATCCTTGAAGTAAATGGCACAATGTTTATCTGTGCAGACCACGGCAATGCTGAGCAGCTCGTCGACTATGAAACAGGCGCCCCGTTCACGGCACATACGACGAACCCGGTTCCGTTTATTCTTGTAAACTATGATCCGGCATATACATTAAGGGAAGGCGGATGCCTTGCGGATATTGTTCCCACATTGATAGAGACAATGGGTATGCAGCAGCCGGCGGAGATGACAGGCAAGTCATTGCTGGTTCTCAAATAAGATTTTGAAATAATCGCTGTAAACTATAGAAGATTTGCAGCAGGAAAAGGCAGGGTGTAAAGACTTGGCGGATCGTTAAGGCTTTGCACCTTGTCTGTTTTTACTTGATTATGAATGCCTTTCTATAAAAAGTGCAATAAATAAAAATGCACAAAAAATCAAAAACTTATTGAAAGAATTTGGTCAACAATGATATACTATTTATTATAAGTTTCGAAAAAAATTATAGATTTTTTATAAAATGACAGTGCCATGGGAGATGAGCTGGTGTTAAATATGAGGATAGCATATAATCTACTAATTCTTAGTATATTGTTAGTGTGTATATGGTTTGTGTATGTCAGTGTGGACAGCAAGGCGTATTACAGAAAAATTTTCAGGGGAATACTCTGGGCTGCGGTGCTGATGTATATCAACCGACTGTCCGGCGTGGCGTATGACGAAGGTTTTCTGCCCTATGTGGAGTGGGTTGTTGTGATAGAACGGACAATCCACTATTTCCTTACGCTTGCCATATATACCCTGTATGCATATTTCATTTTTTGTCTTGTAGGACAATTTCACTATTATCCCAAAAAATATAAAATTGCATTCTGGCTGCTAAACATTGTGACAAATGCACTGATCCTGACATCGCCGTGGACGCATGCGATATTTTATGTTGAGGACGGGGTATCCTATCATGGAAAACTCTTTTTCCTGCTAGTGTTTACAAGAGGGCTGTATGCAATTATGGCAACCGTGTATGCACTGATGAAACGAAAGCTTATGATAAAGATTTTCGGACAAAGTATCATACTGCTGGCAGTGTTTACAGTAATTCAGGTTATAGAATACTTTATTTATCAGGATGAAACGCTGTACTATTCGACATTGATTGTGAATATCATTATATTTCTCCTTACAATTACCATGGTGGAATTTTACAAGGACGGGGTTACAGAGCTCCTTAATAAAAGAGCGTTTAAGCAGTTTATAGACAGGGAAATAGGCAAATCGGGAACACGGGCAGTCTATTTGATAAAACTCAAAAATTATGAGTACCTCCGGGAAAACTGTTATGAGCCATCTGTGCTGGTATTGGTGAAACAGCTTGCGGAATATATGAAAGAATATTCAATGCTGTCTTCTATCTATTATTTTGAGGACGGAAAATATGGTATTGTTGTGCGGCAGAGGGACAAGTTTGATGAAATGGCATTTCTGAATAAACTGAAAGAGCGGTTTTGTGTCCCTTTCGAGTTAAATGGTGCAAGAATTAACTTGTCACTGTTTGTCGCCATGATGGATGTCAGCGAGGGAAAAGTCAATAAAAATAACTTTTACCGATATTTTGCAGCGTGTGACGATCTGAAATATAAGAGCAGTGACCTGATAGAATTTGTGCGCAGTGACAATCTGGGAATTGATGAGCTGCAGAGGTATAGAAACATTGAGGATGCCATTGAGCGGGCACTGGTGGAGAATGAGTTTGAGATGTACTATCAGCCGATTATTTCCACGAGGACAGGAAGGGTTGTCTCGGCAGAAGCGCTGATTCGCCTTAAGGACAGGGTTTTGGGCTTTGTGTCGCCGGAGGACTTTATACCGATTTCTGAAAATAACGGAAAGATTCTGGAAATCAGTGAGTTTGTCATAGACAGTGTATTTCGCTTTGTCAGGGATAATGATATTGTGGAAATGGGGATGGATTTTATTGAGATGAATCTTTCTGCAATGCAGTGTATGGACAAAAATCTTACAGAGAAGCTCAAATATTATATTCAGAAATATGATATTGACCCAAGGCGAATCAATCTGGAAATTACAGAGACTGCAACAAACTTTGATGAGCAACGTCTAAAGGAGCAGCTTCTGGACATCAAGAAACTGGGATTTTCCTTTTCGCTTGATGACTATGGGACGGGCTACTCGAATCTTGTGCGTGTGCTGGAATATCCGGTGGATGTGATTAAGCTTGATAAGAGTATTGTCTGGGCTGCATTTATAGATCGGGACAGTTTTGTGACAATCAAGAATCTTATCGCTATGTTCCATGACGTGCGCAGGAAGCTTGTTGCAGAGGGTGTAGAAAATCAGGAACAGATGAGTGCGCTCAGAGAGCTGGGCTGCGACTACATACAGGGATATTTTTATTCCCGTCCAGTTCCGAAAGAAGAATTTATAGAATATGCCATGCGTATAAATAATGAGTAGTCAATATATAAAATATTATGATGCAGGAAATCGCTATGTGACGGTTTCCTGTATTTTTTCTGTTGAATTGGGAAATACTGTATTTGATATTTGTTTCATTTAATAATCAGTTCAGGAGGACAGCTATGAAAACGATACATTTAAAGATTACGGATGTGCATGCGAGAGAAGTGCTGGATTCAAGGGGAAATCCAACAGTAGAGGCGGTTGTAACTGTCAATGACTGCTGTGAAGGAAGGGCAAGTGTACCATCAGGTGCGAGCACCGGTAAATTTGAAGCAGTGGAGCTGCGGGACGGTGAGATGCGCTATATGGGGCTTGGCGTGGAAAAGGCGGTTAACAATGTAAACACTAAGATAAAGGATAAACTTATCGGTTTGGATGTGTGCAATCAGAAGATGATTGATCATATCCTTGTTGATACAGACGGAACGGACAATAAGGGTAATCTTGGTGCAAATGCTACGCTGAGTGTATCAATGGCAGCAGCGCGTGCGGCGGCAAATGCGCTTGGAATGCCTTTGTACAGATATCTTGGCGGTGTTAAGACAGATAGGCTTCCTGTGCCGATGATGAATATTTTAAACGGCGGCAGGCATGCGACAAACACTGTGGATTTTCAGGAATTTATGATTATGCCTGTCTCTGCTGCGAATTTTCGGGAAGCTTTGAGAATCTGTGCGGAGATTTACCATAATCTCAAGAAAATTTGTCAGAAAAGAGGTTTGTCGACAGGGGTGGGCGATGAGGGCGGATTTGCGCCGGATTTGCCGGATGCTTTTGCGGTGCTGGATTTGATAGTGGAAGCGGTCAAAGCTGCGGGATATGTTCCAGGACACGATATTAAAATAGCGCTGGATGTAGCTGCTTCTGAGCTGTATGATGAGGCTGATGGGAAGTATCATTTCACCGGGGAGACGGAGCTGAAGCGCAGGCAGGCTTCCGTAAACGGGAATGAAGCATGTGCGTGCTATGAGGCAGGAAAAGCGTTTGATGTGAAAGACAATGAACCAGTTATCACGCGTTCTACGGAGGAGATGATTGCCTACTATGAACAGTTGATAGAGCGATATCCGATTATATCCATAGAGGATGGCCTGGCGGAAGATGACTGGGACGGATGGGCAGAGCTTACAAAGCGTATCGGTGATAAGGTTCAGCTTGTAGGAGACGATCTCTTTGTCACAAATACAAAACGTCTGGATGCAGGAATCAAGAAGAAGGTTGCAAATGCCATACTTGTAAAGGTAAACCAGATTGGTACAGTGAGCGAGGCGATAGAAGCTGTGGAAATGGCGCAGCACAATGCCTACAAGGCAGTTATCAGCCACAGAAGCGGTGAGACAGAGGACTCCTTTATCGCAGATCTGGCAGTGGCGATGAATGCCGGACAGATAAAGACAGGCGCGCCTTGCAGAAGTGACAGGGTGGCAAAATATAACCAGTTACTGCGAATCGAGGAGGAGATAGATCTTGTTTCCAAGTATCTGAATCCTTTTAATAAAATATAGTTTGAAAAGGGGCATAACTTGCCTCTTTTTTGAAATATAAAGAGTGAATAGCCTAATTGTCTGAATATTTGCCTAAAAACTGTTAACAAATAAAAAATTTACATAATTTTTTGAAATAATATAATAAATTGCAAAAATTTACCGATATATATAATGCGCAGCAAAATATTAGTTAAAACAGCTGTAAGAGATGTGAAAACAATACCCTAATATGCCAAAAACATGTTTTATGGCTGTTTAATTAATAAATTTAACTGCTTAAGTCTTTACAATCCTCATTTTTTTGATATAGCTATAGATAGATTTAGTTAACATTTAGCATATGCTGCTAGAGCGTGTTTGAAAAATCATTCCTGCCATCTATATAACGACGCGTATGCGTCGTATTCACCATTTCGCGTGATATTTGCACCAAATTCAGTCGACGTAAGGCATTGCCTTTTATGCCTTTGACCCCTATGCCTTCTTTATTTGGCACAAATCTCCCACAAACTGTGACGCATATCTGGCAGAAAGCATTTTTCAAACACACTCTAAGTCTGTGAGAAAACGTACAGACTACAAGTAAAAAACCATTTGTAAGGCAAATGTTCTATGGATTTTTGCCTGTTACTGGAACGGGGTGGACAGTAACAGGGCTGATACTGTTCACACCTACACCAAAGTAGTGGGAATCGTGCGCCAAAATGCTTGCCTTTTAGCATTTTGTGTGCAAAATCTGTTATAATTCACACCTCAATAACTTATAAGCTGATGAAAACTGGCGTTGGTGTGAATTGTAACACAGGGCTCTTTCTATTTTCAAATAGCACAAATTAATAGTTGAAAATTGTACCGGTTTATGTTAAACTTTTTTTGTTAGTGTTTTCTGGACAGGAAAACGCAGGTCATCATAAGGAGGTGTGAAGGTGGCAGCATTAAGAATAGTCCTTACTATTATTTTGATATTGGTTTCGATTGCATTTACAGTGATTGTTTTAATGCAGGAGGGTAAGTCAGCCGGACTTGGCGCTATCAGCGGTGCAGCAGAAACATATTGGGGCAGGAACAAAGGACGCTCCATGGAAGGTGCGCTTGTCAAGTTTACGAAAGTTTTAGGTATAGTATTTATGTTGCTTGCAATTGTTTTAAATATAAATTTTTAAACTGTTATATATTTAAGATAAAACCACGAACACTCTTGTAATAAGAGTGTTTTTTCGTAACTGGGTAGTGGATAAAGAGTAAACCGTTTGTAAAAGAACTCGGAAACAGAAGGAGGGAGCAGAATGTCTGATAAGAGGAAAAAAGTAATCATGGATTTGGTGTCGGCCGATTTTTATGTGCCAATGAAAGAGAAAGAACTTGCGATTATGCTTCAGGTGTCCAAGGAGGACCGGGGTGAGCTGAACCGGATTTTGAATGAACTACTGGCAGAGGGAAAGCTTTCACTTACCAAGAAAGGGAAATTTATCAAGGCAAAGAGAACAGACAAGGAGATTATCGGAACTTTTATCAGTCATCCAAAGGGCTTCGGGTTTGTCGAGGTTGACGGCAGAGAGGATGATTTGTATATTCCTGAGAATTGTGTAAATGGCGCGTTCCACAAGGATACTGTAAAAGTGTCATTGCTGTCTGGAAAAAATGGCAGACGTCAGGAGGCACAGGTTATTGAAGTTCTCGCGAGGGGAATGAAACAGATAGTGGGTATCTATGACAAGAGCAACAAGAATTATGGCTTTGTCATTCCAGATAACACAAAAATCAGCGAGGATGTTTTTGTGCCGGCAGAACGGTCAAAGGGTGCTGTATCTGGTCATAAAGTTGTCTGCGAGATAACTGATTATGGTAAGAACAATCGGAAACCAGAAGGGAAAATAACGGAGATTTTAGGTCATGTGAACGATCCCGGTGTTGATATCATGTCCATTGTAAAGGGGTATGAGCTTCCGGTTGAATTTTCGGAAAAGATTATGCGTCAGGTTGAAAATGTCTCAAATGAGGTTTCCGATGCGGATATGGCGGGACGGCGTGATCTGCGTGATGTGCAGATGGTGACGATTGATGGTGAGGACGCGAAAGATTTGGACGATGCTGTCAGCCTTACAAAAGAGGGCGGGCAATATCTGCTTGGTGTGCATATTGCGGACGTGACGAATTATGTTCAGGAAAATTCGGCGCTTGACTGGGAGGCAAGGGAGCGTGGAACAAGCGTCTATCTGGTGGACAGGGTGATTCCGATGCTGCCGCACAAGCTTTCTAATGGTATCTGTTCACTGAATGCGGGTGAGAACCGGCTTGCACTCAGCTGCCTGATGACGATTGACAAAAAGGGCGAGGTTGTAAACCATGAGATTGTGGAGTCCGTGATTAAGGTGGACAGGCGTATGTCCTATACATGTGTCAAAAAAATACTTGATGACAAGGATGAGGCTGAGACTGAGACAAAGGAGTATGAAGATCTTGTACCAATGTTTGAGTTAATGAAAGAGCTTGCGGGAATTTTGCGTGAAAAGCGCAAAAAGAGGGGGTCGATTGACTTTGATTTTCCAGAGAGCAAGATTATTCTGGACAAACAAGGGCATCCGATAGAAATAAAACCATATGAGAGAAACGTAGCGACTAAAATTATAGAAGACTTCATGCTGATTGCGAATGAGACGGTTGCGGAGCATTATCACTGGATGGAGCTGCCGTTTGTATACCGGACGCACGATAACCCTGACTCCGAAAAAATAGATAAACTGGGAACATTTATCAGGAACTTCGGATATTCCATCAAGAGCAGGCAGGATGAGATCCACCCCAAGGAGCTGCAGAAGCTGCTTGTTAAAATAGAAGACACGCCAGAGGAAGCGCTGATCAGCAGACTGACATTACGGAGTATGAAGCAGGCAAAATATACAATAGATTGTACAGGGCATTTCGGACTGGCATGCCAGTACTACTGTCATTTTACATCGCCAATCAGACGCTATCCGGATTTACAAATACACCGTATTATCAAAGAACAGATTCGGGGGCGTCTCAATGAAAAGCGCATTGATCATTACAATGAAATCCTTCCGGAGGTGGCAAAACATTCCTCCGAGATGGAGCGGCGTGCGGATGAGGCGGAACGTGAGACCGATAAACTCAAGAAAGTTGAGTTTATGGAGAGTCATATCGGCGAGATTTTTGAGGGGGTTATTTCTTCAATCACGGCATGGGGTGTATATGTGGAGCTGCCCAACACGATTGAGGGTATGATTCATGTATCCATGCTTCCGGGTGATTATTTCTATTATGACGAAGAAACCTATGAGATGGTGGGGCAGGCTACGGATATCCGGTATAAGCTTGGACAGACATTGAAAGTCAGGGTGAACGCCACAGATAAGATATCAAGGACAATTGATTTTGTCATTCCCCAGGATTGGGAAATAAACGAAGATTATTCATGAAAGGCTGGTTGGTATAATGGCAAAAAGTGAGGCAATGAAACTGGTAGCCAACAATAAAAAGGCATACCATGACTATTTCATTGAGGAGAAATATGAGTGCGGCATTGCGCTTCACGGTACAGAGGTGAAATCCCTGCGTATGGGAAAATGCAGTATCAAGGAGGCATTTATCCGAATCGAGAATGCCGAGGTGTTTGTGTACGGTATGCATATTTCTCCCTATGAAAAAGGGAATATTTTTAACAAAGATCCTCTGCGCGTAAAAAAGCTTTTACTGCATAAGCATGAGATTCAAAAGCTTTTGGGAAAGATAAAGGAAAAGGGTTATACACTGGTTCCTTTGCAGATATATTTTTCAAATGGCAGGGCAAAAGTAGAGATTGGTCTTGCGCGAGGTAAAAAACTGTATGATAAACGTGAAGATATTGCGAAGAAAGATGCAAGACGGGAGACAGAACGTGAGTTTAAAGTGAAGAATCTGTATTGATTTAGAGGATTAAAAAGGAGCAAAAGCTCCTTTTTAATCCTCTCTGCTGCGTGCAGTGATAATCCAGGGTGCGGGATCAGACTTAAAAGTGTTGTTGCTGCGAAGCTTTGTGACAGACACCTGTATGGTCTCCACATCAGCAAGACCAAGGTCGTGAAGCGTGTCGGGCAGGCTGGCAGCTGCTTTAAAGTCCAAGGTATAGATGACCACATTGATGTTTGGGTTTAATTTCAGCAGGTATTCAAGCTCCTGCTCTGTGCTTGCCGATGCAACGAGAAATACGAGGGAGGGAACGGGGCACTGCGCCATCGTATTTTCATCCACATGGTCTATGATTCTGATATTATGGAGATCAAAATGTGCGACATTGTCCTCGAGTGTGGAGCGGTCATCTCTGCTGTATTCCACTGCGATTACAGAACCTTCTGCGGCGATAAGGGCGGCCTCGATAGCAATGCTTTCACCGCCGATGACACAGATATCATCCTGTGGATCAACCATCATTTTACTTAAGATAATAGAACGGATTTCACTTCCGACATACTGAATCGAACCGCGCTGCAGCTTTTCGTTGCTCAGACCAATGCGTGTTGAATTTCTGGCATTAGGGTTGAGAATGAGCATGCCGGCAGAGGCGTTGATGCCGCGGTTAATCATGTCCTTTACCTGATTGTGCAGGATTTCCCCGCTCGGATCAGAGCCCTCGTTGTACCATACTTCACATTCACCAAGTCCGGCATTCCAAAGGCGGTAAAAGATATCTTCGATTCCGGCGTTTGTAAACACGAGTGTTGTCTTGTGTGCCTCGACAGTCGGGATGACGTTTTTATTTTTCTTGGTGATGTCAATAATTTTGACATGCTCCAAATCAATTGGGGTGTTTTGTGAGTAGTACTGAAGCCAGCTTAAGATAATATCATTTGTAAAAATTTGTTTTTCCATAGTTTTGCCTCCTGTATAAGTTTTGTTTATGGTTTTTAAACTGTTAATAAATAATTCATGACAATGACTTGTCTAAATGCCCTTGCCCCTATGCCTGCTATTTTCTTCTTTCAGCTGAAAATTTATATGGTGTCCTTGTCACAAGTTATATCTGAACAGTTCCTCAGATTTTGAATTGAATAAGCCGATTATTTCATGATTTTGGCAATTAGAAAACCATGATTCCATTCAGCCTTGTCACCAACCATGTTATGAATCAAGGCAATATCCATTTTCCATGTTCCGACAATGTTAATACAGCCTTCTGGTTTTATTCATTTGAAAAATGCATCTTAGCGGCGTCCATTTTTTGCACGCCAGCAGGATGTATTATTGTATATTATTACTATATCATATCAAAGGAAAAATTACAGTACCCTTCATTTTTCAGCCCATTTTTTTAAATTCTTCACCATACTGATTTCGTTGTTTCCAGTTCGATAAGCCATACCAGTAACATAAAAAATAATTACCAAAATTTGTGCCGCACAGTGTTTCAGGAAGTGTTTCATGATTTTTCCTCCGTCTTCAAAAATATTATAATATAACTATACCACATCAGAACCAAAAAAACAGTATGGTACGATAAAAATAATCCTAGTTTTTTATGAATAAATTTGTTACACTATAAAAAGCACAAGGAGAACTTTGTGCCAGATAAACGCAGAAACAGCGTTTTTCATTGGATAAAATAAATTGCATATACGGAAAGGCAGGATATTACAATGGGGAAAATATTTAAGTTCCAGCAGGACGTTGATACAGATCAGATTATAGCGTCGCAGTATATTATATTTCCGACAATTGATGAGATGAAAGAGCACACATTTGAGTCGCTCGACCCAGATTTTGCTTCGCAGGTGCAGCCAGGTGACTATGTCGTGGCATCGGAAAATTTTGGATGCGGATCTTCGAGAGAGCAGGCGCCAAGTGTGCTAAAGGCACTGGGTGTCAAAGCAGTGGTGGCAAAATCATTTGCCAGAATCTTTTATCGGAATGCAATTAATATCGGGCTTCCGGTTATTGTCTGCAAGGATTTGCATGACAGTGTAAATGCAGGTGATGAGATGGAGCTTTCTATGCAGGAGGGTGTAGTGCGTGTGAATGGAAAAGAATATGAGTGCACGAAGCTGCCCGAATATATGCAGGGAATCCTTGACCAGGGCGGGCTGATTGCGTCATTGGATAAAGAGTAGAATGAGGAGGGCACACAGAAATGGGAATGACAATAGCAGAGAAAATTATTGCGGCGGCGGCAGGTGTGGAGTCTGTAAAGCCGGGAGATATACATACAGTGGAACTTGACCGTCTGATGAGTAACGACGGAACAACACATTTGACGATTGATATGTATAACAAGCTCAGAAAACCGCGCATTGCGGATGTCAGCAAATTAGTGTGGATAATGGATCACAATGTACCATGTGACAGTGTTAAGACAGCGGCATCGCATAAAAAGATGCGTGATTTTGCAAAGGAACATGGCATCCAATTCTATGAAGGCGCAGGCGTGTGCCATCAGGTGATGATGGAAAACCATGTCACGAGCGGCGAGCTGATATTTGGTGCTGACAGCCATACATGCGCCTACGGCGCGGTTGGTGCGTTTGGAACAGGCGTGGGCTGTACAGATTATCTTTATGCCATGGTCACAGGCAAATCATGGCTTTTGGTACCGGAAACTCTGAAATTTAACCTCACAGGTAAATTAAATGACGGCGTATACGCAAGGGACTTAATCCTCTCCATTATTGGAATGATTGGCGCAAACGGTGCAAACTATATGGCGATGGAGTTCGGCGGGGAAGGGTTAAGAACGCTGAATATGAGCGATAGAATCTGTATCTGCAACCTTTGTGTGGAGGCAGGCGCAAAGACTGCGTTGATGGAAGTTGACGAGATTACACTCGACTATCTGAAAGCGCATGGCAGGGAGCCTAAGCACAATTTTAAGAGCGATGCAGATGCCGCTTTTGCAAAGGTGTATGATATTGACTTGTCAACGATAAAGCCAATTGTGGCAAAGCCGCACTTTGTGGATAGTGTTGTCGATGCGAAAGAGTGTGTGGGAACGCATATTGATGAGGCATTTCTTGGTTCCTGCAACAATGGGCGAATTGAGGATTTGCGGGTAGGCGCCAGGATAATCAAAGGCAAAAAGGTGCATCCGCTTGTAAGGTTTCTCGTCGTTCCGGCGAGTGCGGAAGTGTACAGGCAGGCGTTGGCAGAAGGTATTATAGATACTTTTATGGAAGCAGGCGCGATTGTCATGAATCCCAACTGTAGTGTATGCTGGGGCAGCTGTCAGGGCGTTATTGGTGAAAATGAAGTGCTGATAAGCACCGGAACGCGTAATTTTAAAGGACGCGCAGGGCATAAGGATTCATTTGTGTATCTCGCTTCAGCGGCGACGGTGACAGCATCGGCGATAAAGGGTGAGATAGCAACGGCGGACAGGATTTGATTGGATGAAGTAAAGGAGTTGGAGTACGAATATGGATAAATTTACTGGAAAAATATGGGTTCTTGGTGATGATATTGACACGGATATCATCATCCCGACAGAGTATCTTGCTTTAAAGACAGTTCAGGACATGGCACCATATGCGTTTTCACCGCTGCGTCCGGAACTTGCAGGACAACTGAATGCTGGAGATATCATTGTGGCAGGAAAGAATTTTGGATGTGGATCTTCGAGAGAGCAGGCACCGGAAATTATAAAGGCACTTGGTATCAAGTGTGTGATTGCAAAATCCTTTGCACGTATTTTCTTCCGCAATGCCATCAACAATGGTCTGCTTCTGATAGAAAATGAAAAACTGCGCGATGTAGTAAGCGAGGGGGATGAGATAACCATTACCATCAATGAGTCCATAGAACATCAGGGTAATCAATACCCAATCACATCGCTGCCTCAAAATCTGGTAGACATCATCAATGCGGGCGGTCTGGTAAAGGCGATGCAGAAACTTAACAATGTAGAGAACGGTTAAGGCAGATGTTCTGCATATGGGAAAAGGAACGGATTAGGAGGATATGCAATGGGTTTTACAATTATAGAGAAGATTGTGAGAAATAATACAGGAAAGGAAGTACATCCGGGAGATATTGTTACTGTCAACGTTGACCGAGTGATGATACATGATATTTTTATTCCTTTTGTGGCATCTAAATTCGAAGAAATGGGATTTACAAAAATCTGGGATGCGGACAAGGCAGTGCTCATCTATGACCATCTGGTGCCTGCAAGCCAGGTGGATGATACAAGGCATTTTCGGATTGGTAATGAATTTGTTGAAAAGTACGGCATGAAAAACATTCATCGTTCTGACGGTATCTGCCATCAGCTGATGACAGAGGCAGGGTATGTAAAGCCGGGAGATGTTGTGTTTGGTACGGATAGTCATACGACAACTTATGGCTGTGTCGGCGCATTTTCATCTGGTATCGGATATACGGAAATGGCAAGTATTCTTGGAACAGGGACGCTCTGGATTCGTGTGCCGGAGACGATTAGGGTAAATATTACAGGAAAGCTGCCTGAGAACGTTATGGCTAAGGATATTATATTAAAGCTGATAGGTGATTTGGGGGCAGACGGGGCGACCTATAAGGCGCTGGAATTTGCAGGAGATACTGTTGAAAATATGACGGTAGCGTCAAGAATGTCTATGTCCAATATGGCGATTGAGGCGGGGGCGAAGTGTGCACTCTTTACGCCAGATGAAAAGACTGCGGAATACTGCGGAATAACACTTACGGATAAAGAGCTGGATTTGGCTGGTGATGCAGATGCGAAATATTGCAAGGTGATAAATTATAGGGCAGAGGATTTTGTTCCAGTGATGGCGTGTCCGTCCAATGTAGACAATGTAAAACCTGTTTCTGAGCTTGCGGGAAAGGAAATTGATCAGGTATTTATCGGTTCCTGCACAAATGGAAGGCTTGAAGATTTAATGGCAGCGGCAGAGATATTAAAAGGAAAGCATGTAGCGCCTTTTGTAAAGTTGATTGTCACACCAGCAAGCCGAAAGATATACAAGGAGGCAGCTGCGAATGGGACAATGGCGGTGCTTGCGGAGGCAGGCGCTATCATCACGCACCCAAGCTGCGGTCTGTGCTGCGGCAGAACTGGCGGAATCCTGACAGATGGGGAGACTGTGATTGCTACGAACAACAGAAATTTCCTTGGACGTATGGGAACTTCTAAGGTAAACATTTATCTTGCCTCACCTAAGTCAGCGGCAGCTTGTGCAATTGCTGGAAAAATAGTGAATCCATAAAAACAGATGCATCAAACTATGTAAAATCGCTCCGCGATGGCTTGCTGCATCCCAGACTGTACTACAATTTGGACAAGAAATCCAATGACAAAATTTGAAAAATAAGGTATTCTCTAGTTGACACAGAAAATTGCGTCATTATAGAGGATGCTTTATTTTTTGTGTACGCTTTTGTGGGTAATGACACCACAGGCAGCAGTTTATCTTATTTTGAATAGAGGAGGAGCGTATGAAGGCAATAAAGATAGGTACAAAGGTCGAAATTTACAATGATACTGTGACGACTTATAACAAACTGCCAGCAAAGACTTATATCATTAGATTTGAAAAAATGTTAGGGTTTTATCTGGACGAGTATGCCGACATTGAGGTAAAGGAGGATAAAGTATATGGAGAGCACATGCAGAAGGTAGAAAAGGTGTTAAGGTCATATGAACAGTTTGACAGAAATCTTGGCGTTATTTTGAGTGGAAGTAAGGGGATAGGGAAATCAATGTTTGCAAAGCTGTTGTCAATGGAAGCACTGAAAGGTGATATACCTGTAATAATGGTGGACAAATATATTTCAGGGATTGCCTCTTATATTGAGACAATAGATCAGAGTGTAATGGTTGTTTTTGACGAGTTTGACAAGACCTTTGGCGACGTCAAGGTTTCGGAGGGAGAAGTAGAAGCACAGGCAGCGCTTCTGGGACTGTTTGATGGAATGACGAAAGGAAAAAAATTGTTTGTTATTACCTGCAATGACATCAAAAAACTCAGTGATTTTATTGTGAACCGCCCAGGGCGGTTTCATTACCACTTTCGGTTCGGGTATCCGTCTGCCGGAGAAATAAGGACATACCTTTATGACAAACTGCATGAATCCCATTATAATGAAATTGAGCAAATTGTCGCTTTTTCAAGAAAAGTCGATTTGAATTATGACTGTCTCAGGGCTATCGTGTTTGAGATCAATAACGGAGAAAGTTTTCAAAGCGCGGTTGGGGATTTGAATATTATTAATTTGTCGCAGGAATGCTACGATTTCACCATGTATTTCAAAAATGGTTCTCCGATGTGCATCAAAAACAGGCAGGTTGATTTTTTCGTTGATGAGGAAATTAGTATGCGCTTTGCAGAGGATGATTACAATGAAATTTTGACAATCGGGTTCTGGGCAAAGGATAGTGTGTATGATGTAAAAAGCAACTGTGCCATAATAAGCGCTGATAAATTAAAAATCACGTATGACGAAGAGTATGATAGAGAACTTGTAGAGAAGGTAAAGAAATTGATTCCGGATTACCTGGCAGTGAAAAAAGTCAGGGAAAAGAACCTGCATTATGCAGTGTAGGCGTGAAAGCTTACACTGCATAATGAGAATAATTACAGTTTATCCCGATCGTTTTTAAGAATGTAGTCCAAAAGTCCGGTGCACCCATCAATCACATCGGCATAGGTGGCATCAAAATCTCCAGTATACCATGGGTCGGCTACATCGCGTCCGGAGTTGACAAAAGTGAGGAGCTTATAAATTTTTCCTTTATTGTCACTACCTGCAATTCGTGTCATATTTCTGATATTTGCAGTGTCCATCCCAATTAGATAGTCATACACATTGTAATCCTGCGCAGTCATCTGAACTGCGCGGTGGGGAATGACTGGTATCTTCATTTCGTGAAGCTTGCCAACCGTCCCATAGTGGGGGGAGTTGCCAATTTCCTCCCGGCTGGTGGCGGCGGAGTTGATGTAAAATAAGTGTTCCATTTGTTTTTGCTTTACGAGATATGTCATGACGCTTTCTGCCATTGTGCTGCGGCATATATTGCCGTGGCACACAAATAATATTTTTATCATATTTCTTTTATCCCTTCATAAGTCTTTAAACCTTGATATGATTCATTCATTGTATCATATCAAAGCCAAATTTGCATCACAAGTTTTATAAAAACTGTAAAGATGTGAATGCTTGTTGTTGTGTATGTCAAGATTGTAATGATTGTATTTATGGCAGTGCCATTATTATCCTATTTACTGGAAGCAAATAGTTTGATTACAATACTTTGCTATCTTGTATCATCCAGTGCAACCTTTGAAGGAATTATGAATTTGGCAAACAATGCGTAGCCAACGCTTGCTAAAGATATGTTTATCCTTATGGCTCATTGCATGTTTTGGTTTTTGCTTTACCTGTCAATTTCTAATATAAATGTCACTATTTTAGAGCATTTTTCAAACACGCTATAGGGGAGATTATAAAGATAGAATGGTCTCAAAGTAATCAACGGCTTTTGCCATATTGTGCAGGCATTGACTTGCTTTTACAAAAAATGTGTAATAATAATGCCAACTACAACATCGCATAAAAAGAAAGGGACTTTTTTAATTTTATTTCTTATTGTAAACTGTTTTACAGTATGAATTTTTTTGGCAAGTTATTTTACCTCAAATTAAAATAACCACCTTTTATGAGATGGTTATTTTGTGGCTGTATAATTGACTGCGATTATACAGTTATCTGCGGATAATACTTGCATTTTCCGTATATTTCCCATATTTCACGCGAAATTCCTGGTATTCCGATTCCTCTGTAATCCAGATGATGACAGGAATTTCCTGACAGCCGAGCTGGTTATAAGCTTCCAGTCGGTGGTTACCGTCATTCAGTTCAAAGTCATGTTCCACATAATGCGCAATCAGCGGCGGCATATCGTCATTGTCTTCAAGCACTTTTTTCAAATCTGTCACATGAGCATAGAACCATTCTGCATCAATGCGATAAGTCATGTTTTCCTCTGGACCGCAGCATCGCTTAAACAATTTAGTTGGCATTATCATCGGACCAATATAGTACCGGTCAAATAGCTTCAGCCCATCGGAGAATGCCTCATTGTGTCCGTCTGATTTTAGATACATGTGAATCCATTCGTCAATTTTGCCACATGCCGCATAATCCAGTGCTGATGTAAGAGAAGTCTTATAATTCAAAATTTTTTCCTCCTTATGATATAGAATTTTTCTGATTGATTCGTAGGAAAGATGATATTTCGACATAAGACTTTCTACATCAGTGCCGTTTTTGTACGCTGCCCTTATTGCTCTGTTGCGTTCTGACAGAAATTGGTGATATCCGGATGTTTCACCCCATGACTTCCGGTCATTTCTGGCAGGAATGTAGATGACTTCCCCAGAAACATATCTTTGAATTTGTTTCAATAGATTTTCGGGAAAAATATCCTTTGCATTTTTGTATTTCATCTTTAACCTCCCAATCAATTGTAATATGAGTTATTTCTTCACAAAAAGATTCTACCATGATTATGCGTGGGTGAATATGTTGAAATTACTTATAATAGTTTTTTACCTTATAGAGAATATTCCGGCAGCTAAGTATCAAAACAGCTTACTTGCCGAAGTAATAGTTCGTTACCGGAACGGAGGAAACAGTAAATTTAGTTCATTAAGTAAATCATAAAATTCAGATATCCGGCAAAGGTTACCCACAATAGATACGGAATTTGCAAGTATGCAGCAGTTGTATCAATCCGGCTGAATTTGAATATCATTTTAAGGATACCAGCCCACAGAACAACAAGCCATATAAAGGAGAATAAAAATGTGTGCATGTTAAAGAAAATAATAGGCCACAGAAAGTTAAAAATCAACTGGAATATATAACTGAGCAGAGCGTCAAAAACTTCATCGGGATAAGCAGCCTTTTGCTGGCATACACGCGCACAGCTGATACCCATCAGTATGTAGAGGAGTGTCCATACGACTGGAAACAGTATAGCAGGAGGCGCCAGGGGTGGTTTGCGAAGTAAAGCATAAATATAAATGTTTTTGCGAATAAGAAATGCTGCGAGACCGCCAACGCCAAGAGTAATGAAAATGGAAATAAAATAGGGTTTTAGTTTATCCCACATAGAAAACCTCGTGACAGTGATAGATTCTATCATATTCTATGCAAAAACGAACTTTCTTATGTGGGATTTACATCTTTGGGAAGAACGCCTTATTTCCTTTCGTAAATGGAGTAATGCAGGCTGTGAAGAAGATTGACGGCCTCATCCAGAGCGGACTGCTCATAGAATTCAATCCGCAGCACGCCTTCTTCGAAATCCCGATTATGTATAATGCCAATGTTTTTTATGGAGATATCAGCTTTGGCGAGCAGTGCGGCGAGCGATGCGATGGAGCCAGTCTCATCAGGGATATCCACATAACAGGCGAATACTTTTTTGATCGGTCCTTTCGGCAGGTCGGCAAAAGAATCCCGGTATTCCTTGGAGGCGGTAAATAAGTCAAAAGTAAATCCTTTTTGCCCGGCACGTACCGCCTTGCTGATTGTCTGTAGTGATACAATGTAATCATCCAGCAAATCCGCAATATTTTCAGTGTTTGACATACAGATGGACTCCCACATGTCAGGGGATGAGGAGGCGATACGCGTGATGTCTTTGAAGCCTCCGGCGGCAATCATTTTCATCGTTTCCTCAGCAGAATCGTGGTCGTGTACCAGATTAGTGAGGGCAGCAGCTATTAGATGCGGTACATGACTGATTGCCGCTGTTACATAGTCATGTTCTTTGCAGGATAAAATCAGGGGAAGTGCGCCCATTTTTTTTATAAGTGAATAGTACTCAGCGACAGCTTCCCTAGGGACACACTCTGTAGGGGTAAGGATATAGTAGGCATTTTCCAAAAGGATAGGATTGGCATTTACAAAGCCTGTTTTCTCACTGCCTGCCATAGGATGACCGCCAATAAAATGACTATCCAGTCCGAGGCGGGAGACTGTTTCATGGATGGAACCCTTGACACTGCCAATATCCGTAATGATTGTCTTTTCAGCCAGAATAGGCGCCAGTTGTTCTAAAAAATAGTTATTAACGGAGACAGGGCCGCATAGAAATATCATATCACAGTCAGAAAAAAGTTCATTGATTTCGGTAGTTCCGGCGTCAATTGCACCAGCTGCGATTGCTTCGTCCAATGTAGACTGCCTGCGTGCATAGGCTGTGATATGCGCACTGGGATAAAGCTGTCTGATTGCAAGCGCGATGGAACCGCCGATTAAACCGAGACTTAAAAATCCAAAATTCTTCATATTCATAAGCTTTTGTTCCTTTCAAAGCATTGATTTCACATACGATTATCGCACTTTAAAGCACTAAAGTCAATGATGATTATGAGTACACTGTGTAAGAAAAGGTTTTGCAGAATTGACAGAGTGTTATTGGACAATTATCATGAAAACGATAAAAGTATTTTATGCAAAATGCTGTATACAAAATGCACAAAAAAGATTGAATTGTCTGAAAATATATAGTAAAATTGTAATAGTTAAGCCATGCAAAGTGGATTGTCAGACTGTTTTTTGAAAGAACAGATTCATGTTCATCTATGAGATAAATTGTAATAATGATTTTGAAATGTGACAAGTCCTGAACTGGCATGGTGAACGATCATCACAAATTAAGAGTATACTCAGAAAATTTTGAGGGTGTTCTCACAAATAGGAGGTAGCTGCAATGAATATTTACACAACTGATAAGATCCGAAACATAGTATTGTTAGGTCATGGTGGGGCTGGAAAGACAAGTCTCGTGGAATCAATGGCATATCTGTCAGGCATCACTTCGCGCATGGGAAAAGTGGAAGACGGTAATACAGTCAGCGATTATGGCAAGGAAGAGCAGAAGAGAAGGATTTCCATTAGTACTTCCGTTGTTCCAATTGAGTGGGATGGTGTGAAGATTAATGTTCTTGATACACCTGGATATTTTGATTTCATAGGTGAGGTTGAGGAAGCAATCAGTGCAGCGGATGCAGCTATCATAGTGGTATCGGGCAAGTCTGGTGTCGAGGCAGGAACGGAGAAGGCGTGGGAGTTGTGTGAGAAATACAGGCTGCCAAGGATGATATATGTAACAGGAATGGATGCGGACAATGCATCATTCAAGAATGTTGTGGAGAAACTTACAGAGATGTACGGCAAGAAGATTGCACCATTTCATTTTCCGATCAGGGAGAATGAGAAGTTTGTAGGCTATGTGAACGTCGTGAGTGAGACCGGAAACCGTTGGAAGGGCAAAGACGTGGAGGAGTGCGAGATACCAGACTACAGTATGGATAATCTGAACCTGTACAGGGATACCCTGATGGAAGCTGTTGCTGAGACAAGCGAGGAGTTCATGGACCGTTATTTTGGCGGAGAGACATTCTCTGAAAATGAGATTCGTGCAGCGCTCCGAACCAATGTCATTGACAGTTCCATCGTTCCCATTAGTATGGGGTCGAGTCTGTTATGCCAGGGTACTTACACATTGCTTGACGATATCGTAAAATATATGCCAAGTCCTGAGAACAGGCAGCTTGCCGGATTTAATATGAAGACCAACGAAGTCTTTGAGGCAAACTATGATTTCGCAAAGGCAAAATCGGCGTATGTATTCAAGACAATCGTTGACCCGTTTATTGGCAAATATTCTCTGATCAAGGTATGCTCCGGCGTGTTTAAGGCAGATGACACAATCTATAATAAGGATAAGGACGTTGAGGAAAAAGTCAGCAAGTTATACATATTGCAGGGCAGCAAGCCAATTGAAATCAGCGAACTTCATGCAGGTGATATCGGCGCGATTGCAAAGCTTACGGCTGCGAGGACAGGAAATACACTCTCTACGAAGGCAACAGTGATTGAGTATGGCAAGTTTGAGATTTCAAAGCCATACACGGCAAAGCGCTATAAGGTACCGAACAAGGGTGATATTGACAAGGTGTCACAGGCATTGCAGAAGATGTCGCATGAGGATCAGACTTTAAAAGTAGTTAATGATGTGGAGAACAGACAGACATTGCTTTACGGCATCGGTGATCAGCAGCTTGAGATTATCCAGAGTCGTCTGGCAAATGAGTATAAGTGTGAGATTGAACTGAGTGACCCCAAGATTGCGTTCCGCGAGACGATCAAGAAGAAATCGGATGTGGAGTACAAGTACAAAAAGCAGTCTGGCGGACATGGACAATATGGTCATGTCAAGATGCGTTTTGAACCATCTGGTGATTTGGAGAAAGCGTACGTGTTTGAGCAGGAAGTGGTAGGCGGTGCGGTTCCAAAGAACTATTTCCCAGCTGTCGAGAAGGGCATGCAGGAATCTGTCCTGAAGGGACCTCTGGCGGCTTATCCGGTCGTTGGTGTGAAGGGGATTTTGTATGACGGGTCTTATCATGCGGTGGATTCTTCAGAAATGGCATTTAAGACGGCGGCGATACAGGCGTTTAAGAAAGGGTTTATGGAGGCAGGACCTGTTTTGCTTGAACCGATTGCATCCCTCAAGGTGACAGCGCCGGAGCGCTACACAGGTGACATTATGGGTGACCTGAACAAGCGGCGTGGCAGGGTGCTTGGCATGAATCCGATTGGAAATGGCAAGCAGGTCATCGAAGCGGATATACCGATGATGGAGCTGACAGGTTACTGTACGGTATTGCGCTCTATGACAGGCGGGCGCGGCAGTTTTGAATATGAAGTGACAAGATATGAACAGACTCCGAACGATATTCAGGATGCGCAGGTGAAGGCGAGAGCAAACAAGGTGGCAGATTCAGGGGAAGCTTAAGGAATTCGACATAAGCGTTTTGTACTTCATTGATGCATTTTATGCACAGCCCCATGCAAAAGAAGTATGCCGCAGAAGCGGCGCATGGGGTACGCGGCGAGAGGAGAAGTCTTCCCTGCTCGATTGGTTATGATGCTGACAGGCTGCGGAGTGTAATCAGAAATGTTGTACCGCCGCCTGGTGTGTCGGTTACTTTAATGTTTCCGTGATGTGCAGTAATAATATCATAGGCTATGGACAGACCCAGCCCGAAGTGATTTTTATCGCTTCGGGCTTTTTCACTGCGGTAAAAGCGGTCAAATATCTTTATCTTCTCTTCGTCGCTGATTCCGACACCTGTGTCAGAAATTTTGATTTCAAAGTATTTGCCCATGTAAGTGATGGACAGGCAGATTTTTCCGTTTTCTGGTGTATAGCTGACGGCGTTGTGAAGGAAAATTGTGAGCACCTGCACGATGCGTTCACTGTCACATATGCAGTCAGGGAGTGGTTCTTCGGGGAGGGAGGCGCTGATTCGGATGTGTTTCGCAGCTGCCATGCTCTCAAAAGCCTCGCAGGCATTCAGGACAAGTGTGTCGAGCTGGGTTGTCGCTGGTTTGATGTCGAGATGTCCGGTGTCGCAGCTTAGCAGGGTGAGCATGTCGTTCAAAAGCCTTGATGTGCGGAGGGCTTCATTTTTGATGGTGGACAACTCTGAACAAGTGTCTCTGTCGAGTCCTGCCTCGGCACATGAGAGTATGACAGCAAGCGGTGTACGCAGTTCATGCGAGGCAGAAGCGATAAATTGATTTTGGCGCAGCCTGCCTGCTTCAATCGGATTTAGCAGTTTTCCTGTAAAAATCCACGCGAAAATCCAGATTGCGATAAGGGCGAGTGTGATAATGCCCAAAAATAAAAGGCGCTGTCTTGTAATTTGTTTTTGGATGGTCTCAAGTGGCGCAGCCAGCAGAATTTCAAGTGTTGATGCATTCTTTTCCATATGAATCACAAAGCAGCAGTAACCAAAGGGGCTGACACTTGAGTCATTTTTGCCATTCAGTATGAAGGAAGCATAGCTGCTTTTGTATGAGAGCGTGTAGTGTGTCATAGGAGAATTTTCATCGCGGTAGTAACGCCATGCTTTGTCAAGCACCTGTTTTCGCTCACCACTTTCCAGTATTTTGTTGGTATCATATAGAAACTCGGTTCCGTTGTCCATCAGTGATACATAGTACTTTTTGCCGGATTCAAGCTGGGACAGCCATGTATTGCTGATGATTTCCTGTTGTTCAATGTAGGAAGCGATAGTGTAAATGTCACTTTGATAGGAGTACATCTTGTTTTTCAGCATGTTACTCTCGGAGATAAACAGACAGCCAAGTGTCATGACAATTAAAATCAATGTAGTAATACAGCCGTTTAGCAGTGTTAGATGAACGTGGGCTTTTTTGATGGTATTCATATATAAAAAATACTCCTCCGAAATCCTTATTCTTCCAAGAGACAGTAACCGATGCCGCGGATGGTTCTTAGCTTCAGGCGGCTTCCAACTGCCTTGAGCCGCCTGCGGACAAAGTAAATATAGTTGTCAAGATTTCCCTCCTCAACATCACTGTCAGGTCCCCAGACTTTTAACAGAAGCGTGTTTCTCGAGAGGGTCTGCCCGCCATTTTTGATAAAAATCCCGAGCATTGCGCCTTCGCGTTTGGAGCAGGTACAACTGCCGCATGGTCCGGTGAGCGTGTTCGATGTCTCATCAAAGCTAATGTCGCAGTAGACGGGTAAGTCTGCCTGATTGATAATAGGAGAGCGCCTTGTGACGCACTGTATGCGTGCCAGCAGCTCCTCGAACGCGAAGGGTTTCACCAGATAGTCGTCGGCGCCAAGATTCAGTCCGGTCACTTTGTCGTTTAGTGTCCCGAGTGCGGTTATGATGATAATCGGTACGCTGATACCCTGTCGGCGAAGCTTGGTCAGTACCATTGTACCTTCCATGTTCGGAAGCATTCTGTCGAGCAATATCACATCATGGATATTCTGTGCGGCGTAATAGAATGCTTCCTCACCATCATAGCAGGAGTCTACATCAAATCCCCTTGAATTCAGCTGGGTTGTGAGTGATTCGTTCAGTTTCTTGTCATCTTCGGCGAGTAGTATACGCATAGTTGCTCCTCCGTTTGGTAAAATTTTTTTTATATAATTTATATTTTACTTTATTTTTATCTAAATTTCCTCTAAATTAAAACAGAAATTTGTGCCAAATGAAAGAAAAAAGTTACTGTTCACACCTACGCCAAAGTAGTGGGAATCATGCGCCAAAATGCTTGCCTTTTAGCATTTTGTG
>JAIECJ010000162.1 GCA_029068555.1 Lachnospiraceae bacterium
CACCGCTACGCCTGCGTTTGTGAAGCAGCACGCTCAGAAAAATATTCTGCGTCAAACTATCCAAAACTTAATTTTCAAACACGCTCTAGAGCGTGTTTGAAAAATGCTTTCTGCCAGATGTGCGTCACAGTTTGTGGGAGATTTGTGCCAAATGAAGGGCGCATAGCGGGCTATGTAACCTGAATTTGGTGCAGATATCGCACAAAGTGGGGCGTGCAGGTGGTGGGAATGATTTTTCAAACACGCTCTAGCACTATATTAATTCTGCCGCCTTGTCCATCAGGTAATCATGCGTATTGTTCTCCGGATTTTGTATCACATCATCGAGAAGTTCTCCAAGTATCGCGCCAATCTTTTTCCCTTTCGGCACGCCTAATGCAATTAGGTCGTTTCCGGTGATTTCCAGTGTTTTGAGGGAGACACACTGCTGCTTCTCCATAATCTCGCCGTAGAGCCGGGCGATTGTGTCAATCCGTTCGATCTTCTCCGTCTGCTGGTACGCGCTCTGCGCAAGTGTGTCTGCACGCCGCAGCTCAAGCACCTGCAGGAAGTATTCGACGCCGATTTTGTTGATGGCACGGCGCACTGCCTTTGCGTTTGGCTCCGCGTTGTAGTCGTGGTATTTGACAAATTTCTGGACTTTCGTGATGGTATCATTGTCAAATTTGAGACGCTTTAAAATGTCGACCGCCATCTGTTCACTTACCGCGACGTGGCCATGAAAGTGGTCGATGCCGTCCTCGTCCGTGGTTTTGGTCTGCGGCTTTCCGATATCGTGCAAAAGAGCGGCAATCCGCAGGCTTTTGTCCGCTCTCGTGTGAAGCAGGCACTGCATCAGGTGCTCGCCCACATTGTACATATGGTGAGGGTGGTTCTGTTCTGTGGCAAATGCATCGTCCAGCTCAGGGAGCACAATTTTGGTGATCCCCAGTGCGTATGCATCCCGCATGTAATCAGGGTGAGCTGACACCAGCAGCTTCACAAGCTCCACCTGTATGCGCTCCGCGCTGATATGCTTCAGGTTCGGGGCAAGCGCCGTGGCTGCCACCTTTGTCTCATCTGCGATCGAAAAGCCCAGCTGAGCCGAGAACCGGACTGCCCGCAGAATGCGGAGCGCATCCTCGCCAAATCGTTCTGCCGCCTCACCGACGCATCGGATAATCCCGTTCTTCAAATCCTCCACACCGCCAAACGCGTCCACAACACCGCTCCTGGCATTGTACGCCATGGCATTGATAGTAAAATCCCTGCGTTTTAAGTCCTCCACCAAATTTACCGTAAACGTGACCTCCTTCGGATGCCGGCTGTCCTCATACTCGCCGTCAATGCGGTACGTCGTCACCTCAAATCCCTCATGATCAATCATCACCGTCACCGTTCCATGCTGGATTCCGGTGTCAATCGTGTGGCGGAAAACTTCCTTCACCTGCAGCGGCTTTGCCGAGGTTGTCACGTCCCAGTCATGCGGCTGTCTGCCAAGAAGGGAATCCCTGACGCACCCGCCCACAGCGTATGCCTCATAGCCCGCTGCCTCAAGCCGCGATATGATAAACTGAACTTTTTCAGGTAATTGTATTTGTATCATTGCTGTGCCCTATCCTCTTTCTTTCTCCATGCATAAAGCCCAAAAGCTCCCCCTATGACAGCAGTCATTGCCAGAAACGCCGTGAGATAAATCCACAAATGCGTCCCATTTTCCTGTATTTCGACAAGCGATTCTGTATTGGATTCGTCAGAGTCGCCGCTCTGCATCGCGACGGTTTCCTGCTGCCTTTCATCCCCCCCTGTCTCTGTCGCCGTGACGGTTTCCATACCAGTCACGATACCACCGTCCTCCTCCGTACCCGTCAATTGCGCACTGCCCGTTTCGGATTCATACAGAACAGTATCACTTTTTTGGGATTCAGTCGAAGTGATGACTGTCACTGCCGGTGCACTGTCTCTGTCTGTTCTTGTCAGCGCTTCGCTTTCCGCTGCGGATTCGGGATTCGGGATTTGCGAATTGCTGACTGCATCGCTGACCTTTTTCTCCGGCGCAGCGGTCTGGTTCGCTGCGGATGGCCTGTCCGCGTGCGACTCGCCCGGAGTGTTTTCCTCCTCTACTTTTCTCCATTTCGCGTAGAGCGTAATATCGCCTATACTTCCCTTTTTAATGGAAACAACACGTTCCTTGCAGCCCTTGTCACGGTACCATCCCGCAAAGGCAAGCTCCGTGTTTTTGTGTTTCGGGGATGCAAGTTTGAAATCTTGTGTTTCAATCGTATATGTTTCTGGATTTTTTCCTGTGTTGGTGCCTCCGCCCAAAACATAGGTAATGGCATACTGTATGGGTTCGTAAACTGCTGTAATGTCCATGTCTTCCTGAACATTTTTGTAATCCTTATCCCACTTTACAAATGCATATCCCTCTGGCATGGCTGCTTCAGGTGCTTCTGCATCCTCCCCCTCCGCAGTCCTTATATCCGCTATAAGCTTCCCTGCGTTGTCAAAAAAACGCACATGGTAATATTTTGTCCACTTCGCATAAAGCTTAAGATTTCCTACGCTGCCCTTTTCTATTGCGGCAATTGGATAAGTAAAATTTCTGTCTGTGTACCAGCCTTCAAATTCATAGTGTGAATCCTCATGTGACGGCGCTTCCAGATGAATCGTATCGGTCTCGACATTGTATTGCAGCGGATTCTGCGGACTGTTTTTTCCGCTGTTTGGCTCATATTCCAAATCGTATTCCAATATTTTCCACTTTGCGTAAACGGTTCGGTTTCCAGTACTTCCTTTTTTGATAGATGTAACAGCTGTCCGGAAATCCGCCTCCGCATACCACCCTTCGAATGCATAACCCCTTTTCGTCGGATTATCAAACGAAAAGGTTTCTGTTTCCAAATCATACTCTGTCTTGTTCAGCGAACTGTTTTTGCCGCCATTCAGCTCATAAGTTATCAAATATTTTTCGAGTGCCCACCTCGCGTACAGTGTGCGGTTTCCAATACTTCCTTTTTTGATGGCGGTTACTTTTGTCCGAAAATCCGGTTCTTCATACCATCCCAGAAAATCATAGTACTCTCGTTTCAACGGCTCTGACAGAATAATGTCTGGCGTCTCAACATCATATTTTGCAGGATTTGCGGAACTGTTTTCACCACCGTTGAGCTCATATTTTATGGTGTATGTATATTTTTTATAGATAGCAGTAACCGTCTCATCCTTTTGTATATTGGAGTAATTTCCTTTCCATGACGAAAACTGATATCCCGGCTGCGGCGTCATTTTCTTGTCCGGTGGGACGGCGTAGCCGCCCTCACTGATCTTCTGAACATCAAAAACCGTACCGAAATCGTCTTTGAATGTGACCGTGTAAACTCCGGCTTCCGTCTCACTGGTACCATCCGCCAAATCGTTCAGGACATAAATTGTGCTTTTTCCGGTAGGAGACTCGCCTGCCCTTTTCACGTATCTGATAACATCATTGCTTTTGGTAAATCCATATATGTTATTGGTATCTTCATCCTTTAAGGAAAACCGCACCTGCTCCGCATAACTGCCTCCGCCAATATCAATATAGGCAATACTTTTGCTGGTATTATAATAGAGCTTCGTCCCGTCAAGCGCAAGCCCTGAACATGACGTGTCGAGGGTTATCAGCGTGGTGCAGTCCGCATCCATTTTCTGCGCACTGCAAGAACGGCTCTGTAACTTTTTGTCGCCTGAGACATAATAATACTTTTTTGTTCCGCCGGCATCATACACCAGCGGCGATTTGACATTCTGCCAGAATGCATTGTCATACTTTGTCCCCTCCGCTTTCAGGTCAATAATACCGCTGCCTTTTGTCACATACCAGTCCCTGTGGTTTTTTCCAAACGCTGTATCCGATAGGAGCATATTGGCATGTGACACCAGACCAAATCTGTCCCAGGTCGGGTCATCCCAGGTCGCATCAATCTGATACAGTTCTCCGCCTATTTTCACAATATTCCACGCGTGGTTCATCTTGTCGCTCGTCACGATATAGCACTCAATGCCATATTCATTCATCAGGTATTTGTAAGCGAGCGCATACCCCTGACAGACCGCTATCCTGTTTGCCAGCGCACCGTATGCCCCATAGGATTCCTGCGGTATTGTCTTATTACCCAGACGTTCCTTGTCATACTCACAGTTCAACACAAGATATTCATGGATGGCAATTGCTTTCTGCAAATCATCCATATCCGATGTAACAACGGACTTTGCTTTCTGCACACCTGCCTGAAATGCATTGTCATCGACATTGACAAAGTAGTTCGGCGTGATTTTCGAGATAAGTTTTGTCTTTGTGTTGTATGAGACCCCATAACCCGTTCTTGCAAAATACAAGTCAGGGTGGTCATTGATAACCGCATAATAGAGGGTCAGCAGTTGTTTCCTGTCGTCTGTATTGTCCCAGTAAAATCCGTAATCCTTGACCGCAATTGACTGCGCCCTGCCCTTTAGCGCCGTATACATTTTATCCGCAAGCTCGTCCATGTCTCCTGTCGAATACAGACTGATACCGCCCTCATATCCCGCGTCCTCATCCAAGACCTTAAAGCCGCCTGCCTGAAACAGAAAATCCGGGGCGCCCTCCTCGAACGCTTCCGTCTCTCCCCCGCCGTTGTCTGCATCATCCGCAAAATCCGGTTCCGTGAGTGATTCTGTCACTGACTCAGTCTCCGCGTCTTCGCCTGCCGGCTCCCCCTGTGCTTCCGTCCTCTGATCAGTGGGAGCCTCCTCATCCGGCTCTATAATTGTCCCCGGTTCCGCTTCTGTCTCAGCTATCCCTGCCGCATTTTCCATTCTGTTTTCCCGACCACAGGTTTCGCTGACATTTTCCGACCTTTCTGCCGCGCAGACTATCCCCATAAACATTTGAAACGCCAATATATATACAAATGCTGTAAGTACAAGTCTTCTACGCATCTTAATCCCCCGTTTCTGTCATCCGTACACCTCATCCAATCAGGCGCTTTTCCCCGAAATGCCAAACCATGTTTGCGAATCTATTCTGGTGCATACCCCGCAGAAACCAGACCTGCTTCATACCGCTTTTCTTCCATTTGTAAATGGATATTTGCAAGGATGTCCGCAATCGGACATCCCGCTGTCTTGTTATCGGAACATGGCTTTGCTTACAGTATACACGACAGTCACCGTTTATACAATAAACATTTCCTGTTTATTCTCCCTTAATCCGTTTTCTATATGCGTTGGGCGTCTCCTGATAATGCTTCTGGAATGCCTCCGTAAATGTTCTGGCGTCCGTAAAGCCTACCTCAACCGCAATTTCGTACGTCTTTTTGTCACTTGAAACCAAAAGCGGGATTGCATGTTCGAGCCTTATGGCACATACATAATCCTTAAAATTAATTCCAGCATTCTTTTTAAAAAATGCACTAAAATAATACGGATTCATATGTATTTCCTCCGCAAGGATATTTAATGTGAGGTTCTCCGCATAGTGCTCCTCAATATAAGCTTTTGCTTTGAGGTAATTTTGTTTCTCACTGTTTGAGGCAATATTCTGAAGTTTTTCTCTAAGCTGTATTAAAATATTGCGATACACTTCCACCAACTGCGTGTAACTGTCTGCCGCCCTTCCCATTTCCAGAAGTTTTTTCATGTCATTTGCATATCCTGCGTCGACCCCCAACGCGGCCAGTCTCTCCGCCGCCAGTCTTACCGCTGTGCAGTAATAGAAACAGGCATCCTCACGTTTCCCATCGGCAATCTTACATACCAGTGTAGCAAAAAGCGAAAAGCGCTTGTCAAACACACCGGCGATGCCGTCAACAAGCGTATTGACCATCTCGTCCCTGGCATTCTGAAACCGCTGCATCTGTACTTTATTCCCGTACACCTCGCCGGAAACATCCAATATTGTGTGCGGAAGCCAGTCCGCAAAGAAAAAATATCCGGACATGGAAACGCACTTCTCATACAAATTCGGAATATCACTCATGCGATAGGCAAGCTGTCCGACTACAAATACCGACTTTTGGCGAATGTTCTCCTCAAGGGCTTCCTGTAGTTTTTGTATTGTTTCAAAACATTGTTCCCGCTCCATCCCTTTCAATACAATGATCAGTTTTTCAGCACGGTTAAATGTGATTCCGATACCGAGGCGCCCTATATATTCATCCACAAAACTGTAAAACGAAAATTGAATCAGTTTTTTCATTTGTTCGCTTATGGACGCAGGATAAATAATATCTGCCAGAACTGGTACATAGCAGGTATTTTCCACTTCAACAAGCCTTGTAAACGCATCCCGGTTATCCATAAACAGTTGCTCTGGTTCCTTTCGAATCCCTGTGATATTGGCGATACCCTGTTCGACTGCATGCATCAGTTCCTCAAGAATAACGGGTTTCAGGAGATAATCCACTGCCCCGTACTTAATTGCGCTCTTTGCATACTCGAAGTCCTGAAACCCGCTGATAAAGATAAACTGCGTGTCCAGTTTCAGTGCCACGCATTCCCTGATAATTTCAATCCCTGTCATTCCGGGCATAGAAATGTCCAGAAGCGCCAGTTCCGGCTGATTTTTTACGATTGCCTCAAATGCGCTTTTTCCGTCCTCATAAACGCCGGAAATCGTGATCCCCATTGCATTCCAGTCCACCAGCTTCTGTATTCCTTTCGTGATTACTACCTCGTCATCCGCTAGTATCATTTTCATCTTTTGTTTCATAGTCGTGCCCTCCATCCTATCCATCCACTGGCATAATAATGTGCACATTCGTGCCGATTCCCACTGTACTCGTAATTTCAATGCCATACGTCTCACCGTACAAGTACTTTATCCTGTCATTTACATTTTTCAACCCAATGCTCTGCCAGTTATATGCGCTCTTAATTCCCGGATTCGTCCCGTTCATAATCCCGTACAGTCTGCCGACCGCCTCCTCATCCATGCCCACGCCGTTATCCATTACATTGATATGAAGCACCTTGTCCTCCACATACGCCTCAATCATAATACAGCCCGATCCCTTTTTCGGCTTTATGCCATGCACGTATGCGTTCTCGACAACCGGCTGTAAAATCAGTTTTGGAACAGTCATACAGCTTACGGACTGTACATTCATGTTCAGTTGGATTTTGCCTGATATCCGGCAGTTGAGCAGATAGACATACTTGCGCACAATATCTATTTCTTTTTCCAGCGGTACCATATCCTGCATCGGACCAATCAGATAATGAATCTGCTGTGATAACGCCTCTATCATTTCCGGCACCCTTTTCTCCGAATCATCAAGCGCCGTCATCCGGATAACTTCCAGCGTATTATATAGAAAATGTGGATAAATCTGTGATTTTAACGCAGTCAGTTCAGCTTCATTTTGACGGATTTGTGCTACATAGGACTGATTGATATGCTGCTTGAGCGCCTCGCTCATCTGGTTAAAGCGCCCCGCAAGGACTCCAATCTCATCACTAGAACGCACTGGAAGCACAATATCGAAATTCCCCGTCCCTACCTGCTCCATCTGCGTCATAATCTCATGAAGGGGGTTCGTCAGCCTTTTTGAAAAAAATGCTGAGCCACCAAGTAATGCACAGATCGAAGCTGCAATAATGATATAAATAATTTTTTGTGTCTGTTGAATCTTGGCAAACGCCTTCTCCATATCCATGACCACAGTCACGTTCAGTCCAAGATCCCCAACCGCCTTGCTGAGCACAAAATCCTTTTTTCTGTCCGTAAACTCGTGCCGGACATTGCTTCCTGCCTTGCCATCGGCATTGCTGTAAAAGCAGTTCCCCTCCAAGTCCGTCACAAAAAAAAGCTCGTCATCCTGATAACGCACATCCATAAAGATTCTGTCAAACCGTCGAATATCAATATCAAAAAACAGCGTACCAACATATCGCGTATTCCCTACATTTCCCCGCAAATCATAATAATTGCGCGCAACGCTGAACACCTTCCGGTCAATTCCGTTCTTGTATGTGCTGCCGTGCGGCGGTATCAGAATCAGCTTATTGCTGCTGCGGTCTAGTTCGGAATAACCGACAAGCTGCTCAAACAATGGTTCATTATTAAAATACGTCCCGTCCATTGCCTTGTGAAAATCTAGTTTTTCCCCTTCCAAGTCTTCTGCAATAAAATGCAGGCAGATAATGGAATTGTCAAGATTTCCAAGATATTGTAAAAAGTTTTCCATATCAGACTGACGCCGCTGCTGCATCGTTTCCTCCGCATAAATTTCCCCATAGACAATCTTCCTGAAATTATCAAACGACATATAGGATGTATAGTTACTCCCATATGAAGATATATTGTAATAGTAGGGCATCTTTGACACACTGTTGTACGATTCCAGCATACTCTCAATGCTGTTCGCCACATACTCTGTTGCCTGCTCATACTGTACCTCAAGTGCCTTTCGGTAATCCTGCATCATGGAATGGGATATGTATGTCGAAAGCAGAAGCATCGGAATCAGCCCCACCATGATAATTGTCAGTGAAAATTTGTAGTACAACCCCAGTTTCTGCCATCTCTTTCTCATAAAGCACTATCCTCTCCACTTTTCTTATCATACCAAAAATCCCTGATTTAAGAAACTACCAAATGTATCCAGCGCCATCCCCCTGTTACAAGCATCTAGCACAGTGAATATTAAGTAATTGGCAATTTGACTTGCCTATTTTCCTGATAGCACTACTCCCCAAGCCTCGACGTAGCCACCGCTACGCCTGCGTTTGTGAAGCAGCACGCTCAGAAAAATATTCTGCGTCAAACTATCCAAAACTTAATTTTCACTGTACTAGCCATGCAAAAACACTCCGTAGCGGCTTGATGCATCTCAACCCCATCGCTGTCTCACGAACTTTGCAGCCAGTGCGAGATCCTGGGCTGAATTGTAACTTCCCCACTACTTGCCACACATAAATAGCAAAACAAACACTTCCCCAAAATGAAGAAATGTTTGTTTTGTAAAACTTTGGCGTGCCATGTTTTAACCCTTGGCTGCTCCTGCCGTAATTCCTTTTACGAAGTACTTTTGGAACATGCAGAATATCGCAAGCGCTGGTACGATTGAAATAACCGTTCCTGCAAAGACAATATCCCATCTTGCTGAATACTGCCCTACAAATGCCGCAATTTCTACTGTTATCGTCTTAGCCTTTCCGCTTGGCAGTGCCAGATACGGCATCAGGTAATCATTCCAGATATTAAGTCCGTTCAAGATAACCATAGATGCGGTACAAGGTCCAAGCAACGGAAACGTCACTTTCCAGAATGTCTGAAACGGTGTGCACCCGTCAATCTGTGCCGCCTCCTCAATCTCTAAGGGAATGCCCTTCAGGAAGCTGCCATAGAGCAGTGTTCCAAAGGCAATTGAACCTGATATATAGCACACGATGGGACCTGCCATCGTTCCAAAAATATGGAATATCTTCATTTCCTTAAATAACGGAAACATGTACAAGTGGAACGGTATCATCATTCCTGCAAGAAAATATGTGTAAATAAATGCTGTCAGTTTACTTTTCCTACGCTCAATCGCATATGCCGCAAGCGGCACAATGCAAATAATCAGCAATTCTGACACAACTGTCAGAAAAACGGAGTGGATAATCGCCGTTAGGAAATCTGACTGTTCAAACAAGTCTTTAAAATTTTGAAGGTACAGTGATGCCGGCAGGGCAACAGGGTCTTTCAAGATATCGCCATTGCTCTTAAAGGCAGACATCAGCGCAAAAAAGATTGGATAAACAAACAAAATAGCAAGCAGTACCGTGCAGACAAACAAGATAACATGACTGGGCCTCAATCGTTTCTTTGCTCTTTCCATTACATCTGCACCTCCCTGCTCCTCAAGAATTTCTGCTGTAATGTGTTCAGTATGATAATGATGAACAGCAGCATGATTCCCACTGCGGTTCCAAATCCCTGGCGTCCTTCATTGAAGCCTACCTTGTACAGCAGGTATACCAGTGTCTCCGATGTAAAGCCGGGACCTCCGTCCGTCATGACATTAATCTGATCAAATACCTTTAATCCGTTGATTAAGGACAATGTAAAGTTAATTGTGAAAGCACCTGATATCATGGGTATCGTGATATGGCGAAAACGCTGTATCGCTGTCGCGCCGTCAATCTGTGCCGCCTCAAGCAAATCTGTCGATACACTTTGAAGGGATGCCAGGTAAATTATCATGTAATATCCCGCGCCCTTCCAAATGAGTACCAGACCAATCATAATCAACGTCAGTGACGTATTACCAAGCCAGTCCTGTCTTGCATCCTCAAGACCAATATTTTTAAGAATCGTATTAAATGTACCAAAATTGTAATTGTACATAATCTTCCATATAAAACCAGAAACAATACCGCTTACTAATACCGGCAGATAAAATGCACTCCTGAATGCATTCTTTCCCCATCTGACATTATCCACGATCAAAGCCAGCACAAGCGCCATGACATTCTCACAAATGGATATAAACACCGTGAGAATCACAGTATTTTTCAAGGCGTTTCCAAAACGGGCACTGGAAAAAATTTCCTTATAATTTGCCAATCCGATAAATTTCACGTTCGGGCTGATGCCATCCCATGATGTGAAACTGTAATACACGCTGGAAATTGTCGGTACAATGATAAAAAGGGTAAAAAAAATAAACGCAGGTGCAATAAATGCAATTGTAACCTTATCCAATCCTTTTTTCTGTTTCATGTAATCCTCCCTTCTTGTCAGGATATGTTTAAAAGCTTTTATGAACCGGAACACTCAGACGGCGTTTTGCCGCCTAAGTGTTTCCTGTTATCTTACCGCAATCTGAAGTTTTATTCAATCCCTACTCCTGTGGTGGGGTTAAAGCTTTCCATTCCGACATTCCATGTCTTTACCAGCTCCTCACATGCGGAATCAATATCCCTTGTGCCCTGCAATACTTCTATCAATGTCTTGTAGGTGAAGTTTCTGAAATCAGGCGGAAGCTCATTGTCACCTGTCATCGTGTTCCACATGGGTGAGAGCTTGTCTGCCGAAGCTGTCGCATCAATCACCTCCTGGAATACAGGGGATACATCGAGTGCAGGTTCTGCCACTGTTGACGGAATCGCGCTCAGTGTCTGGCAGTATACGCAATAGTTTTCCGGTGCATAGAAGAACTTGATAAACTCCTCTGCTGCGGCTTTCTTGTTCGGATCCTGTGCCGCTTCTGCCGAGATTGCAAGTCCGCTGGCGCCACCGCCGCCTACAAGCCTTGTCTTGCCGTCCGGACTCGGAACCGCAAACCATCCCATCTCAAAATCTCCATCTGCCTGCTCAATCTGAGAAAACATATGTGTACCAGAGTACATCATTGCCGCCATGTCATTTACAAGAAACGTCGTAATCTGTGCATCCGGTGTCGACACCCATCCATCCTGTGCGTACTGCAATATATCCTGAAGCTCAGTAAACGTATTTTTAATAGAATCATCTGTAAAAGTCTTTGTACCTTCATAGCAGTGCTTGATGAAATCCTCATCCTGGCTTAACACCTGATCGTTGTATGCCTTATAGAACCAGAATCCCATATGCCAGATGTCCTGACCGCCCACTACCAGCGGAGACATATCGCCTGCATCCTGAATGCTTTGGCACAGTGCAAGGAATTCATCATACGTCTTTGGCTCCTCGAAGCCCTTCTCGTCAAAATATGTCTTGTTGTATATAATTCCGTTGGTGTTCTCGCCTGCAAGCGGCGCCGTGTAGGTCACACCGTCAAATGCTGTCGTCGTCTTGAACAGGCTCACGATATCATCCGGCAGCGGCGCGAGCTTTCCTGCCCGCACATACACAGCTGTGTCCCTCATCTCCATCACGTCCGGAAATTCCCCCACGCTGTCCTTGGTTTTGATAAACTCACTGTAAGCGCCCCCGTTTCCGGGTTCAATAGTCACTGTAATATTCTCATATGTTTCATTAAACTTATCCACAATTGTGTTCATGGACTGCTTTGCACCGTCATCTCCGTCAGCAAAGATAAACGTAAGCTCCGTCGGCTCTGTCACAATTGCATTTGCAGCGTCTGCCTCCGGTGTGCTTTCATTTGCTGCTGGTGCTTCAGCCGCAGGCTGGCTTTCTGATTTCTGTGTACCTGTGTCCGCCGCAGGAGCATCCCCTGTGCTGTCTGTTTTGCTGTTTCCGCATCCTGACAATAAAGTCGTCATCATTGCCACAGCCATCAAACCTGATACAATTTTCTTTTTCATGTTATTCTCCTTCCCATATTACGTATTTTAATGCTCTCCTTCGCTTTCGCATCCGGTGTTTTATCTTGTATCTATACTATATCAAGGTTTAAAAACTTAAAAAATATGGTTTTTTTAGTTCAGTATACGTTTTTTTAAGATTTATATTTTGAAAAAAGCGTGGTTCTGACAAAACACACGCTTTTTCCCACTGACTGTTTTACTTTTTGGTCGTAATATTTTTTGATACAATATTAAATGTCACAACCTTGCCGCCTGCAAATGTTTCCCCATCACCATTGATTATGACAGATGCTTTTCCTTTATATACATTGTTGGCATATGTAATATATGGTGCCAGCACATGATACTCCTCAGGTGTAATTTCCCTATATCTCTTACCATCTTTTACTTCTATCTTAAAGGAAACTGTCTGCGCATTCCCGTCGAACTGTACATTTTTAAGCTTTTTGCCGTCATCATCCACAACAGTCACTCTCGCCTTGGCAAGGTCGTACAAATTGTCGGACGGATAGACCTTATAGGAAGTTTCTATCGTGCCGCAGTAATTGCCCTTTCCCTGTATCTGCACAGTTACCATGCCATCCGTCTTACTGAGATCAAGCTTATTTTTCCCTTTCATCTCTGTTCCGTCAGAAAGCCTGTATGTCACTGTATAATCGGAAGCTTTCAGCAGGACATCATCAACCGTCACATAAAGATTCGTTTTATAAACGGCTGGTTTTGTATAAACTTTATCAAGCGCTGCTGCCTGATAATTCTGTCTGCTCAAGTCAGCCGGCACAATCTGAAACGTTCCTTTTTGGTTTGTGACATTTTTCACGCCCTTGTAATTGCCAAGGAACGTTACGCTGTATTTCGCCTTATCTGTCACCTTCTTATTGCCGCTGTAGGTAATCTTATAGTCTTTCCCCTCCTCCAAGACTGTGTCATTGTTGCTAACGATAAGGTCACCCTCCTCAAAAACAGCGCCAAATCTTGTATACACATATTCCTTTGACTGTACTGTGTTTGCGTCAATCTTTAAGTTTCTGATATCCGTACAGGGTTTAATTTTATAGGACTTTGTAACACGACATCCTGTATAGATTCCGGTTCCCACAACGGTAAACTTCTGCGTTCCTGCGGTTATTTTGTCGCCGCTCATTACTACATAATAATTATCTGCACTTACCTGCTGCTTATCCTTTGTATTGGAAACCAAAAACAGCGGTTCATGTTCCGTTCCGTCATACATAATGTCGCTCATGCGATTGTCCAGTTCTACGGTAAACTTCTGCAGGGTGTTTTTCCCAACAACACTTACTTTCATTTTTCGTTCTCCAGCATAGTTTCCTTTGCCAGTAAGCGTTATCTCTTTATCATTGTCCGCAGATGTCCACTTTTTACCGGCATCACTCATCGTAAAGTCCTGATTTGCCTTTAATAACCGGCCATTGTAATACACTACGGGCGCAGCCTTTTTATTCTCGACAACGACCAGCGGTTCAGTTGCCGCTATTCCTTCCTCCTGTGCTGCAATGCTCTTTGGCTGAATCGCAAAGTAAAGGACAGCGTTCCCTTTCAGATTATTTTTACCTATTATGGTAATTTTGGGCTGCTGCGTACTTTTTGCATTTGCCGCCGGAACCTTGATATTGTTTGCATACTTCACCGTATAATCTGTACCGTTTGTAAGCAGTTCGCCATTGTTTACGACTGTAATTTCAGGCGTAATGGCACTTCCGGTATAAGTATACAGGGCATCTGTCACAATTATATTATCTGTGGAGCAATAATACGGTATGCCGTCTACTGTTATCCGCAGGCCAGTGCTGACTGTATAGGTAAATACTGCAACAGTACTGCTTACTCCCTCCTTGGCTGCTATCGCTTTGATGGTCATATCCCGATTGACCGGAATCGGATTTTTGTAAAGCAGTTCATCCTTTATTGCCGGCTCGCTTTCGTCCGTTGTATAATAGATTTCCGCTCCTTCTGTCGCACAGGTCAGCGTAATCCGCGTACCCTTAAGCAACACTTCCGTACCTGAAACCTTGTCCGCAGCCGGTGCACTCACTTGTTCTGGTTTGTCATCCCCGCCTTGGCTTCCGCCGGAGACTTCATATACAAACGTGCTGACCGCACTCGTATTCTGTCCCTTTACTGCAATCGCCTTGATGGTCACTGTCTCATTCACAACAATCGGGTTCTCATAAAGTGTTCCATTTAATGCTGTCGGCTCACTTTTGTCTGTCGTATAGTAAATGAATGCTTCTCCTGTTACACAGCTCAATGTAACCTTTGTTCCCTTAGCAATCTTGCCTGACTGCACATCCGCGGTTGGCGCATAGACAAATTTATCTGGGTCTGTCTGCGCTATTGTGTATGTATAGGTGACGACTTCGCTATTCCGATAACCGTCCTTAACTGCCATTGCCTTGATGGTTACAGGAGCATTGACCACAATCGGGTACTTGTAAAGCAGCTCGTCCTTTACTTCTGGATTGCTTCCGTCTATTGTATAATAGATTGCCGCTCCTTCTGTCGCACAAGTCAATGTAACCTCCGTGTCCGCCAGAATTTCACCTGACGGGATGCTCGCGGCCGGAGCAGATACCACATCCTCCGCAGGCTTGTCAAATAGCAGACTATCATATGCTTCCTGCAGCTCACGAAGCGCATTGTTAATATCTGACTGCGAGGCATTTCCGTCTTTGGCATCCTGTAAACACGTCTTTGCCGCTTCCAGTTTTTCCGAATATGCCTGCCAGCTATCAGTGGTATATTTATGGTCGTCATTATTTACCTCCGACAGACCATTGAGATATTCCTCCAATGCACTTGTGTCAACCAACGGCGCATCCTTCAATGCGACATCCGCTGTATTATAAACCAATATAAAACGTTCGTTGTTCGTTACTGTATCACTCTCCACCGTTTTCCTTGTTCCTAAATACAACGTAAGCACCGCATTTTGCGGGTCATCCCCATTCTCTACATTGACGTTCAATATCCTATTTTCAAACGCTTTTGCTTCCAAATAAAAGAAGCTGGCGCCTGTTCCCTTTAATATAAACTTTTCATTTTCGCCAACTGTAACAGCATCCGCTTTTATTACATTTCCATCGTTATACGTATCTTCTTTGACAGACAGGTACCTGTTTGTCTTTACACAACGCACTGCACAGCTACCATCCGCCTGATTTTCCATCTGGAAAAACGGTGCATCTGCTTTCCTGCCTGAAACAGTCAGCGTGCCGGATTCGTCCACTGTAAAGTAGGAGTTAAGTGTCTCCGGTATGTTATCCTGTATCTCCCCATATTTTTTGACATCGTTCCATGTCCGCTGATACCAAGGCTCTAAACGCGTCCGTAGCTGGAAATATGGCTCTGCCGCCTTTGTTGCTTCACCATTGTATGTCGTTAAAGTGCCAAAATTCAAATGGTCATTGTTTACAAAGCCCTGCGGCCGCATCGCTTCTGCTGCTTTCTTCATCCACGTCACATCAACACCATCTACCTTGGAGTAATGCGCCAGTGGAAGTTCATATACGGAGCGTAGCTCTCCACGGTTAATCTTTTCACTGTCTATGGAACTCCATCTGTTTCGTCCGAAAACATCTGTCAAAGGCTCCATTTTTAAATTCTCTGTGTCGTATAAATTATACTGTGCCGCCCAGTTAAAAGCTTTTGCCAGACGGTTGTCATATAAGCTCCACAAGTCAATTCCCTGCTTTTCCACAATCACACATACATCAGCAAGCAGACTGATGCCGAACTGTGCATGCGCCTGATCCCTGAAGCTCTCCACAGACTGCCCCCAATCGCTCACATAAACCGCAACGGAACCGTTTGTGTGAATATCCTGATACAGGTAGACGGCCCGCTCAAAAATCTCGGTATTTTCGCAGACTGCACCGATAGATACCATTCCCGCCATAGCAGCCGTATCCCAGTTGCCGTTGGCAATCATAGGCAGACCCAAATCCTGTATCACCGGATAAATGACATTGAGCATCATGTCCTGATATTTCTTGAAGTCTTCATCTGAATAACCACTGTAACCACCATGATAATACTTTAAGATTTCCGCTGCATTGTTCATACGGTATGTACTGATAGCAGCGCCTAGAATCCTGTCCCTGCCATCCAAGATTTTTAATCCGCACCATGCGTTCAGTATTTCCACACCCTTTGCGGCATACTTGTCCTCGCCTGTTATCACCCACTGCAGGGCGTTAAAATATGCCGCGTTAGAAGACCGCTCATATGCCGCTATATTTCCATGCCCTGCCGGGTCACCTCTGCCGACTGCTTCATACGCAGTTACCGCATAAGAATCATTGGACATATTGTATGGAACCTGATTGACCAGTCTCTGGTAATCGGAATACCATGGCTCCACTTTCTTTGCAACATGCGCCTTCATTGCGTCGAGCTGCACCTCACTGTGGGCAAGCGCAAGATGGTTGAATATCCTGACCTTTACTTTTTCTTCCTGATTCTCATACTTTACCGTAAATTCATATAGCTTCGGTTCAAGATTCCCTATCTCCGTATACAGTGCATCCTTTTCTGCATCATAGGCTACCGTGTGCCCTTCAACTATATAGTTTTCCGGAGTCTTATCCTGATTGACCGGTTTCCAGAACAATCTGGCAGAGGAGCCGTTTACCTCCTGTAATACTTTCAGCCTGTCCTCATTTTCTACTTCTTCCAGATAAAAACGGAATACATCATCACTTTTTCCACATTTCAATGTATCACTTTCTACATATACTGGACTGACTGCGCCAGAACTATCACGCAGTGCCTGTAGGTGACTTGCAATCGTATAATATTGGGAATCCGCATAATACTGCACATCAAAACGCTCATTCCAATTAACATCCGGCGCTGTTGCCTTTATAATGTATTTCCCGCTGCTCTCCTGACTCCAATACGACTTACTGGCGTCATTTTCCGCAAAATAATTCTGAATTGTCAGAAATTTTCCGTCCGCCAGATTTTCAAAAGCATAGGTTGTCTTTGTCGCACCGTAGCTTTCCTGTTCAAATTTGTCATACTGATAAATATGCAGCCCGAACAGGCTTGCGTCATTGGCAGTCCCGGATGTCTTGACAGTGCCGTCCCCGTCTACTTTCAGATACTTATTGTCTGCCGTTTTTATCCGGATAACTTTCTGGATAACGGATCCGTTGTCATAGTAGCTGCCGACTGTCGTTTTGCGTTCCAGCCCTTCAGGTTTCTCGTCATTGGGGGAGGAAACGACCAGTTTCGGCTTTCCGGAATCGCTCCGGGTGGAATTGATTTCCACGGCACTAATCGCGGTATCATCCACCGTCGTTGTCGTAAAATGAATACACGCTGTTTTGTCGCCCTTTTCCATCTTACTTTTTATGAACGCAGTCAGGTCGATTTCCAACTTGCTCGGATCCGTCCAGGCCAGTTCCTCATAGAGAGGTTCTCCCGCATCTAATGGACGGTTGTTCCATGTAATATTGCCTGTTGTCCACTCCTCTTTTCCGTCCGTACTGTCATCTGCCCGCAAAAATTCACTGCACGCAGTTACGACAACCGGTTTCTGGGCTCCTTTTGCATAAGTGCCGCAAAATATGATTTTATCGGCATCTGGGGCAATATTGGACAAATCAAAACGCAGATAAACATGCCTGCTCTTTCCGAAAATCAGCGTGCCGGAAGATGCGTTATTTGCAGTGCCCTTACTTGAATCAACATACGCGTCGTCAAAAATATTGTAAACAGATGTCTTAACAACCAATGCCGGTTTCTTGGATTTATCCGTATTTTTCAGCGCCCCGATATCTACTGCCGTGTCGCTGTCACTGTCGGGATTTGCAGTTGTGATATGGATGCAAGCAGTCTCGGCGCCCGCCTGCTTCTTCGCTTTGATAAAGTCGGTTAAGTCAAGTTCCAGGTTTCCCGAACTCCATTCCAATGCATCATAGAGGACATTGTCTTTGTCCAACGGTCTGTTCGTATAAGTAATATTGTCCGTTGTCCACTGATCCTTACTGTCATTTGATTCATCCTGCCGTAAATACTCGCTGCTCTCTTTCACAACAATTGTGTTCGACAGATTGGCGCTTCCCATATAGATTCCACGGAATATAATTTTGTTGGAATTTTCCTCGATGTCCGCCAGGTCAAACCGAAGATAGACATGCCTGTACTTGCCAAATGTCAATTTCGTTGCTGTACTAAAATTGGTGTCTGCCTTCCCTGACTGATTTGAGACATATGCAGAATCAAAGATATTATTCTCGGATACCTTCGCCATATATACTTCGAGCTTCGGTCCACGCGATGATGTATCACGTGACGAATATATTTCTGCTGCTCCAGTGACACCGTCGTCCACCGTTGTTGTTGTAATATGGATGCACGCCGTATCGGCATTGTCCTGCTTTTTTGTCTTTATAAAGTCTGTCAGGTCTATCTCCAAATTACCGGACGACCAATCCAGTCCGTTGTAAACCGTATGTTCCATATCCCGCGGTCTGTTTTCATACGTAATGTTATCTGTCGTCCACGCATCCGCGCTGTCATTACTGTCATCCTGACGTAAATATTCACTGCACTCTGTCACAACAATTTTATTAGCAGAGTCAAGTTTTTTCTTAACACCTTGAAAAATAATTTTCTCTGCATCTGCGCTAATCTCCGACAAATCAAACCGAATATAGATATGTCTGCCTTTGCCGATTATCAAATTCTGGTTATCTTTATAGTTTGTTTTATCCGCACCACTAAAATTTGAGACAAACGCATCATCAAAAATATAATTTGCAGATACCCGTTCTGTGCTCCCCGCGTTGGGATTACAGCTCTCTTCTTCCTGCACTTCTGTTTCCGTCTCACTTAGAGATTCCATATTCTCGACTGTACTGCTGTTGGTTTCCGTTTCAGTCGGAATTTCCACTCCGCTTTCTGATATCTTGTCGCTGCTTTCTTCCTCCGTCCCAGCTTCACTTACAGTCTCCTGTGTTTCTGTTCCGGTTTCGGTTTCATATTCACTGCTTTGCTCTTTCTCTGGTTCGGTACTTTCAAGTGTTTCAACACTGCTTTTTGATTCGGATGGTTCTGTTTCTTCCACTTTTCCCAGAGAAAAGGCTGCACTTTCCGCAGGCTCACTGTCTGCGTCTACTGCCGCCTGTGTCCTGTCCGTTGTATTAGCAAATCCGAATCCCTCTGCCGCACATACATCAAGCGTCATCGAAGCCGTCAGTGCGATACAGCACAGCAGGCTTAAAAATCTCTTTCCCTTTTTCAACATCTTTCCCTCCATTTCTTTTGTAATATGTAACAGTTCAGCCTTTGGCTTCCTGTTACAGGCATCAGGCCATGCAAAACCACTTTGATGCATATCAATATCATCGCTGTTTCACGAACTTTGCAGCTAGTACAAAGCCCTAGGCTGAACTGTTACTGTAATTTATCTATAATTTCTTGTATTTTTATTCTATCTTTTGTATCTGGAAAGAAAAGACGCTTTTTTTAGAATAATCTACGTAATTTTTAGGAAATATCTACTCAGCCCTTTATAGAAATTTCATCAGGAAGCACTTCCCGCCCATACACTTCTATCTGTGTCAGTGCAGGAAACGGGGATGGTTCACCAGACTTTACCATATGGTTCATCTCTACCCAGCGCACTCGCTTTGGCGTAAATGTTATCTCATGTGGAAGCGTGCTTTTTTCCATCTGCATCTCAATTCCGCTTTCGTCCGAAAAGTCAAAATGCACGCTGCTCCACCAGTTGTCATGCGGAAAATCCGCCCTTGTGTAGAGTACAATCCGGTCAATCTCCACGGTCCTCCCAAACTCTATTTTTATGCACGCGTCTTCTTTCCTGTCAATCCCCCATGACTGATACGGCCATTCACCATGACAGGTATTTACCACGACACCGTCAATGGCGTTCTGGGCAGCAAACACAGTCTCTCCCCTTGTCTCCACATTTGCCACCGCATGTGGATAGCAGTCCTTTAGCGGATGCTGGTCATATACGTTTATGGCAAGATTCCGGTAACCGTCAACATCATAATCCCTTGCAAGACGTGCATGCAAAAGATGTCTGCTGCCATAAAATGCCTTTGGCGACAAGTTAATGCGTTTCTCCCCAAAAGGAACAAGATACTCCACATTTCCTGTAATATAGACCAACGCTTTTCCAAGCGCATCATCCATCTGAAGCCATACAAACGCCTCCTCCCCCGAAGTCTCAAGAATAATCCTGTCTCCTGGCTCGTATTTCTGGCTATAGACCAGACTAACCTCATTCACCCCTTTGCTTACCGCTTTTGTATTCATTGCTTCATCCAATATTTTAAAACATAAATCCATTTTCTTCTCCTTTATATGAGATATGCCGCCCCGATGATTCCGGCATCATTTCCAAGTTCCGCTGTAACAATCGGTGGTGTCTGTCCATGCGTACCACCAAAACACTTTCCTGCCACGCGTCTTTGCAGTTCGTCTGTCAGATATTCCTTTTGCGCTGAAACGCCGCCGCCAAGAATCACAATCTCCGGTCTAAAAATATTGACAATGTTCGCTATACCGATACTAAGATTCTCTAAATATTCATCCACAACAAGTTCTGCCGACGCATCGTTTCTTCTTCTCGCTTCAAATATTACCTTCCCATCAATATCCGACAGCTTTCCACCACTAAGTACACACAGAAGCGACTGCGGATTATCTGCTGCCAGTGCGCGCGCATGTTCCATCAGGACTGTCGCAGATGCATACATCTCAAGACACCCGCGCCGTCCACAGGTACACAGTCTTCCATTGCGCGCAATCGCCATATGTCCCACCTCGCAGCCACCCCTTAAAAATCCAGAAAAGATTTTCCGGTTCATGATGACACCACTGCCTACTCCAGTTCCAAGCGTAAGCAGTACAGCACTGCCTTTTCCCTTCGCCGCACCGTATAACACTTCTCCAAGCGCTGCCGCGTCGGCATCATTTGCAAGCGCCATTGGCGTTGTAACTGCCATCCGCGCTCTCATCGTTTCCAGTATCGCAACATTTTCCCAGCCCAGATTATTGGAGTACACAACAATGCCTCTTTGGTCATCCACCGTTCCCGGACAGGCAATTCCAATCCCCTCGCATGCTCCCGGTTTTACCCCATTTTCATACAAAAGCGCTGTCACAGTATTCGACACATGTTCTATCAAATCATACGCTGTCTGTCTGCCTCTGTCTATTTTTATCACGCTTTTTGCGGCAATGCTTTGTCCTTCCACCAGACCTATCTTGACCGACATACCGCCAATATCAATTCCTATGCGCATTGTCTTTCCTCCTCATCAGTTATCAGAATCCGTATTCACTACCACATCCGAAACGCCATTCCGTCCAATTTATACATCGCTTCTATATAAAAATAATCAGCATATACCATTGTAAAATGATGTCTGCTGTCATGATAGGCAGCCGAACAGTTCTGCACAATTGCGTCGCAGTCATGGCTCCAGTCAGCTCTTGTATCCGTAATTGTCTTTAATATTTTTTCCGCCGGGCGCAGATAAACCTGCTTCTCAATATCTGGCACATACTTTGCCAGTTCAATCAATCCCCCCGCAATCACACATGCACCACAGGAATCTTCCAACGCCGGCTCTGCAGGCTGCCGGAAATCTACCGGAATAATACCGCTGTCCGGAATATTTGCAATACAGTAATGCGCCACTCTTTTTGCCGTATCCAGATATTCCTGCCTCCCGGTATTTGTATAGCTGTTGACAAAACCGTACAACGCCCAGCCCTGCCCCCTTGTCCATGCGGAATCTTCTCCATACCCCTGTCCGCCGTGGTTTTTTACAAATGCACCTGTCTCTGGATCAAACTCTCCGATATGGATAGACGAACCGTCTTTCCTGATAAAATGTGTCATGACACTGTCCGCATGGCGTATTGCAGCATGCCGGTATCCTGGATCGCCCGTCTCTTTTGATGCCCAGTAAAGCAGCGATATATTAAACATGCAGTCAATAATTGCCCATCCCCGAGTGTCCTGATTCGGCAAGTCGTTCCATGCCCGTATATAATTTCCCTGTGAATGAAACCGCCCCGCCAGCAGATTTGCCGCATGGAGCGCTGTCCTTTTCGCCTCCTCGTTTCCTGTGATTTTGTAATCTGCCACTGCTGTCGGCAGAAACATAAATCCCACATCATGGTGCAGACCATAGAAATCCGACAAGGTCTGCTCCAGTTTTTTCTCACAGTTCCGCGCAATGGCAGCGTAGCGCTCCTCCTTTGTGTCCTGATATAAAAGCCATAGAATACCTCCCCAGAATCCGTTTGTCCACCAGTTTAGCCCATCATCAATATTCCAGTTTTTCGTGTTGTCACTGCGGTCATCATAATTGCCGTTTTCATCCGTCGTGTAAGGAATCTTATCCTTATTTTTTTCACTCACCCAACTGATTTTTTCCCTGATTTTCACAATTGCATCCGTAACCCACTCCTGTTTCTTATTCTCCATTTCTTACCTCCATAAAATAGATAATGCTGCTGTTTACGCCTTCATGAAACGATATTATGCACTTTGTTCCAGTAACCTGTTATTACATTATAAAAGATTTGACACTCCACAGACAATGACCTATACTGTAATCAACTAACCTTTTCTGCTTTTTTGGAACAGATGCCAGAACATTTCTGAACGGAGGAACAATATGATAAAAGTGTTTAACTGTGGACATGACAGCCATCACAAAAAGCCCTGCGATATTTTACATCCTACAGGGCTCAACAATCATCTTTTTTTGCTTATCAAACAGCATGCGTGGGTGTATATTGACGGGAAAAAACGTCCAGTCGAGCCAAATTCCCTGCTTTTGTTCCCTCCCAATACACCAATCCATTATGGCTGCGATACTGCCGGTTACAATGATGACTGGATTCATTTTGACTTCTTTGATGATGATCGAAAACTTCTTGATTTATTTTCTTTTCCATATGGTGTTATTCTGCATCCACGGGATTTTCGCAGGCTGTCCGACTATGCCAAAATCATATCTGATGAATTTCACTCGAACGGACTTTACTGTGCATATCTCATAGACCAGCTTATGCATATCTTTTTATATGCACTGGACGATGAATTGAAAAAGACAGCCGAATCCTCAGCTGCCTTAACTATCACACAGAAATATTACCGTGAGTTTGCCCAAATCCGCACACAGATATACAATGCGCCCTCCACTAGCTGGTCCGTCAACCGGCTGGCAGACACATTATGTCTGAGCAGCTCCCACTTTCAGCACTTGTACAAGCGTTTCTTTAACTGCTCCTGCCAGCACGATATCATATGCGCCAGAATCGCACTCGCCAAGTTCTATCTGACCACAACAAATATGCCTGTCTGTCAGCTAAGCATCTTCTGTGGTTATGAGTCCGATTTGCATTTCATGCGGCAGTTTAAAAAATATGTCGGCGTTACACCGTCGGAATACCGCATCCGGACACGTGGTTCTGCTCTGCAGAATTTACCTGATAACTCCTAAAATGCCTCCGACCGCACATACGCCACAAGGCTTCTATACAGGCATGCCGCCTCTGGATACACATCCTTCAGGGCCAGCAAATCCGCATGGCACACAAGCATTTTTCCGCATTCGCGCTCTATCTCATAGATGAGTCCCAGGTTATGATTTCGCTCAAAATTATCCATCATGCGCACAATCGGTTTGATGTCTTTCGTCTCGTTCATATCGTCCAGTATCATCGGTCTGGAATGCATGACAATCTCATACCACTGTGGTGTTGTGTACGACTCACACGCGAAATCCTTCAGTGCAGGATGCGCTGTGTCAATCAAAAGTCCCATCGTCCCCACAGGAACAGGTTTACCTGCCCCCTCCGATATGGAGCGGAACATCGGATAACACCAGAAATCCGTACAGTACTCGCCCTTCAGCGTCCCGTCCGGAAGTGTACTGTTCTCCCTGACAAACAGCGCGACTGCTTTCCCCTTCTGCCATTCATCAAGTGCAGCCCTATTATTATTTGTAATACATACATTATCACAATCAGACTCTGTCACGTAATCAGATACCCCACCGGCACTTGCCTGATTCCCACAATCGTCATACGCTTTCGCAGCACATTCTTCATATATAAATATATCATATTCGTTCACAATGTCATCTACATTGTCCGCCTCCAGCGAGAAGCGCAGGACATATTCCGCATTATTCTGGCATTCAGGTACATTTAGCCGGAGCACTCCCAGTGTAAATAGTCCTCTTCCTGAAATTTCCGCACACGCCAAAGTCTGTACACCAATTTCACAAAGCCCTGTGTCCACCGCGCTGTCCGTATCCGTCCCCGTCCCTGCCTGTTTCTTTAGATACCATGCCGCTTTGAGATGTACATTCGTAAGCTTTTCAGTACGGTAATAGCGAAGCTTTACCACACTGTCGATACAGTCCCCGCCCTTCAGCACAAAGCATTCAAGCGTTGGCAAAAGAACCGCGTCCGAGCAGAACATCCGCCAGTCTGCCCTTGTAACCGCACCCTTATTTTTGTTCAATGCATTTAAAATTCCAACCAGCGCCGTCCCCTGACCGGAAAAATCCTTGATATCAAGAAGCTGGAACCCACTCAGCTTCGCGCTGCGCAAGGCCGCTTCCAGCTCAAGCTTATAGCATGCCGCAGCAAGCTTTCCTGATGCGCGGAAGTAATCATCTGCATATGGAAGCAGTCCTTTTTCCTCCATACGCTCCTGAAAAATTTTCATATTTTCCGGCTGAAGCACGCCGGTATAAAGCGCTATCTCATGAAAATCAGGTGTAAACGCATACTGCCCAATCTCATGTGAGACAACAGGAACATGAGGAATGACTTCCTCCTCCCCCTCTCCGACTTCCACCTCCTTAATGCCTGTGCCATACTGAATCTGAATCGTTCCGCCCTTGGATGACGCTCCCTTTTTTATCTCCTTAGGTGATATCATCTCGTCATAATTCCAGTACGCCCCCGGTCTTTCTGTCTGCACAAAGCCAAGCGGTGCATCGCACATCGCATAGGATCCACGAAACAGACGGTATTTTGAAAAACGCACACCGCTGAAAAAGTCGTCATTTGGCAGCACCGACGGGACAAACTGATGGTTGTTGCTGCCCTGTGTATATAGATGTCTGTTATCATGCGCCTTGAGCACTCCCATCATCCTGTTGATTTCTTCCTTACTGCCCCATAACTCGTTTCCCATACTCATACCGAAATAGGACGGCAAGTCACCAAACGCATCAAGGGCACGAATCCCCTCCGTCAAAAGAAAATCCTGCTGCTCCTTGTCATAGTTTTCATCTTCCGCATCATAAATAGATCCCCAGAATGCAAGCTCTGCCTGTATATAAATGCCAAGATACGCCGCCGCCAGAAACGCCGCTTTCGGCGGGCAGCATGTGTGATATCTGTAATGATTCAAGCCATATTCCTTGCTCATTCCGTAAACGTGGAGCCACGAGTCTAAATCCATCGGCGCATATCCAGTCAGAGGAAAAATCATGCCGTCATGCGTGCCGCGCAGAAATATCTCCTTGTCGTTGCAGTATAATGTAAGCTCCCTGTGCGTAAAATCGCGGAATCCAAAATGACTTGTCCGCTCACAGAGAACACGCCTGCCGCGCAGGATTTTCACGGTCAGCTCATATACATACGGGTTGTACTCATCCCACACTTTTACAGCTTCCCCAAATGAATAACTGACTCTCACGCAGGTACAGGAAACATCTCCCTGATCCGCCGGATCCTGTCGCATTCCTTCCAGCTGACTGACTTCACAGCACTTGTCCGGAAACATTTCAAGCGTCTCAATAAAGTAAGGCACATCCTGTCCCTTCCCCTGTGAAGTCCACTCCCTGCGCGTCTGTGCTGTCTGCGTGCCCAGCGGTTCAAAGTGTTCAAAATCCATGCCCGCTTTCACCTGGAGCCTTGTCAATTTACAGCTCACATTTACCTTGATATCTGAAAGTGTACCATAATGTGAAAGCTGAAGCCTGATATCCACATCCTTGCTTTTTCGCATCGGATATATCCACATTTTTTCAATTGCAGCATCCACAACCGACTCAAGGTAAATCTCTCCCAGAATACCATTCCAGTTCGTCTGCGTGTCCGGAGAAGTCATATGCCCGCCGTTCGACACATAATCTGTGTTGTCAATCATCACTACAAGCGTGTGTCTTCCGGCTGTGAGCCATCTTGTCAGTTCGTATCTGTGCTCCGCATAAAAGCTGTCAAATCCGCCCACACGCGCCCCGTCGACCCACACGGCCGACTTTCTCGTCCGCTCCATAGAGAAAAAGAAACGTCTTCTAAAACCTTCCTCATCTTCTTCCATAGGAATTTGTATTTCCCTTAAATACCACGCGTACCCCTCAAAATGATAGGTTTCTGTCAGATGCCCTGTAAACCGCTCTGTCCCTCTTTCACCTTTTTGCGCCTCGGCGGTTGTGCCCGGCAGGTCAATTGTGTCATCAAACGATGTCTTTTTGTAAAATTCCTGCGCAATCCCAGCCTTTTCCCTGTCCAGCGCAAACTGCCATTTTCCTGATAAATTATATTTCATTTGTTTTTCCTTTCAATTGCGGGATGAAACACGCTCTAGCAGTCCCGCCACGCAAAATTTACGCAACAACCTTCTTCGTTTCGTATGAATTTTTATTCACTGCCAGAGCGGAGTGAACCATAACTGCAATGCCATGATAACAAAGAATGCAGGTTCTGAAAACATACTTTTTTGCAGACAAATTGTATAAACTATTAGCCACACACCCTTTCAGCATCATTTTACCACATAATTTATCTGAATTTAAAATTACGTTACAATTCACACCAACGCCAGTTTTCATCAGCTTATAAGTTATTGAGGTGTGAATTATAACAGATTTTGCACACAAAATGCTAAAAGGCAAGCATTTTGGCGTAGGTGTGAACAGTAACATACATTGGTTACTTTGTAACATCTTTGCACACCTGAAAAATATAAAACTTTAAATAATAAGACTCATTTGCATCCCACAAAATCGGGTGGTCTGCCGACTGCGTCCGAAACTCTACCTGCCTTAACCTACAGTGGACACTCTTTGCCGCCTGCGCAATTGTCTGTGTAAAAAGCGCATAATCCATAAAGTGTGAGCAGGAACACGTCGCCAGAAATCCGCCGTCCTTCACAAGTTTCATCCCCCTCATATTAATCTCTCGATAACCTTTTATGGCATTTTTTACTGAATTTCTCGACTTGGTGAACGCAGGCGGGTCGAGAATTACAACATCATACTGTTCTCCTGCCTCCTCAAGCTGCGGCAGAAGTGAAAACACATCTGCACACTGAAACTTTACCACATCCTGAAGATGATTCAGTACCGCATTTTTGGATGCCTGCTCCACTGCCAGTTCCGACGCATCAACTCCTAGTACACTGGCCGCCCCTGCAACACCTGCATTCAGTGCAAAAGATCCCGTATGGGTGAAGCAGTCAAGCACCCTTGCATTCTTACACAGCTTCTGTATCGCAAGTCTGTTGTATTTCTGATCCAGAAAAAATCCTGTCTTTTGTCCATCTCGCACATCAACCAGATATCTGACACCGTTTTCCACAATCTCGACATTTGTGTCAAACGCATCGCCGATAAATCCTTTCAATCGCTCCATCCCCTCCTGAAGCCTGACTTTCGCATCACTTCTCTCATATACACCCCTTACGGAAAGTCCATCTTCGGCAAGAACTTCCCTCAGAGATTCGACAATTTCCATTTTCATCCGGTCAATGCCAAGGGCAAGCGACTCCACAACAAGCACATCCGAAAACTTGTCTATCACAATGCCCGGTAGAAAATCCGCCTCGCCAAATACAATGCGGCAGCTAGAAGTATCGACAGTCTTTTTGCGGTATTCCCATGCATCACGCACACGTTTTTTCAGAAACGCCCTGTCAATCTGCTGGTTCTTATCGCGCGTCATCATGCGAATCCGAATCTTCGAATGTTGATTGATAAAACCGCGTCCCATCATATACCCGTCAAAATCATGGACTGTCACTATGTCGCCATTGTGAAAGGTTCCCATAATGGTATCTATCTCATTGTCATAAATCCAAAGCCCGCCTGCTTTCAGACTCCTGCCCTCTCCTTTTTTTAGTGTCACGATTGCCTCGCCCATATGTAATCTCCACCCTTCTATTATGAGGATTATCCTATCATCACGTCTGTCCGCCGCAGAACAAAATTTCCAGATACTTGTCATACACCTTCATAACATTTGTGTCATTTAGCTCCGTAAGCCGTTCCCGAATTGCCCTGAAATACCACTCATGTTTTCTCTTATCTGTCTGGTTGAATTTGTCCCAGACCTGTTCTCCCAGATACTTCTGCTCTTTTGCTATCGACTCCAAATTAGCTGTTTTGTCCGCAAGCACGACAATTTTTGCGTCCAAAGACTTGCTGTTGAGTTGTTCCACTGTTTCTCTTTTCCGAATCTCCCATGTTTCCGCCGCCGGCAAATCCGGCCGCTTATTCTCTGTCTCTGCTGCCACCAGCGTCACTACCCTGTCTCCAAATGCACTCCGCAGATCTTCAAAAGTCACCCATGTATCCTCCACAGTGTCATGCAGAATTGCCGCCTGAAGTACTTCGACATCCTCTGTAAGCTCCATGGCATAATTCATCGTAGTAATAATATGTGCCAGATACGGTATTTTGGTTTTTTTCCGGTACTGGCCGGCATGCGCCTTTGCCGCATACGCATATGCCTTATAAATTTCTGCGTCCATCCCTTGAACAAATGGAAAAAGGGCTGGTTTTTCATCCATCCCTTTATCGCTGTAACAGCATACAAACTGCCCCTGCACATCACTCTGATGTCCGGTATAACATGGGCAGCCGCAGCCGCATACCTGCTGTTCTTTTTTATAATTCAAAACACTGTCCACTGCCCTGCAGTAAAAATATCCTTCGCTGTCTGCAATCACAATATGCTTATCTATGTTCATTGATCAATCCTTTTTTGTAAATTCGATAATCCATCCTTTTCCTTCGCTGCCATCACTTGTCTTGTAACTGCCATACTCCATGCGGCAGGTAAATGACACGCCCTGCTCCGCTTTCATCTCATTTACAACATTTTCCATGAGCTTCTTCATCTTGCTCTCGTCGCTTCCGACGCTGGAATTCTTATAAACTGCCCCAAATTTTCCTATGTTATAGCGGATTGCCCTGTTTAACGCCAGCTTTAAATCCTTTTCATTTCTGAACGGTCCTGCAAGGCTGTCGCTGAGGTAATTATTTCTATAATTAATCAGATAAGCCTGCATGGTCATTGCTGCCACCTTCTGGTCAACCTTTGCCTCACTCTCATATACTTCCTTAAGGAACTTTCCACTGTCCTGCATAATACAGTTGTCGAGCATGGCATATCCCATCAGGAACGAGTCGAGATACTTGATGTATGTATTCTCATCCATATCCTCCACATCACTTTTTTCAAAATCACTTAACTGCGGATTCTTGAAAAAAGAAAACGTTCCCCTTGTGAGACTTGTAATATCGGTTCCCGCCACCACACCATTCGTTCCTGCGTTTTTTGATACAAGACCGTCTCCTGGTATATAGTATGTGCCGTTCATCGACACCCGAAACCACCCGTTTGATGTAATTCCTGTCACATTGACAGGCAAATCCTTTGCCAGGACAGTCACGACACTGGAATTAATGTCTGGCTGCTGATATACCTTAGCGTTTTCGTTGCTGTAAAGCACTGCTTTACTCTCCGTCACAGTAAACTCCACTGCATATACTTTCGACAACGGCTGTCTGAACCCTGCTGGCTGCACTGATGAGACTGCTATAGCCGCTGCCAGCAATGCCCCTGTTACTTTGACCCCCAATTCTTTCGTTCTTATCATACTCTTTTCCCCTTTAATCTCAAAACTACTTCCAGATTCCAACCCGGTTCTCCGGCGCAACATACATCCCGTCACTTTCCTTGATGTCATATATCTTGTAAAACGCATCACATGAGCTCAAAACGGCATTGACGCGGACTTTGTTCGGTGAATGTGTATCTGTATTGAGCAGATACATCATAAAGCTTGCAGTGTCCTCACTTGCCCAGTTGTATGTCATCTGACCAAACGCCTCATCAAGCGCTTTCGCATCATCACCGATAATAGATGTAATGCATGTCATCGCCCCCAGGTCTGCAATATTTTCCATCAGGGTAAGCTCACCGTTTACCTTGATACCCATCATCTCGTAATTATTGTAGTAATCTACAATGGACTGCGACATTTTCTTGTACTCATCCAGCTCCTTTTCCGTCCACCACACATTGTAGTTTCCGTATTCATCATACAGCGCCCCAGTCGAGTCAAAAGCGTGACTGATTTCATGTGCTATCACAAAGCCAATCCCCCCCAGGTTGGCTCCATAGCTGTTATTTCGATCATAGAACGGCGCCTGTAAAATTGCAGCCGGAAATACAATCTCATTATTCAGCGGATCGTACATCGCATTGATTGTCTGTGGTGTCACATCCCACTCTGCCCGATCAACCTTTGTTCCCAGCTTATTGAGGCTGTCATCAATAGACACCTGCATACTGACCAAAAGGTTTGACAGCAGGCTGCCGCCCTCCGATATTGGTGTAACCTGCATCATATCACGCGCCGCCGGCCATTCATCAGGATAGCCTATCTTAACCTGCATTGTCTCCAGCTTCCTGACCGCCTTCTTCTTGGTTTCCTCGCTCATCCACTCCTGCCTGTTGATAATAGACTCATACTCCGCCAAAATCTGTTCAATCATTTTCTCCACTTCCTCTTTGTCCTGAGCGGAGAAATGCTCCTTTACATAAATCATGCCAAATTCCCACGGAAGCAATTCCTGCGTCAGACGTTTCCACGTCTTCTCATCGCCCCAGCTCTCGGTGATGCCGTACAGCGCATTCTGCATGTCGTCGCTCAGTCTGGCATAATTGGCGTTTGCATACTTTGCCGTGTCATTCAGCAGGACAAAGGTTGAATAGTCTTTCAGCGCCTGAAGGTTCTCCTCAACCAGCAGCGAATTGATTTTCTTCGCCTGCCCCACGTCCATGACAATATATTTGTCCTGTCCGCTTACCTGAAGTGTTTTAAGCATCTTTGGCACATTGACGTTGGTATACAGCCGCTGCAGATCCTGCTCCGTGTAGACATTGTATGTCATTGACGGGTCATAAAGCTGCTCTGTCGTCAGCGTCGAAGCACAAATGTCACGCAGAAGTCCTTCAACGGAATCCGTACTCACAGCTGCCTCCTTTGCAGTCATCCCAAACTCCATAAACATATTATTGATGTAATCGAGGTACAAATCCACATATTCCTGTGTGTTTTCGCCCTCGATATACTCTTTGCCAATCAGTGTGTCCGCATACATCATGTACACTGCATACTCGCTGGAATCCGCCTTATCCTGCATGATGCTGTATCCGCCGACGATACTGCTGAATCCAAACTCCCCGCTCAGATGCGCAAGCGCATCCACATACTCCTCAATACTAGAAGCATTCCGGATACTTTCCATGTGCGGTTTGAGCGGTCCCAGACCGGTTTCATTACGGTTATCCATGTTGGTGACGCATTCATACATATCCTTTATCTTTTGTTCAGAGCTCCCCTTCTCATACGTCTTCCCGTCATTGGCCAGCTCCTCAGTAATGTTTTCCATCTCATTGCTCACGACGGCGTTCAGCTCGCCGAACCAGTCCCAGTGCGCATCCGTTGCGGCAAGCTCTATCTTGGATAGAAGATTTTTGTTCACAAACTCATAGTAGTCATCCTGATATCTGACATCCTCATTGTCATCCAAGTCTGTATCTTCACCGGCATCCTCAACACCTTCCTGTTCACTGGCATCCTCTGTCCCAGTCTCGCTTTGTTCTTCATTGTCTTTTCTCACTGTACTATTAAAAAGATCTTTGATGCTGGTCTTTTTGTCACTCTCTACTATGTTATTATTTCTGCCGTCTCCCGCTTCACAGCCCACCAGCTGCAGGGTTAAAATAACCGCCATAAACAGCGCCAGTATTCTCTTTTTCATGTCTGTCAACCTCTCAGCTTATCATTTATCTAAATTTTTGTTACTGTTCAATCCGTTCCAATAACAAGTAAAAGTTCATACAATACTTGCTTCACAAACGGATTATTACTTGCAATCCCTACGTTCTTTTACAGACCTTGCAGTAAATGCCAAATCAGCCTGAACAGTCACAAATTTTTACCATATGATTCAATATATGTATTTTTTAATTTTTCCATGCAATGCGCCCTCTGTTATCGTCAAGCCCTAGAGCGTGTTTGAAAAATGCTTTCTGCCAGATGTGCGTCACAATTTGTGGGAGATTTGTGCCAAATGAAGGAGG
>JAIECJ010000163.1 GCA_029068555.1 Lachnospiraceae bacterium
TGTGCAAAATCTGTTATAATTCACACCTCAATAACTTATAAGCTGATGAAAACTGGCGTTGGTGTGAATTGTAACGGTCAGGGTTCTGCAGAAGCAGGTGAGCGGGCATTTTGCGTTGTATTATAAAGTATTTTCGTGTATAGTATAATAAAAGGTAATTATGAAAGTATTAGATTGTTTTGAAAATAGTAAAATTACAGAAGGATAAAACATTTTGGAGGAAAGTATGGCATTCACTCATCTTCATGTGCACACAGAGTACAGTCTGTTGGACGGATCAAATAAAATAAAAGAGTATGTAAAACGCATCAAGGAGCTTGGTATGGACAGTGCTGCAATCACGGACCATGGTGTCATGTATGGTGTGATTGATTTCTATAAGGAGGCAAGGGCAAACGGGGTTAAGCCGATTCTCGGGTGCGAGGTCTATGTGGCACCGAATTCTCGTTTTGATAAAGAATTAGGAGGTGGTGAGGAACGCTATCACCATCTTGTATTGCTTGCGGAAAACAATACAGGATATGCCAACCTTATGAAAATTGTGAGTAAAGGCTTTACGGAAGGGTACTATTACAAGCCGCGGGTCGACATGGAAGTGCTTGAGACCTACCATGAAGGCATCATTGCACTGTCAGCGTGCCTTGCCGGTGAGGTGCCAAGACTTTTGGCAAAGGGACTTTATCAGGAAGCGAAAAACACGGCATTAAAGTACTTGAGCTGTTTTGGCAAAGGCAACTATTTTTTTGAGCTTCAGGATCATGGGATTCCGGAGCAGAGGACAGTCAACACAGCGCTTCTGCGCATGAGTAAGGAGCTGGATATACCTCTTGTGGCGACAAACGATATTCACTACACGTATGCAGAGGATGAAAAATCACATGATATACTGCTTTGTATTCAGACGGCGAAAAAGGTTTCTGATGAGGACAGGATGCGCTATGAAGGAGGGCAGTACTATGTCAAGAGTGAGATGGAGATGCGCGAACTTTTTCCGTATGCACAGCAGGCAATTGACAACACAGCACTCATTGCTGACCGGTGTAATGTGGAGATTGAATTTGGCGTGACGAAGCTGCCGAAATTTGAGGTGCCGGAAGGATATGATTCATGGAGTTATCTCAACAAGCTTTGTATAGATGGGTTAAAAGAGCGTTATACTGAGGATGACGGCGCCATCAGGGAAAAGCTGGAGTACGAACTTGGTGTTATCCAAAAGATGGGATATGTCGATTACTTCCTGATTGTCTGGGACTTCATCAACTGGGCAAGGGAACATGATATTCCGGTTGGACCGGGGCGTGGCTCGGCGGCAGGCAGTATTGTATCCTATTGCCTGCGCATCACGAACATCGACCCGATTCGGTACAGCCTGCTGTTTGAGCGTTTTCTGAATCCAGAGCGTGTATCAATGCCTGATATTGATATTGATTTCTGTTATGAGCGCAGGCAGGAGGTCATTGATTACGTCAGTGAAAAATATGGACATGACAAGGTAGTGCAGATTGTAACCTTTGGTACAATGGCAGCAAAAGGTGTAATCCGTGATGTCGGTCGTGCACTTGACCTTCCTTATAATTATGTGGATAGTATCGCCAAAATGATACCGAATGAAGGGAATATTCCGGTGAATATTGAGCGCGCCCTTAAGATGAACCCGGAATTTCGGAAACTATATGAGGAGGACGAGCAGGTTCATTATCTGATTGATATGTGTAAAAGACTGGAAGGGCTTCCGCGTCATACATCCATGCATGCGGCGGGGGTCGTTATCTGCCAGAAACCAGCGGATGAGTTTGTGCCGCTGTCCCGCGGAAGTGATGGAGCCATCACAACGCAGTTTACTATGACCACTATCGAGGAGCTTGGTCTGTTAAAGATGGACTTTCTGGGACTTCGTACACTGACAGTTATTAAGGATGCTGTGGATAATGTGGAAAAAACTACAGGAATCCATATTGATGTGGATAACATTGACTATGATGATAAAAAAGTACTGGCTTCGCTCGGAACAGGAAAGACGGATGGCGTGTTCCAGCTGGAAAGTCAGGGTATGAAAAACTTTATGAAAGAGCTGAAGCCGCAGAATCTTGAGGACGTGATAGCAGGTATCTCGCTCTACCGTCCGGGACCGATGGACTTTATTCCAGCGTATATCAGGGGAAAAAATAACCACGATGCTGTCACCTATGCCTGCCCGCAGCTGGAACCGATTCTGGCACCCACCTATGGATGTATTGTCTATCAGGAGCAGGTTATGCAGATTGTGCGTGATCTTGGCGGATACACGTTGGGGCGCAGCGATCTTGTGCGGCGTGCGATGAGCAAGAAAAAGGCATATGTCATGGAGCAGGAGCGCAGAAATTTTGTGCATGGCAATACCGAGGAGGGAGTGCCAGGATGTGCGGCATCCGGCATATCGGAGACTGTGGCAGATCAAATTTACGGCACCATGATGGATTTTGCTAAATATGCGTTTAACAAATCCCATGCGGCGTGTTATGCAGTTGTTGCCTACCAGACAGCCTACCTGAAATATTATTATCCGGTGGAATTTATGGCAGCGCTTTTGACTTCGGTTATTGACAATGCCTCTAAGGTGTCAGAATACATTATGGTTTGCAAGAGTATGGGTATACAAATCCTGCCGCCGGATATCAACGAGGGAGAGAGCGGATTCTCCGTGTCAAAAGGTGCGATACGGTACGCGCTGAATGCGATTAAGAGTGTTGGAAGGACTGTGATTGACAGCATTACAAGAGAGCGGAAAGCGCATGGTAAGTATCAGGATTTGAAAGATTTTGTGGAGAGGACACAGAACTTTGATGTTAACAAGCGTGCGATAGAGAATTTTATCAAGGCAGGCGCTTTTGACAGCTTCGGAGCGACCAGGAAGCAGTTGATGAGTGTCTACTCACAGATACTCGACAGCGTTACACACAGCAAGCGCGGTATCATGGCAGGGCAGATGTCGCTTATGGATATTGTGTCGGAGGAGGACAAAAAGGAGCTTGAGATAAAGCTGCCAAATGTCGGGGAGTATGAGAAAGAGCTTTTGTTAAGCTTTGAGAAAGAAGTCCTTGGATTCTATGTCAGCGGTCATCCGATGCAGGAATACCAGACCTTGTGGGAGAAGCGAATCACAGCAAAAACATCGGATTTTTACCTTGACGAGGAAACGGGGTTGACACATGTGGTGGACAATACAAAGGTTACAGTTGGCGGCATGATTATGGATAAGAAGATAAAATACACCAAACAGGACAAGATAATGGCGTTTCTCACAGTGGAGGATCTGGTAGGCAGCATAGAAGTTATTGTCTTTCCAAATGCATATGAAAAGTATTCCGCAAAGCTTGTTGAGGAGAATAAGGTGTTTATTGTGGGCAGGGTGCAGGTTGAGGAGGAGCGGGACGGCAAGTTAATTTGTGAGAGTATTACCGCCTTTGATGAAATTCCAAGAAAGGTGTGGCTTAAGTTTCCTGACATGAATTCTTATATTGACAAGGAACCAGTTTTGCTTGATGCCATTTATGATTCTGAGGGAATTGATAGTGTTATTATATATATAGAAGAAACACGTCAGAAAAAAACGCTTCCGCCAAATCGAAACATAAAAGCAGACAGCGCTGTCCTTGACAAACTCCGTGTAATCTTCGGAGAAGAAAATGTAAGGGTAGTTAGCTAGAGCGTGTTTGAAAAATGCATCAAGGAACCGCGAAGTGGTATTTCATGGTTTGATGCCTATAATAGGAAGCCCAAGGAAGAAGTGATATATATTTTTTTGGCAAAGAGTATTGTATTATTGCAAAAAAAAGGGTACAATCATTGTAGCAAAAAATAAAATGGATAATATGGCTGTTTCAGGCAGTGAAATAAACGGGCGGATGCGCTGGTGTCAGGGCGGATGCTGGTTTTTTGTATAGGAGGTATAATAATGTCTAGTGAAATCAAGACAATTGGTGTATTGACGAGTGGAGGAGATGCACCGGGAATGAACGCTGCGATTCGTGCAGTGGTAAGGAAAGCATTGACAAACAATGTAAAGGTAAAGGGTATCAAGAGAGGCTATATGGGACTTATCAATGAGGAGATCATTGATATGGAGGCGTTCAGCGTAGCGGATATCATCCAGAAGGGCGGCACAATCCTCGGAACAGCAAGGTGTCTTGAGTTTAAGGAACAGAACATACAGGAGCTGGCTGCTGAAATCTGCCGTAAACACGGCATTGACGGGCTTGTCGTTATCGGAGGAGACGGCTCATACAGAGGCGCGCAGGGACTTGCCAGACATGGTATTAACACAGTCGGCGTTCCGGGGACGATCGACCTGGATATCGCCTGTACAGAGTACACAATCGGCTTTGACACGGCAATCAACACGGCGATGGAGGCGATAGACAAGGTAAGGGATACTTCTTCCTCACATGAGAGATGTTCTATTATAGAGGTTATGGGAAGACATGCCGGATATATTGCACTCTGGACAGGTGTAGCAAACGGTGCCGAGGATATCCTGCTTCCGGAGAAGTACAACTATGACGAGCAGGAGCTGATTAATAATATTGTCAGAAGCAGGAAGAAAGGAAAGACACATCACATTATTGTAAATGCCGAGGGGATTGGTCACTCGACATCCATGGCAAAGCGAATTGAGGCCGCTACAGGAATTGAGACGAGAGCTACAATCCTTGGCTATCTTCAGCGCGGCGGAAATCCGACCTGTAAGGACAGGTTCTATGCTTCTATTATGGGCGCATATGCGGCGGATATACTTTGCGAGGGTAAATCAAACAGAGTTGTCGCTTACAAGCACGGTGCATTTGTTGACTACGATATCGAGGAGGCGCTAAACATGACAAAAGGTATTGATGAATATCAGTATGATATCTGTAGGAAATTATCAAGATAAAACTTTGGACATAAAGAGATAAGGTCAGGGCGGCAGTGTCCTGACCTTTTGAGGTTAATATTGATAGTAAAGGAATAACATATCATGGCATTGAGATTCAATAAAAATAAGTCGATTGAAAAAAAATCTACTACAAGATTGATCGCGTCCGGTTTTGCGATGATAATACTGGCAGGCACATTTCTGCTCATGCTGCCTGTGTCGAACAGGTCGGGGCAGGGGAATTTCTTAAATGCGCTTTTTACGGCGACATCGGCAACTTGCGTGACTGGACTTGTAGTAGCAGATACTTACCAGAACTGGACAACTTTTGGACAAATCATTATCCTGTGTCTGATACAGGTGGGCGGGCTTGGTTTTCTGACACTCGGTGCGTTTATATCCGTACTGTTGAAAAAGCGCATCGGATTGCACGAACGGGAACAACTCCATGAAAGTGTCAATACGCTGGAAATTGCAGGGGTAGTGCGTCTTGTGAAGAAAATTGTTGTGGGAACTTTTCTCATCGAACTTTCGGGTGCCATATTGATTGCTTTTCGGTTTATTCCACGCTTTGGAGTGGCAAGAGGTATGTATTTCTCAATTTTTCATGCAATATCTGCTTTCTGCAATGGTGGATTTGACTTGATGGGCATCAACGAGGAATACTCTTCCCTTGTTGATTTTGAGGGAGATGTGGTTGTTAATCTTGTGATTGTCACGCTCATACTTGTGGGCGGTATCGGTTTCATCGTGTGGGATGATGTGATGCGCAACAAGTGGCATTTTAGAAAATACCTGCTGCACAGTAAGATCGTAATTAGTACAACGCTGATATTGACCGTAGTGGGAACGGGATTGTTTCTTCTTACTGAGAATCAGGCGTCTTTTGCAGGGATGAGTCCTCTCGAGAAGCTGCTGGGGGCGTTGTTTTCGTCCGTAACACCGCGGACTGCTGGATTTAATACCGTTGATACAGCAGCACTCTCAAATGGCGGGAAAATAATAACGATAGTTATGATGTTTATCGGCGGCAGTCCTGGCTCCACAGCGGGTGGTGTTAAGACGACATCAATTGTAGTATTGCTATTTTATGCGGGAGCGATGGTTTTGAACAGGGAAGATATCAATCTTTTTGGACGTAGGCTCACGGAAGATGTGGTCAAAAAAGCAAATGCAGTTGTTATTATTAATTTTAGCCTGGCAATCATAGCAGCTGTTATTATAATGATATTACAACCGTTATTGAACTTTGAAGATGTGATTTTTGAAGTGCTTTCAGCAATTGGAACAGTTGGAATGACAACGGGTGTTACTAGAAGTATGTGTCCCATGTCGCGGATTGTTCTTATCATATTGATGTACTGTGGACGATTGGGAAGCCTTTCCTTTGCGCTGATTTTTGCACAGAAAAGAACGTCTGCATCCGTCAGACAGCCGCAGGAAAAAATTATTGTGGGATAAAAAATTGTGGGATAGAAATATTAATGATAGGGTATATGGAGGTAATTGTATGAAGTCTATATTGATAATCGGAATGGGGCGGTTTGGACATCATCTGGCTCATAATTTTTTGGAAAATGGGCATGATGTCATGATTGTGGACGAGGACGAGGAAAAGCTTGCAGATATCGCGCCTTATGCCACAAGTACCCGAATTGGTGACTGCACAAATGAGGAAGTATTAAAGAGTCTTGGAATCGGGAATTTTGATGTGGTGTTTGTGTGCATTGGTACAAACTTTCAGAGCAGCCTTGAGGTGACAAGTCTTGTGAAGGAGATGGGAGCACGAAGAGTTATCAGCAAGGCGACAAGGGATATTCAGGCGAAATTTTTGCTGAGAAACGGGGCTGACGAGGTGATTTACCCAGAAAAAGATATTGCAGAGAAGTGGGCAGAGCGTTACAGTCTTGACAATCTTTTTGATTACATTGACCTTCCAGGGGCATTTGGCATTTACGAGATGCCGCCATTAAAAGAGTGGGTGGGAAAGAGCATTAAGGAGTCAGATATCGCAGCTCAGCATAAGGTTTCGATACTTGGCATTAAAAAGAAACATCAGGAGGAAATGAGTGTGATGCCCTCTGCTGATTATATTATCCGGGACACGGACCATCTGATGGTAATGGCAGCAAACGATGTCGCGGAAAGATTGTTAAAGCAGAACAGGAATCATTTTGCAAAAGGTGCCTACAAATAAGACTCATTATGATTTTGATAGAAAGGACATAACAGATAAGATATGATATCAAGTACGTCAAACAGCAAGGTGAAAAGGCTTGCTGCCCTGGGTCAGAAGGCAAAGCTTCGCAGGGAAGAACAGGTTTTCATTGTGGAGGGAATCAGGATGTTTCGGGAGGCTCCCGCAGGCTGGGTGAAAGAAGTGTACGTGTCAGAATCTTTTTTAAACAGATGTGTAAATCAATGTGAAAATAAGGCTGACATGGAATTGAAGAACCGCCTGGAAACATTTCAATATGAAGTGCTTACTGATGAAGTATTTAAGAAAGCGTCTGATACCCAGACGCCTCAGGGAGTGATGTGTGTGTTGGCCATGCCGCAGTATGTGCTTTCAGGAAGTATCGACAGCTGGGTGTATGCCATGAGGAATGGAAAAAATGCGCCGCTTCTTGTACTCCTTGAAGACTTGCAGGATCCGGGGAATCTGGGAACGATTCTGCGTGCAGGGGAGGCAGCAGGTGTGAGCGGGGTCATCATGACAAGGCAGACGGCGGATATTTTTAATCCCAAAGTGATACGAGCCACGATGGGATCCATATACAGAGTACCGTTTTTTATTGTGGACGGGCTGGCTGATACGATAGATTTGTTAAAGCAGAGAGGGATTACAGTGTATGCCGCGCATCTTGAAAACAGTATGGACTATGATGAACCAGATTATACGCAGCCAGCAGCATTTCTGATAGGAAATGAAGGAAACGGACTTCGGCGCGAGACCGCGGACAGGGCTTCACAGTACATAAAGATTCCCATGGAGGGTCAAGTCGAGTCGCTGAATGCGGCAGCAGCAGCAGCAATACTGATGTATGAGGCGTCACGGCAGCGGCGCAGATAATTTTGGAATATAGAGAGGAGAACGGCAGATGAGGATAGGGTTTATAGGACTTGGAAATATGGCGGCAGCCATGATTGGCGGAATGCTGAAAACAGGCGAATTTAAGGCGGAGGAAATAATAGGTTCCGCAAAAACACAGGAGACGGCGGACAGGATCAGCGAAAAATATGGCATTTCCTCAAGTACACACAACAGGGAGACAGCAAGGCAGTCTGATGTGCTGATATTAGCTGTGAAGCCTGTATTTTTGCCGGAGGTGATTGCCGAGATTAAGGATATCGTAGGGGAGGGACATCTTGTGCTATCTATCGTGGCAGGAAAAAAAATTGAATGGATAGAACAGGAATTTGGCAGGGAACTTAGGATAATTCGCTGTATGCCAAACACGCCTGCCATGGTGGGCGAGGGCTGTACCTGTGTCTGCCTGAAAGAGCAATATTCGGATTTAGATATTTATGCTGAGGACAAAGAGACTGCGCTAAAAATAATGAACAGCTTTGGAAAGGCACATATTCTTCCTGAGCGGCTAATGGATGCCTTTATCGGTGTGGCGGGAAGTTCTCCTGCATATGTGTTTATGTTTATAGAGGCGATGGCAGACGCAGCTGTTCAGGCAGGCATGCCGAGAAAGCAGGCTTATGAATTTGCGGCGCAGTCTGTCCTTGGCAGCGCGAAGATGGTTCTTGAAACAGGTATGCATCCCGGTGCGCTTAAGGATATGGTGTGTTCTCCGGCGGGGACGACAATAGAAGCGGTTAAGGTTTTGGAGGAAAAAGGCTTCCGCGCGGCGGTAATGGACTCGATAGAAGCGTGTGTGAACAAATCAAAAACGCTCTAGTAAAAATAATCAAATAATTTTATGAGGAGCAGCTTTTGCGTATTCAGGAGCCTGAAACTTGTACATAACAGTTGTAATTTAAAAATAACGGGAGTTCGTGACTTGACAAGTCGCGAACTCTTTGCTATTATATGGAATCGTAATAGATGTTAACAAATATGTAACATTTATAGCAAATATGTAAAAATTAAAACAATTTTTGTCACAAAACATGAAAAAAGGGAAATGGAGTAGAAAATGAAGACAAATTGTAAAACGTGGAAATACCTGTTGTGTATCACAGCAGTAACAACTGCATTTGCGTTTGTTCCGTTCAGCACCCAGGCAGCTGATACCAAAGTAAGGCTCATGGACGGTTTGGACAAAAAGCAGGAAACCACATCAGGCAAGATGAATTCAGCAGACAAAGCAGTTATGCCGGCAGTAACAGCTGGTGCAGCGGATATACTGGACGCAGAAATTTCCATAGACACCAATGAACTTCTCACATTTGCAATGACCCTGAAGGTGCTGCCGCAGGAGATAAAGCCGCAGGAGCAGGAGTCAACGCTTGTGATGGCAAAGGTCAACGAGTATGCAAATATAAGAGTGGATGCTGCTCAGGACTCGGAGAAGGTTGGCGTACTGTACAAAGATTGTGGCGGTGATATTATAGAGCAGAAAGGTGAGTGGACGAAGATTCAGTCTGGCGATGTTGCCGGATGGATTAAGAACGACTATCTTTATTTTGGAAGCGAGGCAGAGGAAATTGCAAGGGATGTGGGAGTTCTCACTGCATACTCCAACACAGAGACGCTCCGAATCAGGAAAGAGCCGAGTCTGGAAGCAGGTATTGTCGGACTTCTCGCAGAGGATCAGGCGGTTGAGGCCATTGCTGAGGAAGGTGACTGGGTAAAGGTGAGCTACGAAGGTACGACAGGATTTGTAGCGGCAGAGTTTGTCCGGGTCGAGTTTGGCATTGATACGGCAGAATCCATGGAGACAATCAGGGAAAGGGAGGAGGCAGAGCGCGCAAGAGCTGCAGCAGATGCGGAGGCAAAGAGAAAGCAGCAGAAAGAGGCAGTGCTTGCAACGGCGTCAGAGGTTGATATTCTTGCGGCGCTGATTCAGTGCGAGGCAGGCGGAGAACCGTATGAAGGACAGATTGCAGTAGGCGCTGTCGTTATGAACCGTGTAAGATGCGGCGGATATCCAAACAGTATCACAGAGGTAATCTATGCTTCCGGGCAGTTTGTGCCTGCGTCAAAGGGACGTATGGAATCACTGATTTTAAATAAAAATATCAAGGCATCCTGTGTACAGGCGGCAAACGAAGTCATAAATGGTGCATGTAATGTCGGTGATGCGCTTCATTTCAGAAGAAACAATGGCAGGGATGGACTTGTCATTGGCAACCATGTATTCTGGTAATCATTGATATTGAACGATAAAAGTATTTATCATTTACTATAATCGGTGTATATGGCTGCATAAGGAATTTAGCCGCTTTGCGGCATGTTGTCGGCGCGGGGAGTTTACAATAAAAATGCAATAAGGTAGTAAAGGGCACAATCTTGGAAGGGACTGTGCCTTTTTTACATATAACAACCACTTGCCCCTTTTGGACAAATGTAGTAGAATGGTAAAAGTATATCAATACGGAGGTTAAAAGAAATGGATTTAAAGGGACGCAGTTTTTTGACTTTAAAGGATTTTACGTCGGAGGAGATTGTCTATCTGATTGATCTGGCGGCTGAATATAAGGATAAGAAAAAAAGTGGTGTAATGCATGACACGCTTCGAGGGAAAAATATTGCACTTATTTTTGAGAAGACAAGTACACGGACACGCTGTTCTTTTGAGGTGGCGGCGCATGACCTGGGCATGGGGACGACATACCTTGACCCGTCAGGATCCCAGATTGGAAAGAAAGAGTCCATAGCGGATACGGCAAGGGTGCTTGGCAGAATGTATGAGGGTATAGAGTACCGTGGCTTTGAACAGTCCATCGTGGAGGAGCTTGCAAAACATGCGGGGGTTCCGGTGTGGAACGGATTAACAAACGAGTATCATCCGACTCAGATGCTGGCCGATATGCTTACAATCAGGGAACACTTTGGGTTCCTGAAAGGCATAAAGCTTACCTATATGGGGGATGCCCGCTACAATATGGGGAATTCGTTGATGATTGCATGTGCAAAACTGGGCATGCATTTCACCGCATGTACCGCAAAGGAATACTTCCCCGATGAAAAGCTTGTGGAGTTGTGCAGGACATATGCAGCGGAATCAGGAGCGTCCGTTACGCTTACAGAGGATGTGGATGCCGGAACAAAGGGAGCAGATGTTATTTATACGGATGTGTGGGTTTCCATGGGGGAACCAGCGGAAGTATGGGAGGATCGCATCAAAAAGCTTTCTCCTTATAAAGTGACAAAGGATGTGATGGACAACGCAGGGGAAAGGGCGGTATTTCTCCACTGTCTGCCAGCGTTTCATGATTTGAAGACAAGGATCGGAAAGGAACAGGGAGAGAAGTACGGTTTCACAGAGCTTGAGGTTACGGACGAGGTGTTTGAATCCGAAAGGTCACTTGTGTTTGATGAGGCGGAAAATCGTATGCACACCATTAAAGCAGTGATTGCGGCAACCCTCGGTGCGTAGTTTTCTGTCACAGATGCTGTGCAGGAACCATGGATGGCGGCATGGAGGATAGAGACGGACATGAAAAATGAAGAGATTTTGAAAAAACTTCGCGAGGCAAAGGATTATGTGAGCGGGCAGGAGCTCTGTGAGTATTACGGTGTGTCGCGCACCGCTGTCTGGAAAGCAGTCAGGCAGCTTGAGAAGGATGGATATGTGATAGAGGCACAGAATAACAGGGGATACAGGCTTGTGGAATCTGATGATGCGGACATCTATACTGGTTTAGAGATAGAAAGCTGCCTTGACACAGAGTGGATTGGCAGGAAGCTTGTTTTTCACAAGGAGACAGGCTCGACCAATATTGACGCGAAATTCCTTGCGGAGCAGGGCGAGAAGGAAGGAGCAGTCGTTGTTGCCGACATGCAGACTGCAGGACGCGGCAGGCGCGGCAGAGGGTGGGTATCACCGGCGGGAAAGGACATTTACATGACGATTATGCTCCGCCCCCGGTGCAGACCAGAAAAAGCATCTGCGCTGACGCTTGTTATGGCGCTTGCGGTTCTTGAGGCAGTTCAGGAGGTGATACCGCAGCCATGCGGCATCAAGTGGCCAAATGATATTGTTGTCAATAATAAAAAGGTGTGCGGGATTCTTACTGAAATGAGTGCGGAGCTTGATGGCATTCATTATGTAGTAATCGGTTCCGGAATTAATGTGAATCAGGAACAGCTTGCACAGGAAATACGAGACAAGGCGACTTCTTTGTATATTGAGTGCGGCAGGAAGATTAACCGCGCGAGGCTGACAGCGCGTGTACTGCATTATTTTGAGAAAGACTATGCTATTTTCGCGAAAAGCTGGGATCTCTCAGGACTGGTGGAAAAGTACAACAGATTTCTGGTCAACTGCGGCAGAGAAGTTCGGGTTCTGGATCCAAAAGGAGAGTATGGCGGTACAGCCAAAGGCATCAATGAAAAAGGCGAGCTGCTTGTTGAACGTAAAAGCGATGGTCAGACAGTGCAGGTATATGCAGGTGAGGTGTCTGTACGCGGAATATATGGATATGTCTGATAAAAAAGGGTTTCATCCACAGACAGCCTGTGTCGGCATAATGGAGGGAAATATGGAAGAAAACGGCGGACGTACTGTTCTTTGCGGGGCAAATGCATATGAGCAGAAATATTACTTTAATGAAAAATTTGTGAATATTCCTGAATCCATCAAGGACGAACTGCATATCATATGTGTGTTGTTCACGGAGGAAGTCGGCGGTGTCTTCACCATCATATTTGAGGAGGATGGAAGCGTGAGCTTCGAAACAGACGCGTACGAGGAAGACATCCTGTATGACGAGATAAGCAGCGGGCTTCTTGTGCGGGAGATCAGGATGCAGAGGCAAGAACTTCTAGAAGCGTTAAGTTTGTATTACCGGGTATTTGTGCTGCACGAACAATGTGAAACATAAAGTATGAAAAACTACGTTAACAGCGTAAATATATTGGAAGACAGGAGACAGAAAATGGTTTTAGTAGTTGATGTTGGAAATACAAATATTACATTTGGTGTGTATGACGGGAAAAGCCTGATAACGACATTCCGCCTGATGTCAAAGACACAGCGAACCTCGGACGAATATGGTGTGCTGATTACAGAGCTTTTGTCCAAAAATGATATCAATACCAAAAAAATAGAGGGTGCAATTATTGCGAGCGTTGTGCCGAATGTCATGCACTCGCTCACAGGCGGCATTAAGCGGTATGTAATTGAAAAGCTTATGATTGTGGGTGTCGGTATTAAGACTGGCATTAAGGTTGTGACGGAGAATCCGAAAGAAATCGGGCCAGATAGAATTGTTGACGCAGTGGCTGCATATGAATTATATGGAGGCCCGGTGCTTGTCATGGACTTTGGCACAGCAACAACATATGACCTTGTGAATGAAGACGGCTGTTTTTGTGCAGGAATCACAGCGCCTGGCATCAGGACATCCGCAAAGGCACTGTGGCAGGATGCGGCAAAGCTTCCTGAAATCGAGATTAAGAAGCCGATGTCAATACTGGCACAGGAGACCATTTCCAGCATGCAGGCGGGACTTGTGTATGGTCAGATCGGACAGACAGAGTATATTGTAAAACGCGTGAAAAAGGAAACAGGTTACGATAACCTCAAGGTTGTCGCGACAGGCGGTCTGGGGCGTATCATAGCCGAGGAGACTGATGTGATACAGGAGTACAACAGCGCGCTGACACTGGAAGGGCTTAGAATCATCTATGAGAAAAACAATAAATAGAGAAAATGGCGAAGGCAGCAGGCAGCTGAAAATAGGTGATGTTATCCTTGATAATAATGTCATGCTCGCACCGATGGCAGGCGTTACGGACCTGCCATTTCGCATGATTTGCAAGGAACAGGGGGCTGGGCTTTTGTGCATGGAGATGGTGAGCGCAAAGGCAGTGCATTTCCACAATAAAAATACAGAAGCGCTGATGGAGATTCACCCAGAGGAAATGCCGGTTTCTTTACAGTTGTTTGGTTCGGAACCAGACATTATGGCAGAGACTGCAGTGTGTATTGAGGACAGACCGTTTGCGATACTGGATATCAATATGGGTTGTCCGGTTCCAAAGGTTGTCAACAATCATGAAGGCAGTGCGCTGATGAGAGATCCGAAGCTTGCCGGAGAAATTATTTACGCTGTCTCCCATGCCGTAAAAAAACCTGTGACGGTAAAAATCAGGAAGGGCTTTGACGACGATTCGGTCAATGCTGTGGAAATTGCAAAAATTGCAGAGGAAAACGGCGCGGCGGCCGTTGCTGTGCATGGAAGGACAAGGGAACAGTACTACTCCGGAAAGGCAGACTGGGGTATCATCAGGCAGGTAAAGGAAGCAGTGCGCATTCCGGTAATCGGAAACGGGGATGTGACAGATGCTGTGTCTGCGGCGCGGATGATAGCGGAAACAGGCTGTGACGGGATTATGGTGGGCAGGGCAAGCCGCGGAAATCCCTGGATATTTCGGGAAATCAATACCTATCTTGACACGGGTATGATACCGCAAAGGCCGACAAATGAAGAAGTCTGCGACACGATATTGAAGCACGCGAAGCTTCAGATGCAGTATAAGGGAGAGTATGTCGCTGTTCGTGAGATGCGAAAGCATGTAGCGTGGTATACAACAGGTTTCCCCCATTCCGCAAAGCTTCGCAGGATGGTAAATGAGATGGAAAGCATGCAGGAACTGGTGGAAAGGGTTCAAAGGATTTTTCTGGAGATCAGGGGTTCAGAGGCGTTTTAAGATTGCGTTTTAAAATCTTGACATGGCAGTAAAAAAAAGCTATAATAGGCTAGAGCGTGTTTGAAAAATCATTCCTGCCATCTATACGCCCCGCTTTGCGTGATATTTGCACCAAATTCATTTGACGTAGCCAGCTACGCCGCTTTCATTTGGCACAAATCTCCCACAAACTGTGACGCACATCTGGCAGAAAGTATTTTTCAAACACGCTCTAGTTTATAAGGTATATGAACTGTTTGAAAATATCAGGGAATCCGTTATAATATTATTATGATGTTATGTAATGAAAGGGAGTAATTTCATGGAAGGAAAGAAGAATCTATTAACACGTGAAGGTTTGAAAAAATATGAGGACGAGCTGCACGAACTCAAGGTAGTCAAACGAAAAGAAGTAGCACAGAAGATTAAGGAAGCCAGGGAGCAGGGAGACCTCTCGGAGAATGCTGAGTACGATGCTGCAAAGGATGAGCAGCGTGACATCGAGGCGCGTATTGAAGAACTTGAGAAAATTCTTAAAAATGTGGAAGTCGGCGATATGGATGAGGACGGACACGACCTTGACAAAGTGAGTTTTGGACTTGCAGTTAAGGTGAAAGACAATGAGTTTGATGATGAGATGGAGTTTAAGATTGTAGGTGCGACGGAGGCAAACAGCCTGAAAGGCAGGATTTCCAATGAGTCTCCGCTTGGAAAGGCACTGATTGGGGCAAAAAGAGGCGATGTTGTCACCGTGGAGGCTCCGGCAGGCGTGATTGAGTATACGATACTGGATATTTATAAGCCGGAATAGAAAAAGCGAAGTGATTCTATAGACTATGCACCATTGGAGGAAAAGTCAAGGGTAACGAAAACGAGAATTTCTAAGGGGATAGGCATAATGTCTAAGAAATTCTGAAGCCTTATGCTGTATGAATAGCGGGAGCTATTCTTCAGAATAAGGAACACTGAGCATAACGAGAGGAGAGTTTTTGTGGCACAAGAGAATAATAACCAGAATAATAATCAGCAGCAGGATGTAAATCAGCTTTTGAAGGTGCGCAGGGAGAAGCTTGCCGCTTTGCAGGAGGCAGGAAAAGACCCGTTTCAGATTACAAAGTTTGTTGTCACGCACCACAGTCAGGATGTGAAGGATAATTTTGATGCACTGGAGGGTAAGAATGTAACCATCGCAGGGCGTATGATGTTTAAGCGCGTCATGGGAAAGGCCTCTTTCTGCAATATACAGGATTTAAAGGGAAGTATCCAGTGCTATGTCGCAAGGGACAGCATTGGCGAGGAGTCTTATGCAGATTTCAAGAAGTATGATGTGGGAGACATCCTTGGCATCAGCGGTGAGGTTTTTAAAACCAAGACAGGTGAGATGTCCATTCATGCGGAATCTGTCACATTGCTGTCAAAGAGCCTTCAGATTCTTCCTGAGAAGTTTCATGGGCTGACGGATACGGATATGCGTTACCGTCAGAGATACGTTGACTTGATTATGAACGCAGAGGTAAAGGATACGTTTATTAGGCGTTCTAAAGTGCTTTCAAGCATTCGCCGTTATCTCGATGCGCAGGGCTTTATGGAGGTGGAGACACCGATGCTGGTGTCCAATGCAGGTGGTGCGGCGGCAAGACCGTTTGAGACGCATTTCAATGCACTAAATGAGGATTTGAAACTCCGTATTTCATTAGAATTACCTTTGAAGAGGCTGATAGTAGGCGGAATGGAGCGCGTCTACGAGATTGGTCGTGTATTTCGCAACGAGGGACTTGACACAAGGCACAATCCGGAGTTCACACTGATGGAACTATATCAGGCATATACAGATTATCATGGCATGATGGATTTGACGGAGAATTTGTACCGCTATGTAGCAAAGGAAGTGACCGGCTCAGAAATCCTTACCTATGGGGAACATCAGATGGATTTGTCAAAACCGTTTGAGCGTATCACTATGGTGGATGCTGTCAAGAAATACGCTGGCGTGGACTTCAACGAGATTCATACCTTAGAGGAGGCAAGGACGATAGCAAAGGAGAAGCATGTGGAGTTTGAGGAGCGCCATAAGAAGGGCGATATCCTGAACCTTTTCTTTGAGGAGTTTGTGGAGGCGCATCTGATTCAGCCGACGTTTGTGATGGATCACCCGATTGAGATTTCCCCGCTCACTAAGAAAAAACCAGAAAATCCTGAGTATGTGGAGCGTTTTGAGTTCTTCATGAACGGCTGGGAGATGGCGAATGCGTATTCTGAGCTGAATGACCCGATTGACCAGAGAGCACGCTTTGCAGCGCAGGAAGAACTTCTGGCAGCAGGTGACGCGGAAGCGAATCATACAGATGAGGACTTTCTAAATGCACTCAGCATTGGTATGCCGCCGACAGGAGGTATTGGATTTGGTATTGACAGAATGGTCATGATGATGACAAACAGCCCAGCGATCAGGGATGTGCTTTTGTTCCCGACGATGAAAACGCTTGGCGGAAAAGACCAGTAAAATCAAGGGTTTGCGGTACTTGGACTTGTAAACTACAACAAATTTACAACGCATAATGAAGAATAATAAGCGTTAATGAATAGTTGTACTCATAAATCCAATTCAATATTTTGTACGATAAGGACACTTTTCTAAAAGAAAATTTTAGGGAAGTGTCCTTTTTTGTTATGGTCAGCAAAGCAAAATAAGACTACAAGAGGATATTTAATGGAAAATGGTCAGATTATTCTTTGCCATGTCTAAGGAAGAAATGGAAAGCACCGATATAATTATGGGAGTGAGTGTGATGCTGTATAAATACATAATGGCTTTATATATGCATTACCTACCTATTTACATCAAAACGATAGCTTTATAAAATATAAATCTTGGTATTGGGATATGTGAGGTAAATTCATGGCAAAAGGTAAAACGGTTACATGGGAAGCAAAATATGAAATAATTAAACAATTAGGCGAAGGAGGAAATGCAAGGGTATTTTTGGTTAAGGATAAAAAAACAAGTGATGAATATGCATTAAAAACCCTTTATAATAAATCTGAAGAAAAAAAATGCAGATTTATTGATGAAATACATATTATTTACCAAAATTCAGACATAAAAGGTATAATACCTATTATAGACTATTCAGAGAAAGAATATTGGTATACTATGCCAATGGCTATTTCTGTTATTGATTATATTAAAAGTGAAAAAAAAGAAATCAAAGAAATAATATGTGGTGTAATAGAATTAGCAGAAACTTTAGAAAAATTACATTCAAGGGGGATTGCTCATAGAGATATCAAACCTTCTAATTTGTATTACTTTGATGGCAGATATTGTTTGGGAGATTTTGGCTTGGTAGAATTTCCAGATAATCCGAATGATTTTACTAGGTCTGATAAAGGATTAGGTGCGGTGTTCACGATTGCACCTGAAATGAAAAGAGATCCCAAACATGCAGATGGCAAAAAGGCAGATGTTTTTTCTTTAGCAAAAACTATGTGGATGTTATTGACAGGGGATGAAAGAGGTTTTGATGGAGTATATAACTTTCTTGATAAGAGTCATAGTTTAAGGAGTATGGATAAGTTTAAGGAGGAGCATACTGTTGAAATTGAAAAGTTACTTATTAGTTCAACAGACAACAATCCAGAAGAACGTCCTGACATAGTCAGTTTTGGGAAACAGTTAAAAGAGTGGATAACAGTAATCAATGATTTTGATAAAGTGCAAGAAAGTGATTGGCTCTTTTTAAACAGCTACTTATTTGGAGAAAATCAACCGGAATCTTCATCGTGGAAGGAACTAAGGGGGATTGTTAATATTTTAAATATTATTGGTTCGATTCCAGCATATAATCATATGATGTTTTCCGATATGGGTGGATTGGATTTTGCCTATGCAGAAATGGCTTTTGAAAAAGATTGTATATACATATATGACACCATGGGATACTGCTTTGTAGTAAAACCTAAGAGATTATATTATGAAGGGTTTGATGAATACTATAAGTGGAATTATTTTCTTTTAGAATTGGATACGTTACCACCAATAATAAAAAAATATGTAGAAATTAGTTGTGAGCAACTTGTAGAAGATTATCCGGGACATTATGTGTCAGCAGAATATGCACAGTATGGCGTGTATGATTATGATAGCGGAGAGAAGTTGCCGCCAAATTATAAAGTTGTTAGTAGATATTTGAAAGGGAAGTTTTTAATTGTTCTTAAAAACGGCCCTTATAATCACATATCTTCAACATACGATGGAAGGCATGGCATGTGTAGTAATATCGAATTTCGAGATTACATTTCAAATTTAATTGAGCATGTTGAGCGGTTAAAAGCGGAAGGGGGAGATGAAGATCAGATTTTGAACAGTACATATGTAAGCAGAAATCCTTTTGAAAAAAAAGATCCGATGTTATACGAAGAAAGAGTAGAATGCAAAAGCCCACAAAAATATATCAGTGAGAATAAAAATTTATGGTGCTTTAAAGACTTGTTAGTAAAGGATGAGAAACAATATGATGGTAATATAAGATTCTATTTAAAATTCAATAGCGTTGAGGGGGATCGTTTTAGTTTAAGAAAGAGAGGATTTTATTTATGTAATGATGGTTTTATAAAAGAATCTGAAAAAGATAAATCAGACGATATTTATTATAATTTCCAAAGAAATATAATTATCAACATACGAAATAAGTGTAATAATATTATGAGAGAAAAATGTCTTTGTGAAGGATACGATGTGTATGAATATGAATATGACTCTTTCTTTTCTATTATGTTAGAACGGTGTGGGAAGCCAACCCATTTATTCACTGAATCAGAAATCGAAGAACTCATGCGAAAAGCAGATGACAGAAAAACAAATATTTTGGTCATTGATGAAAATGGATATGCTCAAATGATACAAAGTATTAGTGAGAGTCACTTATATCCAGTTAGGAATGAAGCATGGCAAGCTGGAAATATGTATGTGGGAAGATACTCTAGCTTGTCAGATTTAAATCGCACATACATTTGTTCTTTGCAGGGATGGTTGATGTATTTAGAGGCAGGGACAACTGTACATATGGACTATATGCATGATAACAATAATATAGAAGAACTTATACAAGAAATAAAAAAATATTATTAGCAAGGTAACAGCGTCAGGGCAGTTATAGACCGTAAACAGCAGTTTGTAGCTGCCCTTTTTGTATTTGTGGAACTTTTGGACATGAACCTGGTATAATAGGACTAAATTAAGAGAAGCCCAGTAAAATCAAGGGCTTGCACTATATTTAGTCCTATTTTTTATAAGCCCATTTTAGATCAGGATTGGGACAGCGATGGTTAAAATCCAAAACCTACATTATGAAAGTCAGATAATGGCTGATTACTGATATAGTCATTCCATGGCTTTAATGAAAGCGAGGTGAGAAAAAATTTACATTTAGGCAGAATCAAATCGGTCCTCAAAACGGATACTCCGTTGGGAATTGCTGATTTGGTTCTGTCCTTTTGTTCGCAATACTGTAAATGCATTTGGTAAAACAAAAAAGTGAAAAATCTAATCCACTAAAAGATGTCGTTAAAAAGTGCAGCTGGAAATGACAGTCTTTTCCCAAAATGCGGCCAGAAAGTGGCGGCATATGTGTATATAAGGGGTTTTAGGGGATTTTTCTCCTAACCAGGGGCATGAGATGTCTCTCATGCGTATCTGGCAAATTCCCCCGCAATTTGAATCACAGCCCTGCGGTTTGGGAAAAACACAGTTATGAGAAACAAATTCTGTATGCCATAAAAATGAATTTTTGCAGAAATAAAAGAATTCGGTAAAAAGGAAGGATATAGCAGCTTTAAAACCTTGCAAAATAGGTATCTTATGCAACAAAACATTTTCACTTCATCCTAAAGGAATATCGGAGAGATTGGTATCTCATTATCCTTTTCCTTTTTCCTACTAAATGGAAACTGTGGGATGATGGATTCATTACAAATGAAATAAATATTCTTGTCCGTACTTGATTTTGCCACTATAATATATATGACAAACTATTCACGCCCTCCAATCAATCCACTGATTCACTGTATTTTGCCACTATAATATATATGACAAACCCATGTGAAGTTGAAAAAGGATTATGCAATCAAAAATTGGAACATGGCAATATAAGACAGGAAACACAGCAATGTTATCAAAAAATCATATTGCACATACCGAGGGAAGCAAATATTGAATCGATTTTTGGGCTGTACAGAGCTGCCACATTGACTGAACGATTAGCCCTCATACTGTGTTGGATACAATGTAGATTCACATTCAGGATATTGTGATTCAGAGTTCTGATGGGGGCTTCGATTTAAAAAGTCTTTACAGATACAAAGGATTTTGTGGATATAGCAGATATGATTTTAAATGCATAAGAATTTCCGATAAATGTGTGTTATGTAATGTAGTTTTAAGATTTTTTATTGCTATTGAAATTGTTCCCCAAGTTGGGGAACAATTTGAAATAGGTGAAAGCAAAAAGAATGCTGTCCAGAAATAAGGAGCAGATTGAAGGCATTAGTGAAACAAAATGAAAAGGGACTGGGATAATGGAAGAAAGCAAAGAACAAACTATCAAAAGGCTGCAGGAGCAGGTTGGGGTATTGCAAAAGAGGGTAGGATATCTTGAGAAGCTTTTGGACGAGGCAGATATTTCCTATGATAAAGATTACAATGAGTACAGAGAAGATACTAACAATGCAGTAAGTGACCAAAATCTAAAAGAATCTCAAAAAAATCAGGGATCCAGAATCATATCGGAGACAATTACCAAAGACCACGCAAAATTTTTTTATTCCATGTTCAAGGGAAGGACAGATGTTTATAGTAAAAGGGCAGCAAAACCCGATGCCAAAACGGGTAAGACGGGATATTATACACAGTGCTGGAATTTCTGGAAGGACGGTTTATGTCCGGAGAAAAGAGGAGCCCAGATCAAATGTGCGGACTGTGCAAATCAGCGGTATAAGCAGCTTACAGGTGACGACCTGATGAATCACCTGATTGGGGCAAAGGAAGACTGCTCTGATGTCATTGGCATCTATCCAATGCTTTCCAATGAGACATGCAACTTTTTGGTATTTGATTTTGACAACCACGAAAGTGATAATCATTTGGACGACGATGCTAACACAGGTAATGACTGGGTGGAAGAGGTAAATTCCATGCGTATGATCTGCTCGCAGAATGATGTCGGTGTACTGGTAGAGCGTTCGCGTTCCGGGAAAGGTGCCCATATATGGATTTTTTTTGAGGAGCCAGTGCCATCTGCCACTGCGAGGAAATTTGGCGATGCGCTTCTCACAAAAGGCGCAGAATCCGTCAATCAAAAAACATTTCAGTCTTATGACAGGATGCTGCCGACGCAGGATTATATGCCAGCGGGAGGGCTGGGCAATCTGATTGATCTTCCATTGCAGGGAAAGGCACTGCGCGAAGGCAATAGTGCATTTGAAAGAAAAAAGATTTGATACAGGACAAACGCATGAATGAATAAATTGTGAACAAAAAGCACTTTTACTTAAAATTTGTGATATTATTGCGGTAAA
>JAIECJ010000164.1 GCA_029068555.1 Lachnospiraceae bacterium
TGCAAAATCTGTTATAATTCACACCTCAATAACTTATAAGCTGATGAAAACTGGCGTTGGTGTGAATTGTAACCTTTAATTACATCCCGATTACGGAATCAGGCAGAGCTGTTGAGGCCAGCATCGGCGGAGGACAGGCTACACTGCCAGTCCTGCAGTCTGTATTCTTCTCTAAGATTGAGGAGACTATCAATGCCAATGGCGGCACGATTACGATTTACGACACCATAGATTTACATCTTGCAAGGAAACCGTGACTGCCTATTTCCTCTCAACACAGCCAGTCCGTATGAGATAAACCCGGCTTGCGCCGACGTATTTGGACGAAAACGAGTCGCGGAGGGCACCGTCCTACTCCGGCTGAAAGACAAGTGTGAGCAGCACAATGCCCTCATTTTCTCGTATTGATGGTTACAATTTCCAACTTTTCCCGAACCACCAGAAATTTTTCTTCGTCTGTAAATCATTAAAAACAGTGAATATTTTCCCATTTTGTTCACACATTGCTTAAAATTTTCAAAAATTCTTTATAATTTGTTCAAATTTTTAACAGATTATAGAGAATACAGCAGGTGGATACTGTCAAAAATATCTTAATTCTATTCTAAAATCGTAAAATATTCTACAAAATCGTAAAATATCCAACGCTATGTATAAAATTTATACCTAAAACAGATAAAATATGTATAAATTTGTATTGTTTACTTACACGAAATTATATAAGATGCACAAAAAGAGGTTGATTAGCAGTGTAAAATGCGTTAAAATTATCTTGCAGAAACATAAAAGTTTCTGACAAAACATGATTTAGGGAGGAAATAAAAATGAAGAAAAAAGTAGTATCATTACTCGTTGCGGCGATGACCGTTGCCAGCCTCACAGCTTGCGCAAACTCAGGTTCCGATGCGCCGGCAGCAAATCAGGATCAAGCACCAGCACCAGCAGAGAATCAGGCGGCAGATCCGGCACCGGCGGAGAGCCAGGCAGAAGCACCGGCACCGGCAGCAGACGGCGGAACCATCAGTGTAGGTTTTGCACAGGTTGGTCATGAGTCCGACTGGCGTGCAGCTAACACAAAAAATTATCAGGATACATTCAGTGCGGCAAACGGCTATGAATTATCCTTTGTAGACTGCGACAATGATCACGCTGTTCAGATTGAGACTGTACGCGGATTTATCGAGCAGGAGCTGGATTATATCTGTATCGCTCCGATTCAGTCTGCAGGATGGGACACCGTTCTCCAGGAAGCAAAGGATGCAGGCATTCCGGTTCTCATCGTAGACCGTGCAGTGGACGCAGATCCGTCTCTCTACACGACAGCGCTTGGCTGTGACATGGTGGCAGAGGGCGAGGCAGCAGGAAACTGGCTTGCTGAGTACCTAAACGGCGAGGATGCAAACATTCTTGTGATCGAAGGCTCTGTAGGCGCATCTGCGACACTTGGCCGTACAGAGGGCTTTAACAATATCGTTGCACAGAACTCAAACTGGAAAGTTCTTGATTCCCAGTCTGGTGACTTCACACAGGCAGGCGGACAGGAAGTTATGGAGTCCTTCATCAAATCTTACAGCGATTTTAATGTAGTTGTATGCCAGAACGATAACGAGGCATACGGCGCGATGGATGCCATGGACGCAGCTGGTATTACATATGGAGTTGACGGCGACGTGACCATTATCTCTTTCGATGCGACACATGACGGACTTCAGTATACACTGGATGGAAAGATTACCTGTAACGTAGAGTGCAATCCTCTGCAGGCAGGCTTTGCAGAAGATGTTATCAAGAAATTACAGGCAGGTGAGGCAGTGGATGCGTGGACACTCGTTGTTGATGAAGCGTTTGTAGCGCCAGGCATTACAAGCAACTACGCAGTAACAATGAGCCAGGAAGTATTGGACGGCCGTGCATATTAATTTGTTCTTATAATATCTATAAAAGAGAAGATGTGGTGGCAGAGGGGAGAAATTGTTTATCTCCCCTCACCCAATTTATGCACACGGGCACCCAGAAGAAGATTGTCAGTATAGCTGACGAGTCTGTAATTTTACATAAAAACTCTGGAGAGGAGATGGCGATATGGATAGTAATATTGTTTTAAGTGCGAAAGGAATCTGTATGACCTTCCCCGGTGTAAAAGCATTGCAAAATGTGGATTTTAATCTGAGGAAAGGTGAGATTCGCGCGCTTATGGGAGAAAACGGCGCCGGAAAATCCACGCTGATCAAATGTCTTACCGGGGTCAATAAGTTTGAAGCTGGGGAGATTCATCTCGACGGCATCAGCGGTCCTGTTGTGAACAGGGATACACTGGACGCGCAGCGCAAGGGGATTTCTACGGTGTATCAGGAAGTCAACCTGTGTCCGAACCTGTCAGTGGCGGAGAACTTGTTTATCGGCAGGGAGCCAATGACGAAATTCCACACGGTAAACAGAAGGAAAATGAACGAGATGGCTGCAAAGCTCATGAAGGACTTGGATCTGGATGTTGACGTGACGCAGAACCTGGAAGAGTACTCGCTTGCGCTGCAGCAGATGATTGCGATTGCGCGCGCGGTGGATATGGACTGTAAGGTTTTGATTCTCGATGAGCCGACCTCCTCACTGGACGACAATGAAGTAGCAAAACTTTTCGTCATGATGAGAAGGCTTCGCGAAAAAGGCGTTGGTATTATGTTCGTGACACATTTCCTTGAGCAGGTATATGAGGTCTGTGACGGTATCACAGTGCTTAGAAACGGCACGCTGGTAGGGGAGTACACCATCGACGAGCTGCCCCGCGTCAAGCTGGTTGCTGCCATGATGGGGAAAGATTTTGACGACCTTGCCAGTATCAAACAGGAAGGCAGCGGCGACAAGTCAAAAGAGCCGCTTGTCATTGACGCAAAGGGACTAAGCCATGCCGGAACGATCAAGCCGTTTGATTTGGAGATCCATAAGGGCGAGGTGATCGGACTGACTGGACTGCTCGGAAGCGGGCGCAGCGAGCTGGCGCGTGCAATCTACGGCGCGGACAGGGCGCAGACAGGCACATTGAGAGTAAAAGGGCAGGAAGTGACGATCAAGAATCCGATTGACGCCATGAATCTCGGCATGGGACTTCTGCCGGATGACAGAAAGGCGGAGGGGATTATCGGAGATTTGTCTGTCCGCGAAAACATTATCCTTGCCATGCAGGCAAAACAGGGTATTTTCAAAAAGATTCCCATGTCAAAGCAGATTGAGATTGCAGACAAATTTATCGAGATGCTGCAGATCAAGACAGCGAGCAGAGAGACATTAATTAAGCAGCTTTCCGGCGGCAATCAGCAGAAGGCGATTCTGGCAAGATGGCTTGCGACCAACCCAGATTTCCTGATTCTGGATGAGCCGACGCGTGGTATTGATATCGGAACCAAGACCGAGATTCAGAAGCTGGTACTCAAGCTGGCAGACGAGGGAAAGAGCGTGATGTTCATTTCCTCTGAGATAGAAGAAATGCTGCGAACCTGCAACCGTATGGCAGTGCTTAGGGATGGCGCCAAGGTCGGGGAAATCAGCGGTGACGACCTGACGCAGGAAGGTGTCATGAAAGCAATTGCGGGAGGTGGAAAATAATGGATAAAGTCAAGAAAATTACAAAAATGAAGCTGTTCCTGCCGATTTTCAGTATGATTCTCGTCATGATGATCAACGTGATTTACGATATTGCGAGTGGGAATCCGCCATTTGGCTTCTTTTCGATCAGTATCAACAATGGCATTTTGTACGGGCGCCTGATTGATGTACTAAACCGCGGCAGCGAGGTAGCGATTCTGGCAATCGGTATGACGCTGGTGGTATCGGCATCGGCAGGTACGGATATTTCCGTGGGTTCCGTGATGAGTCTTTCCGGTGGTCTGTGCTGTATGCTGCTTGCAGGCTACGGCGTGACCAACGTGAGTGCGTACGCGGTTCCGCTCTGGGTAGGAATGCTTGCAGGTATCACAGTTGCCTGTGTCTGCGGTCTGTTTAACGGTTTTTTGGTGGCTTATATGAACATTCAGCCCATGGTTGCCACGCTGATTCTGTGGTCTGCGGGCAGGGCAATCGGACTGCTTCTGTGCAACAGCAATATTGTGTATGTGCGTGTTCCTTCTTTCCAGTTTTTCGGTGCGTACTGCGGTATTATTCCGACACCGATCCTGATAGCGGCAGTCTGTGTTGCCGTTGCGTCCATTGTATTGAAATCGACAGCACTCGGAACCTATATACAGAGTGTCGGCATCAACAAAAAGGCTTCCAGAATTTCCGGTTTTAATTCTGCAAAGATTATCCTGCTGTGTTATGTCATCTGCGGTCTGTGCGCAGGTATCGCGGGACTGGTAGCAACCTGCAGAATCTATTCCGCAGACACCAATAATATCGGTCTGAATATGGAACTCGATGCAATCCTTGCAGTGGCATTGGGCGGAAACAGTCTCGGCGGCGGTAAATTTAATCTGGCAGGCTCTATCATAGGCGCCTACACGATTCAGGCGATTACGACAACCCTGTACGCGCTGGGTGTATCTTCTGCGCAGGCGCCGGTGTTCAAGGCAATTGTGGTTATCCTTATCGTAGTTATCCAGTCGCAGCCTGTTAAGGATTATTTCAAAAAACTGTCCGCTAAGAAGGCAGGAGCAAAGGAGGCGGCATAAGCATGAAAAAAATAAAGCTTGGAGGCAATAATATTTTACTCGCAATCACCGTGATCCTGTTCGTTGTCATGTATCTGGGCGGCTGCATTATTTATGCGGACAAAGGCTTCACGCATCTTCAGACTTTCCTGAATGTGCTGATTAACAATGCCGGACTCATCGCAGTCGCAGCCGGTATGACCTGTGTGATGCTGACCGGAGGCATTGACATCTCTGTCGGTTCTCTGATTGCCATGGATTGTATGTTTCTTGCTGTCGGCATGGAGCATTGGGGTATGAGCAGTCCGGTGCTGATGATACTGGTGCTTGTGATGGGGGCTGTCTTTGGACTGGTACAGGGGTACTGCGTGGCGTATCTTGAGATTCAGCCCTTTATCGTTACCATGGCAGGTATGTTCTTTGCCAGAGGTATGACGGCGGTCATCTGCAAGGATCAGGTGAGCATCGTTTCGGATAAGCTGTTTACAGCGATTTCCAACACAAAGATCAACATCCCGTTTGGCGGATATACGAACAAGAAGGGTATATATCAGACTCCCTTTATCCGTCCGACCGTTATTGTAGCTCTCTTGGTAGTCGTTCTTGTATTCCTGATGCTGAAATACACAAAGTTTGGCAGAAGCATCTACGCAGTGGGCGGCAACCAGGTGTCGGCTGCGCTGATGGGACTGAATGTCAAGCGGACAAAGCTTTTGACATATACGTTGTGCAGTCTGCTGACTTCCATCGGCGGCATCTGCTACTGTCTGAATACCATGTGCGGCACAACCACACAGGCGACAGGTCTGGAGATGGATGCAATATCTTCCTCTGTTATCGGCGGAACGCTGCTGACAGGCGGTGTGGGCAATGTCCTCGGGTCACTGGTCGGCGTGCTGATCAACGGTACGATTTCCACGCTTGTGAAGTCAAATGGCAAACTTGTCAGCTCATGGGCGAATATTATTACGGCGATCCTGCTGTGCTTTTTTATCCTGCTGCAGGCAATATTTGCCAAGATTAAGGAAAGCAAGAAAGCATAATGCGTGTTTTCCCCTTGTCCTCTGCGAAATGGCGGAGGGTGAGGGGTTTTTCTATGTGCGGGAAAGGAACAGGAGAATGCCGTTAAAATCTATGCGTCTTTTTAATGCATAAGCGGCCTGTTTTCATGCGGAATTTTTTTGGTTTATATCAGACAGAAACAGGAATAATCACACAGTTTTCGGGAAAAAATATGTATTAAAAAAGAAATGTAAACAGGAGGACATGAGGTGGAAAATAATACTTCAAAAAATAAGGCGCTTGGCACAGCAAGCATTGCATACGGACAGCCGGTTATCATCATGGGCAGCGGGTCGGTAGTGGGGCAGATGGAGAACGAGGGACCGCTTTCTGGGAGCTTTGACAAAGTGAGCGATGATAAGAATGATATGTTTGGGGCGGATTCGTGGGAGAAAGCGGAAAGTGCACTGCAGAAGGAGGCAGTCGCACTCACGTTGTCAAAAACATGTGCCCAGACTGGTGACATCCGTTTTTTGTATGCAGGGGATCTGTTAGGACAGAACATAGCAAGCTCATTTGGACTTGTGGATTACAATATACCACTGTTTGGATTGTACGGAGCATGCTCTACCTGCGGTGAATCCCTTTCCCTTGGAAGCATGTGTGTAGCAGCAGGCTATGCAGACAGGGTGATGAGTCTCACGTCAAGCCACTTTGCCAGCGCACAAAAGGAGTTCCGCTATCCGCTCGAGTACGGAGGACAGAGACCCCTGTACGCATCATGGACAGTGACAGGCAGCGCCGCCTTTCTGCTGCAGAACGTAAACGCCTCTGGAAAATCTGTCTCTGGTCAGACAGTAAAAAACGAATACGAGGGAAAATATAAACATAAAGTTGGTATAACAGGTGTTACAGTAGGGAAAATAGAGGATTTCGGTATCAAAGATTCATTTAATATGGGATGCGCGATGGCGCCTGCCGCTGCGTGGACAATTGCCACAAACCTCAAGGATTTCGGAAGAAAACCGCAGGACTATGATGCTATATTTACAGGGGACTTGGGAAATGTCGGACAACAGGCGTTATTCAGTTTGCTCTCCGACCAGCATATTGATATCAGTGACAGGCATTATGACTGCGGACTGATTATTTATGATACAGAAAAGCAGGACGTGCACGCTGGAGGAAGCGGATGCGGGTGCTCAGCAGTTGTTTTGTCAGCGCATATTCTGCCAAAGCTTGCAAATGGTGAATGGAAACGGGTGTTATTTGTGCCGACGGGAGCACTGCTGAATAAGACATCGTTTAACGAGGGACAGAATGTCCCTGGCATTGCACATGGAATAGTGATTGAGGCGCTGGAAGAATAGCGGAAAAATTGTTTAATTAACGCAAATTGTTCGAATTGTATAAAAAATTTAAAAAATTCAGAAAACAGGCTAAATTATTTTGCAATTATTACGATATATTATGTGAAGGATAAGTTGACATATGTAAATACCATAAAATATAGACTTATCCATTATCTTAATGATGACTGTGCAGGTAAAGGGGATCTGCACATCATATATAAGGGAAAGGAAGGAGCATATATGGAGGTAAGAAGTGCAAATATTGCCCTGACAAACAGAGCGGCAGCAGCAATTGATAACTCCGGTTCCAACAGCAGGGAGCAGCAGCAGGCGCTGAAGGTAGCCAGTGTTGTTTCAGATGAGAACCAGGAGCTGGATGACCAGTCAGTTATGCTCTCAATATCAGCAGCAGGTCTTAAAAGGAGTTTGTTACTGGAAAGACAGGCAGAGAAGGAAGAAAGTGAGGACAGCGGGGAGGAAGCTTTCTCCGGAGAGGCAGAGATTGAGGACATGCTAAAAAAGATGGAAGGGCTTTCCAGCCAGGTCATTAACGGCAACTTTTCGATAACTGACAGACTGAATTTTAACAGTGAGATTGAAAAGCTGACAACGGAACTTGGCAGACTCAGCGGCGGCAGTGCCCTGGTCACAAAGGAGAACTGCAATCAGATTTCCCAGAGAATATCCGATCTGACCAGAACAATAAGCAATGCGGCAGTTTACCGTAACAGTGCGCGGAGTATCTTTATGGTCAACTCCAGACAGCCTGTAAAACCTATGAACACAAGACTTGACATAGTCCTTTAAAAAACGATATCATTGAGTAGGCGATGTTGCTTTCACCTACTCTTTTTTCTTGACATTTCACGTATATTGGCACATCATTATAGGAGGGACATCAAATGTATGCGGGAATGCTTTTTTAGAGCGTGTTTGAAAATCATTCCTGTCACCTGCATAACGACGCATACGCGTCGTATTCACCACTTTGCGTGATATTTGCACCAAATTCAGTCAACATAAGGCATTGCCCTTTATGCCTTTGACCCCTATGCCTCCTTCATTTGGCACAAATCTCCCACAAATTGTGACGCACATCTGGCAGAAAGCATTTTTCAAACATGCTCTAGGGGAGCAGCAGGGAGGATAAAGCAGTATGCGCAGGATGGATTTTAAGATGGAGCGTCCAGGACAGGTGAAGGAGGGAGATACCGTCACCATTACAGAGGGTGTTCTGCCAAGCAACTATTATTATACGATTAATCCGGCGGTTGCCATGTCAGGAAATATTCCATTTCGGGACAGGCTGAAATCAAAAGAAGGCATGGTGATTTCTGTAGCGGAGAACACAAGAGGCTATTATGTCACAGTTGAGTTTGACGAGCCGGATGTAGTGTGAAATGAAAAATTTCACCATTTTGGATGGAGAGCCCGCTAATGCGGGCGAATGGGAGTTTGCTGTTGCATGGAGGTTTGCGTGTAAAAACATTAAGAAACGCCGCATGGGCGTTACGAAATGTTTGAAAAACTGCCTGAAATGCGGCATTTTTCATACGGATTTGAGATTCTGTGAAGCAAAATCATGGAGGTTCGTGTGAGAAGAAAATAGTAAGTGGAAAATAAGGAGGAAGCATGATATGAGAAAAATAAGTACAGATAGGGCGCCGGCAGCAATTGGACCGTATTCACAGGCTGTCATCGCAGGGGATTTTTTGTATGCGTCAGGTCAGATACCCATCAATCCGGCGACAGGCAATGTGGAGGCGGAGGGAATTACCGCACAGGCTGAACAGGCGATGGCTAATGTCGGGGAAATATTAAAGGAAGCAGGTGTGACATACGATAATGTAGTAAAAACGACATGTTTTCTGGCAGATATTGCAGATTTTGGCGCTTTTAATGAGGTTTATGCGAAGTATTTTACACAGAATCCCGCAAGAAGCTGTGTGGCTGTAAAAGATTTACCCAAAGCAGTACTCTGTGAGGTCGAGGTTATCGCATACCTTGGCAAATAGGTGATGGCTGGGAGTTGGTAAATTTGAAGGTAAAAAATGTTGTTTTAATCGGTATGCCGGGAGCCGGAAAAAGTACCATTGGTGTTGTATTGGCAAAAAATCTGGGCATTTCGTTTATGGATTCTGACCTTGTGATACAGGAACAGGAGGGCAGAAAGCTTCATGAGCTGATAGAGGAATATGGAATGGAAGGGTTTCTCGAAATTGAGGGACGTGTCAATGCTTCCCTTAAGCCCAAGACTGCTGTTATTGCCACTGGAGGCAGCGCCGTGTATTGTGAGCGGTCCATGGAGCATTTGAACAGTATTGCAACCATATGCTACCTAAGGCTTTCCTATGAGAGTATCAGAGAAAGACTTGGAGATTTGGCAGAGCGCGGCGTTGTTCTGCGGGAAGGGGAGACGCTGCGGGAACTGTATGATGAGCGTGTTCCTTTGTATGAAAAATATGCAAATCTCACAGTAGATTGTGAAAATAAAAATATTCGTGAGATTGTTACGGAAATAGCAAAGAGGTTGAAATAATATCATAGAAAAATGTATAAGTGCACAAAAAAGCCACATACTAATCCTAAAAAAGGAAAGGTATGTGTTTTTTGTATGATGGATTATATCAATGCATTTTGGGTTGGAGGCGCAATATGTGCCCTCGCACAGATATTTTTGGATCGCACGAAGATGCTTCCAGGCCGCGTGATGGTACTTCTGGTCTGCACTGGGGCAGTAATTAGCTTTTTTGGCTGGTATGAATCCTTCGCAGAGTATGCCGGGGCAGGCGCCAGTGTACCGCTTCTGGGGTATGGTAATATTCTGATGAAAGGCGTGAAAGAGGCTATCGACAAGGATGGTTTTATCGGGCTTTTTAAGGGTGGATTTACGAATGGGGCGATAGGGTGCAGCGCAGCGCTGATATTTGGTTATCTGGCGAGCCTTGTGTTTAATTCAAAGGTGACAAAGGCATAGAGAAATCAGTTGGATTCTTCAAAGTCCAGTCCAAAGCTGGAGAGGAACTGACGGATGTAACCGTCCCAAATTTTATCGACACTTTTGTCCATGATAAATGTTGTAAATGCAGTACCCGTTATGCAGGTTACTTTACCGTTGTCATAGCGGATATTGAGGACGAGGGATCGTATCAGATTGGCTGCAACCTGACATTCGGGATTTGCAGCTATTTTTTCTATCAGTTCAGGGGCGGCATGAAACACAACTTTAAAGGAAACAGGGGTTTTTCTGCCCTTTATCAGCTGAAAACATACTGGGCGGATGTCATTCCAGTATGAAAAGAGGGTGGATTTTTTGTGCAGTTCCAGGTCTTCTAGTTCCTCGCTGGTATAAAAATCCTTTACAAGATGACCGTCAATGTGAAACGTATTATAGGTGGTAATTACAGCTTCCGCCACCAGAAATGAATCAAACTGTTCGGTTACCAACAGAGAATTCATAAAGTTTTTTGTAACCTTTATATCCAATGCCGTCATATAATCCTCCATTTTGTCAAATTTCGTAAATTAGTGTGCTGGTACAAATTTAAGTATACTAGAGCGTGTTTGAAAAATCATTCCTGCCATCTGCATAACGACGCGCATGCGTCGTATTCACCACTTTGCGTGATATTTGCGCCAAATTCAGTCAACATAAGGCATTGCCCTTTATGCCTTTGACCCCTATGCCTCCTTCATTTGGCACAAATCTCCCACAAACTGTGACGCACATCTGGCAGAAAGCATTTTTGAAACACGCTCTAGTGAACAGTAACAGTATAATCGTATTTCAAGAAAACTTCAAGTAAAAGTCCTTTTCAAAATGAGGATTATGTGATAATATGATACATAGTTATTGAAACTATATAATATAGTTATGAAATTGTGGAAAGGTAGATACGGATGAGGTACAAAATAGTAGTTGACAGTTGCTGTGAGCTTCCGCAGGACTTGAAGCAGGATGATAGATTTGAGATTGTGCCGCTTACACTGATGGTAGGCGATAAGTATGAGAAGGAAGACAATGAGGATTTTAACCAGAGAGAGTTTCTTGACGCTGTGGCATCATGTCCAGAGTGTCCTAAATCAGCGTGTCCTTCACCGGAACGGTATATGGAGGCATACCGTACAGAAGCAGAGCATGTATATGCCGTCACACTGTCATCGAAGCTGAGCGGAAGCTATAACAGTGCACTGCTCGGAAAAAATCTATACCATGAAAAGTATGGCGACAAGGATATTCTGGTGGTTGATTCAAAATCAGCATCCTGCGGAGAGACGCAGATAGCGTATAAAATTGTGGAACTTGAGGAGCGGGGATTGTCATTTGATGAAATAACAGCGCGAATCGGGCAGTTTGTCAAGGGAATGAATACTTACTTTGTCCTTGAAAATCTTGACACACTCAGAAAAAATGGAAGACTTTCCGGGGTGAAGGCGCTTGTGGCATCCACGCTTAACATTAAGCCTGTGATGGGTGCTGATGATGGCAGCATTATCCAGCTTGGGCAGGGTATCGGCATGAAAAAGGCACTGGGAAAGATGGCTGATACGGCGATAGAGCAGGCAGCAGATCCGGGAAAAAAGCGGTTGATGATTACGCACTGCAATAATTTAAAAGCTGCAGAGTGTGTACGCAGGCATATTGAGGAGAAGCTGGAGTTTATGGAAACGCTTATTCTGGACGCAGCGGGTGTAAGCAGCATGTATGCAAATGAGGGCGGTGTGATTCTGACAATATAGTCAGCTGTAAAGAGAAATGGATGAACTAATTTTGTTCATCCATATCCTCTTTTAAATATTTATAGCTGCGGTACCGCAGAAAAGATATCTTTATCTGTGCATAATCCTGCATGACTATGGCAGTGGGCATAACGGCGGAGACATATTTAAAGTTCACGATACTTTTTTTGTTCACTTGCTCAAATTCCTCAAAAGGTTCCAGAATTTTGCCAAGCTCGCTGATATTTTCGTCTACGTCAAAGACCTCGCCCTCTGTTGTGTGGAGACTGCATCGGTTCTCATCTTCAAGAATATACATCACGGAATTTTTGGGAACGTTTTTGTCAATCGCGTTTCGATGCACTTTAATGGAAATGACATGTCCTGTTACGTTGGCGTCACCGAGCGCAAGAAACCTGGGCAGTGGATCCGGAATGTATGGTTTTTTTGCATGTACAACGTATTTCGGGAGATTGGGAATTGCTGTGTAGTCAAACTGGGATGAATATAATATCAGGGGGGCGTTGTAACCCATCGCGTCAAGATGTTCAAGAATATATTCCACGATTCCCGGTTCTGATGTCATGTCCATAAATATGAGATTGTACTTTAAAGGATTGGCGAGAAAATGTGTTTTTTCGCCATAGGAATCCACATAGAGGATATTCGGCGTACCTGCACGCTTGTCGGATTCTCTTGAAAGCAGCCGTTCCAGATGCTTCCGGTCAGCTACATTGTCGTCACATATTGCTATATGCATAGTCTGTCTGCACCTCTTTCCGTTTCATATACTTTGTATACAAAAATTGCATTTCATAATAAGATGTTATACATATTGCCATTTTATCATAAAATTTTCTGGTTGAACAGAAAAAAATAAAAATCCCCACTACATAATGGAAATTTGTAGTGGGGATTTAACAATTGCATAAACCAGTAAAATTTGCAGAATCAGTATCAGGGGCATACCGAACACAAAATACCAGTGTTTGGTTTTATGACGAAATACTCTCATGCCGATAATGGAACCGATGCTTCCGCCAATAATGGCGATGACAAAGAGGGTGGACTCTGGTATGCGCCAGAGTCTTTTGACAGCTTTTCTCTTGTCAATGCCCATCATGGTAAAACCGGTCAGGTTCATCACGGCAAGATAAAGAGTGATGGTACCATATACAGTCATAATTTTATCCTTTTCCGTAATAAAGAGATTCCTTATTTTTCGTTTTCCTGCATCTTCATCGCACGTACCTTGCAGGACAGACCGAAGAGATTGATAAAGCCTTCGGCATCATGGTGGTCGTACAAGTCGCCAGTCGTGAAGGAAGCAATGCTTTCATTATATAAAGAATAAGGGCTTGTCTCGCCGGCTTTGATAATGTTGCCCTTGTAGAGCTTAAACTTCACTTCGCCGGTTACATATTCCTGTGTTTTTTCAATAAACGCCTGAATCGCCTCGCGCTTTGGTGTGAACCATTTCCCTTCATAAACAGTGTCGGCAAGTTTGTTGCCCATTTCTTTCTTCAAGGTGTATGTATCGCGGTCAAGTATCAGTTCTTCAAGCTGCTGGTGCGCTTCCATAAGGATAGTTCCGCCCGGTGTCTCGTAGACGCCGCGGGACTTCATACCGACAACGCGGTTTTCCACGATATCCACAATGCCGATACCATGCTTTCCGCCAAGTCTGTTCAACTCCCTGATAATGTCGGAAACTTTCATTTCCCTGCCGTTTACAGACTTTGGAATGCCTTTCTCAAAGGTCATGGTCACATACTCGCCCTCCTCGGGAGCTTTCTCAGGAGTAGTGCCGAGCACAAGCAGATGGTCGTAGTTTGGCTCATTTGCAGGATCTTCCAGCTCAAGTCCTTCATGGCTGATGTGCCAGATATTTCTGTCGCGGCTGTAGGAGCTGTCGGCAGAGAACGGGAGGTGGATGCCATGTGCCTTACAGTATTCAATTTCGGATTCGCGGGAATCCAAGGTCCACTTGTCATTTCTCCACGCGGCGATAATCTTGATGTCAGGAGCCAGCGCCTTGATACCAAGCTCAAAACGAATCTGGTCATTACCTTTGCCGGTAGCTCCGTGGCAGATTGCTGTAGCGCCTTCTTTTCTGGCGATTTCCACAAGCCTCTTCGCAATGAGGGGTCTTGCCATGGAGGTTCCGAGAAGATATTTATTTTCATAGATGGCATTTGCCTGCACGCAGGGAACGATATACTCGTCGCAGAATTCGTCGATTACATTCTCGATGTAAAGCTTTTCCGCGCCGCAGGATTTTGCGCGCTCCTCGAGTCCGTCAAGCTCCTCCTCCTGACCGCAGTCAACGCAGACACAGATGACTTCATAGTCAAAGTTCTCCTTTAGCCACGGAATGATTGCAGTGGTGTCAAGACCACCGGAATAGGCAAGTACTACTTTTTCTTTCATAATGATGTATTCTCCTTTTTGTAAATAAAATTTGCATATAAATAGTGCATAAGGATATGGAAACAGTTTTTGCATCGCTTCGAACTGTCACTGTATACCTGCTAGAGCACATTCAAACACTCTATTGCTACTATACATCATTGTTGTGTATAAATCAAGTGTAAATTTATACATTTTGGTGTTGACAAAAATGTATAAAAGTGTAAAATATAAAAAAATAAGTGAATAATATTCGTTATTTGCTGTATAAAAATTCATGAATATTGATTGTTGTATATGTTTTTTGTCATGTATTAAGGGGACGGCTGAATTAACTAAATTGCATTATGAAGGGGTTCCTGTTTTGCTATAATCGAATTTTGAATATTTTGGTGAAAATAGTTGTATTTATTCTTATAATAAATTATTATGGTAAAGTGGTCATGCGGTCTGCAGTGGAGCAGGTATTACGCTTTAAGGGCATACCGATGAAAAGAAAGGCATTGCGGACGAATATGTCTTGAGTTATGGCTTGAATATAGAGAGGATGGCATTTTGATATGGTAAGATTGATGACAATTGAGGATTACGAGCAGGTGCAGTCACTGTGGATGACAATCAAGGGATTTGCCATCAGAAGTATTGATGATTCGCGGGAGGGCGTGGAGCGTTTTCTGCATAGAAATCCGACATCAAGTGTGGTGGCAGTGGAGGACGGAACTGTAGTGGGAGCAATCCTTTGCGGGCATGACGGCAGACGCGGCTGCTTGTATCATGTGTGTGTAAATCCGGCGTACCGCAGACGCGGCATTGGTAAAGCGATGGTGGTGTTCTGCATGGACGCCCTGAAAAGAGAAAAAATAAATAAAGTAAGCTTGATTGCATTTACCAAGAATGATGTCGGGAACGCGTTCTGGCACAGCGTCGGCTGGAAACAACGCGAGGATTTGAACTATTACGACTTTGTGCTCAATGATGAAAACATTGAGGCGTTTAATCAGTAAAGTTGAGTCCGATACACGATTTAGTCGGAAAAGAAAGGCAGGGCACAGTGTATGTCTCTGCGGCAGTGCGCTTAATTTGTCCCGTTACATCTCAGAAAGCAGTTGGAGGGGCATATCAAAGAAATGGAGCGCTTGCCAGCAATGCAGGTCAGGGTGATTTATTTGCGGATTTGAATTTATTTTACAGGAGGAATATATATGAAACAGATACAGGGCGGAGTGACCGTAGCAAAGGGATTTGAGGCAGCAGGCACTGCGGCGAATATCAAATACAAGGACAGGATGGACATGGCGCTGATTTACAGTACTGCGCCGTGCAGGACGGCAGGAACGTTCACGACCAATGTGGTGAAAGCGGCGCCTGTCATGTGGGACAAGGAGGTTGTGGAGCACAGCCCTTATGCACAGGCGGTTGTTGTCAATGCCGGAATCGCAAATGCATGTACGGGAAAACAGGGCATGGACTACTGCCGTGAGGAGGCGCAGACAGCGTCAGGTCTTTTGAATATTCCTGAAAATGCGGTGCTTGTCGGCTCGACAGGCGTGATTGGCATGCAGCTTCCGATAGAGCGAATTAATGAGGGGATTAAGAAGCTTGCAGCGGCAAAGGAGGGCTCTGTCGAGGCGGGAACGGCGGCTTCCAAGGCAATTATGACAACAGACACCGTCAACAAGGAAATTGCGGTTATGGTTGAGCTTGGCGGAAAGACTGTTACGATTGGCGGCATGAGCAAAGGCTCCGGCATGATTCATCCTAATATGTGCACGATGCTTGCCTATATCACAACCGATGCGGCAATCAGCAAGCCGCTTTTGCAGGAGGCGTTGAGCGATAGTATCATCGACTCTTATAATATGATATCCGTTGACGGAGATACCTCCACAAACGACACCTGCCTTGTGCTGGCAAACGGTCTTGCCGGAAACGTGGAAATTGTGGAAAAAGGTACGGATTATGATACATTCTGCGAGGCGCTCAACTTTGTCAACACATATCTTGCAAGGAAGATGGCAGGGGACGGCGAGGGCGCGACAGCGCTGTTTGAGTCGACGGTCATCAATGCCGCAACAAAGCAGGAAGCGCGCATTCTGGCAAAGTCAGTGATTGGTTCGAGCCTGTGTAAAGCAGCAATCTATGGACATGACGCGAATTTTGGCAGATTTCTGTGTGCGCTTGGCTATTCCGGCGTGACCTTTGACCCGGAGAAGGTGGAACTTTACTTCGAGAGTAAGGCAGGGAAGATGCTGGTATACAAAGATGGCATGGCGACGGATTACAGCGAGGATGAGGCGACAAAGATTTTGTCAGAGCCGGAAGTGACCGTGCTGGCCGATATGAAGATGGGAACGGAGACAGCGACGGCGTGGGGCTGTGATTTGACATATGATTATGTGAAAATCAATGCGGACTATAGAAGCTAGTACAGTGAAAATGAAGCCCGCTATGCGCCCTTCATTTGGCACAAATCTCCCACAAATTGTGACGCACATCTGACAGAAAGCATTTTTTGAACACGCTCTAGAGCGTGTTTGAAAAATCAGAGAACTTGTGTTTAGGATATGGATAGAAAAAAGGAGCAAAGGAATCAAATGAACGAACAGGATATGAATAAGATTCTTTCAAAGGCGGAGGTATTGATAGAAGCGCTGCCTTACATACAGAAATTTAACAGAAAATATATTGTTGTAAAATACGGCGGAAGCGCAATGAGCAACGAGGAGCTGCAAAAGAACGTCATCAAGGATGTGACACTCTTAAAGCTGGTAGGGTTTAAGCCGATTATCGTGCATGGCGGCGGCAAGGAAATCAGCCGCTGGGTGGAGAAGGTCGGCATGGAGGCACAATTTGTAAACGGTCTGCGTGTCACGGACGACGCTACCATGGAAATTGCAGAGATGGTGCTCAATAAGGTCAATAAGAGCCTTGTGACAATGGTGCAGGAGCTTGGTGTGAAGGCAGTCGGCGTCAGCGGAAAGGACGGTGGACTGTTAAAGGTAGAAAAGAAGTATGCAGACGGGCAGGACATCGGCTTTGTGGGCGATATCAAGGAAGTTAATCCCAAGGTTCTGTTTGACTTAATCGAAAAGGATTTTCTGCCCATCGTGGCGCCGATCGGTCTCGACGAGCATTTCCAGACCTACAATATCAATGCGGACGATGCGGCATGTGCGATTGCAAAGGCAGTCGGCGCGGAGAAGCTCGCTTTTTTGACGGATATCGAGGGGCTGTACAAGGATATCAACGACAAGTCCTCATTTATCTCAAGGATAACAGCGACGCAGGCGGAGAAGCTGATTCAGGACGGCTTTATCGGCGGCGGAATGCTGCCAAAGCTTGGCAACTGCACCAGTGCGATTCAGAATGGCGTCAACCGTGTGCACATTCTTGACGGGCGGATTCCACACTGCCTGCTGCTGGAAATTTTCACCAGAAACGGTATCGGTACGGCGATTGTCAAGGATGAGGACTTGGAACATATGGACGCAGAATAATAAGAGCGCGGACACGACTTATGCCGGTGAAGAATGTAAGGGCATTAGGATTTGTGGAAAAATGGAGGAGAAGTTATCATGAATATGAAGGAATATATTGACGAGGCGGAGGCAGTGCTGCTCCATACCTACAACCGCTATCAGATAGTGTGGGATAGGGGTGACGGAGTGTACATGTATGACATCGAGGGTAAGAAATACCTTGATTTTGTGGCAGGCATCGCAGTGTTTGCGCTTGGCTACAACAACAAGGCATACAATGATGCGCTGAAAGCACAGATTGACAAGGTGATTCATACGTCAAACTATTACTACAATATTCCCGCGGTCGAGGCGGCAAAGAAGTTAAAAAAGGTTTCGGGCATGGACAGAATATTTTTTACAAACAGCGGAGCGGAGGCGGTTGAAGGGGCACTGAAGGCGGCGCGGAAATATGCATTTCTGAGAGACGGGCATACAGACCATGAGATTATCGCGATGAATCACTCTTTCCACGGAAGGACGATGGGCGCGCTTTCCGTGACGGGAAATCCGCATTACAGGGAGGCGTTTGAGCCGCTGATTGGCAATATCCGGTTTGCTGACTTCAATGATTTCGAGAGTGTCAGGGCACAGGTGACAGAGAAGACATGCGCGATTATTTTTGAGACTGTTCAGGGTGAGGGCGGCATTTATCCGGCGGAAGAGACGTTTATGAGACAGGTGCGGTCGCTTTGTGATGAGAGAGATATCCTGCTGATTCTGGATGAGATTCAGTGCGGTATGGGGCGGACGGGCACAATGTTTGCATGGCAGCGCTACGGCGTGCAGCCCGATATTCTGACGAGCGCCAAGGCAGTCGGCTGCGGTGTTCCGGTCGGTGCGTTCATGTTGACAGAGAAGGCGGCGCAGCAGTCGCTGACAAGCGGGGATCACGGGACGACTTACGGCGGAAATCCGCTTGCGTGTGCGGCGATTTCAAAAGTGATCGACCTGTTTGAAGAACAGAATATTTTGGCGAATGTGAATGAGACAGGTGCTTATTTATATGAAAAATTGGATGAATTGGCAGCGAAGTATGACCATATCAAGGCGCACAGGGGTGTGGGTCTGATGCAGGGATTAGAGTGCGACATGCCAGTTAACGGGATTATCAGCAAAGCGATGGAAAAGGGACTTTTGCTGATTAACGCGGGAACAAATGTTATCCGGTTTATTCCCCCACTGATTGTTTCGCGGGCGGATGTGGATAACATGATAGAGATTGTTGATGCATGTTTTTCTGAAATGAAAGCAGAATGAGGAAGTTAGATGAAACACGAGAAAATTAAAAAAAGACTGATGGGCGTTGCAGTTGTACTTGCGGTCGTACTGGTCATTCTGAGTGCAGCATTTTTGTATCAGGCACTGCCTGGTGGGAAAGGGGATCCCTTATCGGAGCTGGGCGGCAGAAAGGAAACCATACATCTGTGGTATACGGACGACGCGCTGACGGATTACCTGAACAGTAAGGTGTTGGAATTTTATGACAGAACAGATATCAGGGTGAATGTGCAGCTGGTATCGGGGCTTGAATATCTTGAAGCCATCAATACGGCGAGTCTAAACGAGCAAGCGGACACACCAGATATTTATATTATGAGTAATGATACCCTTGAGAAAGCATATCTGGCGGGACTTGCGACACAGCTTCCCGAGACTGCGCCTGTCTATGACGCGCCACTGTTTCATCAGGCGGCAAGGAATGCAGTAAGCTACAATGGAAAATATGTGGCTTGCCCAATGTACTTTGAGACAAGCGCGCTGCTTTACAATAAGACATATCTGCAACAGATTGCCGATGATGCAAATGGAGTAGGAAACGGGGAAGACGGTTCAGAAAGCACAGAGAATGAGCAGACTGGCGAAGATGCAGTGCAGCAGGTGACGGCAGAACAGCTGATTCCCGCGTCCATTGTGGATATTCTGACATTTGCGGACCAGTATTCCACGCCTGAAAATGTGGAGTATTTCTTCCGGTGGGATGTATCGGATATTTTTTATAATTACTTTTTTATAGGAAATTATATATCGGTAGGCGGGGCTGCCGGTGATGACAAATCGCTGATTGATATTTATAATACAGAGTCGGTTTCCAGCCTGAAGGTTTATCAGGAATTAAACCAGTTCTTTTCCATTGATACCAAAGAGACCAATTATGATACAATCATGCAGGAATTTCAAGAAGGAAAGACGATTTATACCATTGCCACGAGTGACTGTATCAAAAAACTTGATGAAGCAGCGGCGAGTGGCGTGTTTGGTTTTGAATACGGAATTGCGAAGCTTCCGGATATCAATCAGGAACTTACGACAAGGGGAATGTCAGTGACAAATGCACTCGTGATTAACGGCTACTCAGAGCATAAGGAGTCGGCCTTGCGTCTTATGGAATATTTGATAAAAAATGCCAGTGCGGATATGTATGATATGACAGGAAAGCTCTCGTCAGTGACGCAGGAGACTTATGAGAATGAGCATGTGTCAGTCTTTATGGAAAATTATAAGGAATCTGTTCCGATGCCAAAGATGCTCGAAACTGGAAACTTCTGGGTTGAGCTTGAAATATGCTTTGCAAAAGTCTGGGCAGGAGCAGATGCGAACACACAGATCCGACAGCTTTCTGAACAGATAAAGACCCAGCTGGCAGGAGAGCCGGTGATAGAAGATCCGATAGACGATCCTCAGGTAGAACTGTTGCCGGCGGTAGAATATGAGGAAGGAACTGGAGAGCTGGATGTCGGGCCGGAAACACAGGGAGAATCGCCGTAATAAAGGCGTACCTGAATAAAATTTACCAAAAAATCTAATTATAAGTGTAACCAAATATTTGTATAAGGAGGTTTACGGCTATGATTGGATTTTTTATTGCGTTGATATCAGGTGCGCTGATGAGTGTACAGGGTGTGTTTAATACAAAAGTAACAGAGGCGTCAAGTATGTGGGCGGCAAATGCGTTTGTGCAGTTCACTGCATTTCTTGTATGCATACTGGCATGGCTGTTTGCGGACAGGACTTCATTTCGGGACGTGCTGGCTGTGGAGCCTAAGTATTTTCTGTTTGGCGGTGTCATGGGGGCATTTATCACGCTGACAGTCATTAAAAGCATGGATGCCCTGGGACCTGCTAAGGCAGTGATGCTGATTGTTATTTCGCAGTTGATTATTGCGTATCTGATAGAGCTTTTTGGCATGTTTGGTGTGGAGAAACAGCCGTTCAGCTGGCGGAAGGTCATTGGCGCTCTGGTTGCCATTGGAGGATTTGTGCTGTTTAAATGGAAGTAGTAACAGTATACTTTTTATTAATTATGAAATGTCATCTCTGTAGTAAGCCTGGTCACTGTCACTTGCTGTGTATTGTTTCTGGCGCAGGGGACTTGTCCAGGCTTTGGAACAGACCAGTCAGACTGCGGATGGCGTGACTGCCAAAATGACGGCATGCGCCTCTTTTAATGCACAGGAGAAGGGAAAGAATACAATGAAATTACTACATATATCAGATCTTCATATCGGAAAAAGGTTGAACGGGTTTTCCATGCTTGAGGATCAAAAATATATTTTGAAACAAATTCTTGCGATTGCAGATGAACAACAGGCGGACGGTGTGATGATCGCGGGGGACATCTATGACAAGCCTGTGCCGTCTGCTGAGGCGGTACAGGTGTTTGACTGGTTTCTGACAGAACTTGCAGATCGTGGAAGGCAGGTCTATGCTGTCAGTGGCAATCACGATTCTGCGGAGCGCATTGCGTTTGGCGCACAGCTTATGAGCGGCAGAGGAGTGTTTGTATCGCCTGTTTACCGTGGGGATACCGCCAAATATACTGTGAAAGATTCCTATGGGGAGCTGTGCATTTATATGCTTCCGTTTGTCAAACCGGCAGTAGTGCGTCATGCCATGGAGGATGCACCGAATATGGAGGGAACGCCAATTCCGGAGAGCTATCACGACGCGGTAAGGCTTGCGGTGGAGCACATGGGGGTTGACAGCAGCACGCGTAATATCCTAATTGCACACCAATTTGTGACAGGTGCAGGACGCTGTGATTCCGAGGAGGTATCCGTTGGAGGTATGGACAATGTGGATATAGATGTTTTTGATGCGTTTGACTACGTTGCATTGGGACACATCCACAGTCCACAGTCGATAAAGCGGGAGACTGTGCGGTACTGCGGAACGCCGTTAAAATATTCTTTTTCGGAGGCAGGGCAGGAAAAATCAGTCACGGTGGTGGATTTCAGAGAGAAGGGAAATATCGAGCTTTCATGTATTCCGCTGATTCCGCTTCATGATATGCGCAAAATCCGTGGAACGTATCTGGAAGTGACGGCAAAATCCTTTTATCAGGATACAGATACGGAGGACTATGTGCAGATAACGCTGACGGATGAGGAGGATATCCCGGATGGTTTGCAGAAGCTGCGTATTATTTACCCCAATTTGATGCAGTTAGAGTATGACAACAGCAGGACAAGGCAGAGCTGTGTGATTGAGCGCGCAGAGAAGATTGAGCAGAAGTCGGAGCTGGAATTGTTTGCGGAGTTTTATGAGCTGCAGAATAATCAGTCGATGAGCGTGGAGCAGACAGCGTTTGTATCGCAGCTGATAGAGGAATGCAGATAGAGTGGACAGCGTTTGCAATGTGATTGATAAAGAAGTACATATAGAAGCAGACGGTGTTTGCAGTGTGGTTGGTAGAAAGGTGTGCGAATAGAAATGGATAGACGAAGGGAGAAGGCATAAATGAAGCCAGTGAAGCTGATTTTGAGTGCGTTTGGACCATATGCAGGGAATACAGAGATTGATTTTGAGCGGCTGGGTGGTCAGGGGCTGTATTTGATTACCGGGGATACCGGCGCGGGAAAGACGACGATTTTTGATGCGATTGTGTTTGCCCTGTATGGGGAGGCGAGCGGCGATGTGCGCAAGGCAGATATGTTCCGCAGCAAATACGCGAAGGAGGAAGTGCCTACCTTCGTCACGTTTACCTTTGATTATCGGGGAAAACGTTATCAGGTAAAACGCAATCCTGAGTACCAGCGCCCCAAAGGAAGGGGGACAGGCTATACTACACAAAAGGCGGAGGCAGAGCTAGTCTATCCTGACAGCAGGACGCCAGTCACGAAATCAAAAGAGGTGACAAGGGCAGTGACCGAGCTGATTGGTCTGGATCGCAGACAGTTTACCCAGATCGCGATGATTGCGCAGGGAGACTTTCAAAAACTTCTGCTGGCCGGAACAGAGGAGCGGGGGGCTATTTTCCGGCAGATTTTCAAGACGGGACTGTATCAGACGCTGCAGGGAAAGCTCAAAGATGCGGTAAAGGCACAAGGGGCGGAGTATACGGAATTAAAGCGCAGCATCAATCAATATATGGAGAGTATTGTGTGTACACAGGATACGGCCGCTGCGGAAAAAATGCGCCAGCTTCGCAGAGAAAAATTTGACGGCAGGGTCGGCGAGGGACTGGCACTTTTAAATCAGCTGTGTATTGAGGATGAGGCTGCGTTAAATGCACTGGACAGTCAAATCAGCGCATTGGACAAGCAGATAGAAAGGGAGAACCAGCTCATCGGAAATATCCATAAAATTCGGCAGCAGCAGGATGAGCTGGTCAAAAATCAGGAATTACTGGAACAGATGGAGCCTGAAATGCAGCAGTCAGAGGCATGTTATCTCAAGGCGGAGCAGGATACGGCAGTGTGCGGACAGCTTGCGCTGGAAATCAGGGAACGGCAGAAAAATCTTGAATTGTTTGACAAAAAAGAGCAAACTGAACGGGCACTTGCCAAAGCGAGACAGTCAGTAAGACAGGAAACAGAACAGAAGCAGGTATTGACGGAACAGAAGCAAATATTGGAAACAGCTTTGAAGGCAGATGCAGAAGCGCTGCAGGAGCTTGCTCACGCAGGAGAGGAGAGGGCGCGTCTGGAAAGCAGCCGGGACAGAAACCAGCAGCAGATACAGCTTTTACAGCGACAGAAAATGGGCTGGGAGCGGGAAATAATGCGTCAGCAGGAAACACAGAAAGGTATCGCAAGGGAGCAGAAACGCGCTGCAGAGCTTGCGGCACAGTTGGCACAGCTGAAGGAACAGACGGCACAACTGGCTGATAGAGATGTCATGCTGTCAGAGACAAGAGAGCAGCAGGAAAGGCTCTCAGAGCAGGAAAAATTTCTGCGGCATCTGCAAAAAGAGCAGGAGGAAATTCGGGCACAGCTGCGGCAGACTGACGATATCATCAAGGGACTGCAGCGACAGGAGGGACTGCTGAGCGAGGCGGAAAATCAGCGCAGGGCAGAGCTTGAACGACTGAAGAATGCGGGAGAGCTGGAAATTCAGTGGCAGCACAAAACCGATACGGCCAAGGAACGGTTTGCAGATTATGAGAAGCAGAGGGATACTTTGTATGCGCTTGCACAGGATGCGGCAGAGCGGGAGAGGGCATATCACGCAGCGCAGGAGCAGGTTGAAAAACACCAGAGCCGCCAGGCGCTCTGGCGCAGCGAGTGGGAGAATGTGAAGGATGCGGACACCCGCAGCCTGAAACTTGTGCAAGAACAGAAGGAACTGTCGGAGCAGAAGCAGAATTGCAAGGAACTGACAGAAGGAATCAATGTCTGGGAAAAAATGGAAGATGAGCTGCACACGGCACAGGAGGAATACCAGCAGGCGGCAGAGGAGAAGGAGCGTATCGGAGCCGATTACAGAGAGCTGGAGAAGCGCTTTCTGGGTGCACAGGCAGGTATTATAGCGCGTGGATTGAAGGAGGGAATGGCATGTCCTGTCTGCGGCGCTACACATCATGAGCGTCTTGCGCCAATGCCTGATGAGGCACCGGAGAAGGAGGCGGTCGAGCGGAGCAAAGAGCTGCTCACTGAAGCGGAGAGAAAAGCGGAAAGGCTCAGCGTGACGGCAAAGCATTTGAGGTCGCGGATTTCTGAGCAGCGGCAGCGTGTTTTTGACATGGAAGAAACTATTTTTGGCAGTGGGAACACGGATATAACGATGCAATCCGATTCGCAGCGTATTTCTATTTTGAAAAAACAGCTGACAGAGAAGCAGCAGCAGCTCGAGGCAAGAGCAAAAGAACTCAGCACTGCGGCTAAAAACACAGAGAAGGAACGGTGCCGCAAACTGGAATTGGACAAACTGATTCGAGAAGGAGAGTCGATGCAGTCTGAGCTGAATGCCATGTTACAAAAAGAGAACCAGGCTTTTGCGTCAGCGCAGGGCAAGTTTGACGAGAAGCGCTGTCAGTGGGAGCAGATGCTCTCGGGACTTGGATTGCCGGATGCTGTCCCTTTAACAGATGCTGCCAATGGAGAAGAAAAAGGAATAGCGGACTATCTGAAGCAGAAACTGAATGAGTGTAAAGCACAGTTAAAGCAGGCAGAGGCTGATAAGAAGCGTCAGCAAAACCTGATGCATGAAGCAGAGCAGGGAGAGGTTCAAAAGCGGAAACTGCAGGAACAAATAAGTGAACAGACAACACAGCGGGCGGATCGCACAGGGCAGGATCGGAGGCTGCAGGGTCAAATAGAAGCGGAAGTGATAAAGGCTCAAAAGTTGTGCGGGGAAGCGGCTGCACATCTGGCGCAGATAAAGGCGCCGGAGACAAAGGAAACACAGAAAGGGCAGCCTGCAGAACACATGAAGGATGTAAGCATGACAGACAAGGCGGTGCTTTCTGTGCTCAAAGAATATCAGAACATGCTCACCGAATGTGCCGAAATGCTGTCAAAATCCATTTCATTCCGCAGGCAGCTGGAAACACAGCTGTGTGAGACAGAGGAAAATGCAGCATCATGCACTGCCATTCTTGCCAAATTAGAAAAAGAGCTGGAAGCGATTAAAAGTCTGAAAAAAGAGAAGGCAGAACAGCTTTTTGAAAGTCTGTGTGAACACGATCCAGGGCTGAATGAGACCTGTCCAATACCCGCTGATATTTCGGAGGCCGCACTTCGGGATCATTCAGGCGGCATTGAACGGCAACTGGAATATCAACTGGACACTTTGATGGGGGCGCTCGAGCAAAACCGTGAGAAGCTGCTGAGAAAGCAGACATTGGAACAGAAGATTCCAGAGACAGAGGAAAAAATCAAAGCGCTTATTCAGGAAATTCAGAAGGCAGAGGTTTCCCTGACAAAACAGAATGCGGAATGTGATAATATGGCAGAAGTGATTGACAGTTTGCAGAAGCAGCTGGGAACCGATCCGAAGGAGATAGTAGAGCAGCAGATTCAGACATTGATTGACCGTCGGCAGGAAATAGAGGAAGCATTTAAGACCGCAAAGGATCAGTATGAAGCATACAAAACCCGCAGGGAAAAGCTGGGTGCAGCAGTGGAAACGCTAAAAAAACAGCTCGAGGCTGCAGGTGAGGAGGCAGAGCTGCGAAAGGAGGATGTGATTGCGCGGCGCGAGGCATGGCAGCAGGACAAAAAGGCGCGGAATGAGCAGCGTGACCAGAAGAACAAGGCTGTTTCCACCAATCGGGATATTTATGAAAAAGTTACGTCCAAGCAGGAGGATATTCTGTCCGTTGAAAAAAAATATATCTGGATGAAGGCGCTGTCCGACACCGCAAATGGAATGCTCACTGGCAAACAGAAGGTAGAGCTTGAAACATATATCCAGATGACTTACTTTGACCGCATACTGCGGCGCGCGAATCTGCGGCTTATGACGATGAGCAGCGGGCAGTATGAGCTAAAGCGCGAGACAGACAGCGAAAACCGCAGGGAAAAGGCTGGATTGGAGCTGGCTGTCATCGACCATTACAACGCAACGGAGCGCAGCGTAAAGACCCTGTCCGGCGGAGAGACGTTTGAGGCATCCCTGTCACTCGCACTTGGTCTGTCAGATGAAATCCAGTCCTACACAGGAGGCATCCAGATGGATTCTATGTTTGTAGATGAAGGCTTCGGATCGCTGGATGAGGAAGCGCTTGCGCAGGCAATGAAAGCGCTGATCCACCTGACGGAGGGCAATCGTCTGGTTGGTGTGATTTCGCACGTTTCGGAATTAAAGGATCAGATTGAACGGAAACTTATCGTCACCAAGGACCGCGGAAAGGACGGTGTGAGCAGCAGCGTGAGAGTGGAGTGAACGGTGATATATTACAAAAGCCGTTTTGAAAGCTCTGTGTATTAACCATTTGAATACGCCTGTCCGTAGAATTGAAACATGCTCCAAATATTTGACATTTGACCTTAATCGCCTTATGATAGTTTATGATGAATACAGGGAACCCACATAGGGTTCAGGGAAAGAGGAGAATCTAAATGAAGAAGGTTTTTATTGATGGAAGTGAAGGGACAACAGGACTGCGCATTTTTGAGCGGTTTGAAGGAAGGGATGACATTGAAGTCTTGAAAATTCCTTCAGAGCTGCGCAAAGACTCTGCGGAAATCAGAAAATATATCAACGCTTCGGACATTACATTCCTCTGCCTGCCGGACGCGGCGGCGCGGGAGGCGGTGGCGATGGTTGAGAATGACAATACTATTATCATTGACACTTCGACCGCACACCGGACAGAGCCAGGATGGGCATACGGCTATCCCGAGCTTTCCAAAGCGCATCGCGATGCTATTAGAACGGGAAAGCGCATTGCGGTTCCGGGCTGCTATGCGACGGGATTTATTACGATTGTCTATCCGATGGTGGCGGAGGGAATCCTGCCGAAAGACTATCCGGTTGCAGCATTTGCCATGTCGGGCTACAGCGGGGCAGGCAAGAAAACGATTGCGGTATACGAGGCGGAAGGACGCGACCGGGAACTTGACGCGCCGAGAGAGTACGCGCTGAACCAGAATCACAAGCATTTGAAGGAGATGCAGGCGGTTACGGGGCTTGACAAAATGCCGCTGTTCTCACCGCTCATCTGTGACTACTACAGCGGCATGGTGGTGACGCTGCAGTTTTACACAGATCTGTTGAAGGACAAGCCGATGCCGGAGGAGGTGCACACGATGTTTGCAAAGTATTTCGAAGGGGAGCAGTTTGTGAAGGTGATGCCATTTGGCAAGGAAGCTGATTACAATGGTTTTCTGGCAGGCAATACATGTTGCGGCTGGGACGGTATCGAACTCTATGTGACGGGAAATGAGGACAGGCTGCTTGTCAGCACGCGCTTTGACAATCTCGGAAAGGGTGCGTCAGGTGCGGCAGTGCAGTGTCTCAATATCATACTTGGCTGTGATGAAAACAAGGGGCTAAACATATGATACAGTTACCACAGGATTTTATGGATAGGATGCAGGATATGCTTAAGGATGCATATCCTGCTTTCCTGCGGAGTTATGCGGAATGCAGGTTGCAGGCGCTTCGTGTGAATGCGTTAAAGGGCACGAGAGAGACGTTTTTGGAGAAAGCGCCATTCTCTGATTTAAGAAGGGTTCCATGGGAGGAAAATGGATTTTATTACGATGGAAGCAGCGATTGTGCACCCGGAAAGCACCCGTTTCATCAGGCAGGAGTGTATTACATACAGGAGCCAAGCGCAATGGCGCCTGCAGCGTATCTGGAAGCAGTGCCTGGGGAGCGTGTCCTTGATTTGTGTGCCGCGCCAGGCGGAAAGACGACACAGATTGCTTCCTATATGCAGAATCAGGGGTTTCTCGTCTGCAATGAGATACATTCGGCTCGGGCGAAGATCCTCTCGGAAAATGTAGAGCGCATGGGAATACGTAATGCCCTTGTCACTAATGAGACACCCCAGCGTCTTGCAGAGTTGTTTGGCGATTATTTTGACCGCATTTTAGTGGATGCGCCCTGTTCCGGCGAGGGGATGTTTCGAAAAAATGAGGAAGCGTGCAGTGAGTGGAGCCTGGAGAATGTACAGCTCTGTGCAGACAGGCAGGATGAAATACTTGACTGTGCGGACAGAATGCTGCGCCCCGGCGGGCGGTTGGTGTACGCGACCTGCACTTTTGCGCCAGCTGAGAACGAGGGGAGTATTGCGCGGTTTCTGGAACGCCATCCGGAATATCAGATTCTGGAAGTCAAAAAATATGATGGCATGTCAGCGGGCACTGCGGCGTGGGCGAACTATAAAGCGGATAGTCCCGACGGCGGTATGACTGCGGAACATGAAGTGCGTTGCCATGACAGTGTCAGGACTGTTGTAGACAGGAAGATAAGCTGTCGGACTGGCTTAAAGAATACGATACGATTGTTTCCACATCTGGTTCAGGGTGAGGGGCATTATGTTGCTGTGCTTCAGAAGAACGGAGAAGTGCCGGACGGATATCAGGGTTTTCTGGCAAATGGCTTGCAAAAGGGTATCAATGCAAAAGATGTAAAAGAGTTTTTGCAGTTTCAACAGGAATCTTTGCAAATGGATTTGCTGGAAAACACACAAGATCGTCTGCTTAGATTCGGTGAGCAGCTTTATCTGATGCCGGAGTGTATGCCGTCCATAAGCAAACTTAAGGTATTGCGTGCGGGGTTGCATCTTGGTACATTGAAAAAGAACCGTTTTGAACCATCTCATGCGCTGGCGCTCGCGTTGAAGAAAGAGGATGTAAAGCGGTCAATGGAGCTGGATGATGACGAAAAAGCAAACGCATATCTGGAGGGAATGACATTGAATTATGTGGGTGAGAAAGGGTGGTATCTGATGACTTATAGGGGGTACAGCATTGGCTGGGGGAAGCTTGCCGGACAGGTTATGAAGAACCATTATCCGAAAGGACTAAGAAAATAAATGAAAACTTCAAGAACCGCATTAAATCTTACGGAGGGCAGACCCGTTAAGCTGATTTTGCTGTTTGCCATTCCGGTTTTTCTGGGAAATCTGTTTCAGATTTTGTACAGTCTTGTAGATACGAAGATTGTGGGGAGCATTTTAGGGGAGGAAGCGCTTGCTGCTGTAGGTTCCGTGTCCATTCTGTATACACTGTTAACAGGATTTTTTAATGGATTAAGCCTTGGTTTCAGTGTGGTAACCGCACGTTTTTACGGAAGCGGCGAGGAGAAGGCGTTAAAGAGAACTGTTGCCGGATCCATAGTGCTTGGTTTTCTTACAGCAGCTGTCATTATCACTTTCGTTGCTGTATTTTTGCGGCCGATACTTGTGCTTTTAAATGTACCGCAGCAGCAGCTTGAAATGGCACTGTCATATATTACCCTGCTTGTGTGCGGGATGTTTGTGACGCTGGCATATAATCTCTGTGCAAACACGCTTCGGGCAATCGGGGATTCGATCACGCCGCTGATATTTCTGATTATTGCGGCATTTACAAATGTCGTGCTTGATTATGTGTTTATTCTGGTCTTTGGCATGGGCGTAATGGGAGCTGCCGCGGCAACGCTTGTATCTCAGTTTTTATCGGTTGTCCTCTGCCTTGTGCGGATATATAGAGGATTTCCGATTCTACACATTGCAAAGGAGGACTTCGCACTCCCGAAAAGCCGGATGATCGCATTGTATGAGAGCGGTCTGTCCATGGGGCTGATGTCAAGTCTCGTTAATTTGGGTTCGCTGGTGCTGCAGAGCGGTATTAACCAGCTTGGGACAAATATCATTGTAGCGCACACTGCGGCGCGCAAGGTATTTGAGATATGGGGGCTGCCCGTGAGCGTGCTTGGGTCTTCCATGGCAACATACTGCGGACAGAATTATGGCGCAGGCAGATATGACAGGATTCGTCAGGGAATAAAGGATGCATTGTTTTTAGGTGCTGTGTGGGACATTTTTATCATTATTCTTGCGCATACGGTTTCGCCATACCTGATTCGGTTTATCGCAAGCTCTGACAATGAGGAAATTGTGTACTGGGGAACGACTTATCTCAGGGTGGATATGTCATTTCTGCTTGTGTGTCTGTTTATCATTATCCTGAGAAACTGTATGCAGGGATTTGGAGATTACAGGACGCCGATTGTTTCAAGCTTTATCGAGCTTGTGGGAAAGTTGGTGTTTACGTTTGTGTTTGTGAGACTGTTTGGTTACTGGGGTATTATATGGACGGAACCGGTGGTATGGTTTTTGATGGTCATTCCGCTGATAACAAAGACACTGAAAAATCCGATTATCAGGAAAGACGGGGCTGTTGAAATTACCAGACAGAAAAAAAGGGGATAGGGTCGAAATGAATAAGAAATATGAAATTGACATGTGCAGCGGATCGGTATTTCAAAAAATGCTTGTTTTTGCGCTGCCATTGATGTGCTCAAGCATTCTGCAGCTGCTGTTTAATGCGGCGGATATTGTTGTTGTGGGGCGCTTTGCGGGTGACAATGCCCTGGCAGCTGTTGGTTCTAACACGGCGCTGATTAATCTGCTGACGAATATTTTTGTCGGATTGTCTGTGGGAAGCAATGTACTCACGGCACAGTATTATGGGGCAAAACGAGAGAGGGATCTCAAAGAGACCGTGCACACGTCAATGCTGCTCAGCCTGTACAGCGGTCTGCTGCTTACTTTGATTGGCTTTGTCGGGGCGCGCAGGCTTTTGGAACTGATGCAGGCACCGCCGGAAGTCCTGGATCTTGCAGTTTTGTATCTTAGGATTTATTTCCTCGGCATGGCGTCTATGATGGTGTACAACTTTGGAAGCTCGATACTGCGTGCAATTGGTGATACCAAGAGACCGCTGTATTATCTGCTTGGAGCTGGTGTTGTAAATGTGGTGCTAAATTTGTTCTTTGTCATTATTTGTCATATGGGGGTTGCGGGTGTCGCTATGGCAACGGTCATTTCTCAGACAATATCCGCAGCACTGGTGGTACGCTGTATGATAAAAGAGCAAGGAGGAATTCATCTTGAGTTGAGGGAGCTTGCCATTTCGAGGGAAAAGCTGGCTAAGATTATGCGCATCGGTCTTCCGGCTGGATTTCAGGGAACGGTATTCTCCCTGTCAAATGTTGTCATCCAGTCAGCAGTCAACTCTTTTGGAAACATTGCTGTTGCAGGAAATTCAGCCGCCGCCAACATTGAGGGATTTGTATATATGGCGATGAATGCGTTTTATCAGGCAACGATATCGTTTACAAGTCAGAACTATGGTGCCAGGCAGTACAGGCGGATTTACAAAATTTTGTTTGCCGGGGAACTTTATGTGATTGCGACAGGCGTTTTGCTTGGAAATCTGGCAGTCTTTTTCGGTGATACGCTGCTTGGCATTTATTCGCCCAGCGCGGAGGTTGTCATTGCTGGAATGGAACGACTGCGGATTATATGTACCTTATATGCCTTGTGCGGCGTGATGGATGTGTTAGTGGGGGCGCTTCGGGGAATCGGGTATTCCATTATTCCGATGATTGTGTCCCTGTTAGGCGCCTGCGGGCTGCGGCTTGTGTGGATTGCGACGGTATTTCAGATACCGGAGTATCACAGCCTGACAACGGTATACTTATCCTATCCGATTACGTGGACGATCACGCTCGCTGTACATGCGGTTACGTTTGCAGTGGCAGCGCATAAGGTACTGCGGGAACAGCCTGTTTCCTAGAGCGTGTTTGAAAAATCATTCCTGCCACCTGCATAACGACGCCAAAGCGTCGTATTCACCACTTTGCGTGATATTTGCACCAAATTCAGTCACCGTAAGGCACTGCCCTTTATGCCTTTGACCGCTACGCCGCCTTCATTTGGCACAAATCTCCCACAAACTGTGACACACATCTGGCAGAAAGCATTTTTCAAACACGTTCTGGATGCTTTAATAAAAAAGACTATATAAGGACCTAAGTGCGGATACAAATTTTGTAATATGATTAGGCAGATAAAAAAGATATTGGGGGAATTATAGTGAAGACACAGGAAGCTGTAGTGATGCGGATTAAGGGTTTATGTGATGAGAAAAATATGAGAATATCACAGCTGGCGTATGCGGCTGGCATGCCGCCTTCGACGTTGAAAAATGTGATGCAGGGAAATAGCAGGAATACGGGAATCGTCACGATCAAAACGATATGTGACGGACTCAATATTTCTTTGGAGGAATTTTTCTGCTGTGAAGTGTTTCGGGATCTGGAACAGGAAATTGATTAGATCCATTTGCGAGGCAAATTTTGCATAGATTTTTACTCATTTCTGGAATGGGGTGAATAATGACTTCGGGTGTAGTTACAATTCACACCAACGCCAGTTTTCATCAGCTTATAAGTTATTGAGGTGTGAATTATAACAGATTTTGCAC
>JAIECJ010000165.1 GCA_029068555.1 Lachnospiraceae bacterium
TGATACATACAGACTTTTGTCTTATTTGATGGAAGATGAAGAGTTCATAAAGGCGGTAGAGAAGCATCCCAAATTATATACAGGATTTTCAGATACTACATTACACCGCCGTGTGCATTGCAGTATGGTGCTGTTGCAAAGGTAGATATGAAGCAGAAAAAGGTTTTTGTGAATAGGTAGGAGCGGTTACATGAATTGGAAAAAATTATTTGCGACGCATATTCTTGAAAGAGGATATGATTATTATCTTGAAAATGCAGTAGAAAATATAGATATCTCAGAGGATATTATCAGAGCTGATGTGATAGGTTCAGAAGATTATGAGGTTGAGATATCCGTAAATAATGGCGAAGTTACAGATATGTATTGCTCGTGTCCGTATGCGTTGGATGGCAGAAACTGTAAGCATATGGCAGCAGTATTGTATGAATGGTCAGAGGATGCAGAAGAGGAAGAAACTGCGAACGGGGTAAATGTAGACCTATTCAAACCAGCATATACTATAAATGCTTACAAGAAAAAGGTATCTGCAGTTGAGGAACTTGTTAGTGGTGCTACGGAAGACGAAGTACGTTCATTTATGGTGGCTGTTTTAGCGGAAGATGAAAAATTACTGCTACGTTTCCATAATATGATAAATAAGCAGGTGACGAGGGAGGATGTCAATAATTATATTAGACAAGTGGATATGATAGCAGACAGGTATTTGGGGAGAAATCGTTTTATCAGCTATAATGAAGCAGATGGCTTTATATCAGAACTGGAAGAAATTATTGACGAAGATGTACGCCGGATGATAGATAATGATAACTATTTAAGTGCATTTGAAGTAATGAATCATATATTTGTGTTAATTGGCGATATTGACATGGATGATTCTGACGGAGGCACAGGGATGCTGGCGGATAGAATTTATCAGCTGTGGACGGAACTGCTTGCGAAAGTAAGTGGCGAAGAAAAGAAAAAAATGTATGACTGGTTTACATCTCATCTGGATGGTTCTGTTATAGATTATTTGGAAGAACATATAGAACAGATTATTATGGGAGAATTTGCAGAAAAAGAATATGAGCAGGCTAAACTGAACTTTATAGAAGATATGATTGCAAGGTCGGAGTGTAAGGTCTCTGATTGGAGCAGGGATTATGCTGTTGGCAAATGGGCAGTCAGATATTTGGAACTGTTGAAGGAGAAGAAATCGTCAGATGAGCAAATAAAAGAAATTTGTAAAAAATATTGGAGTAATTCATCTGTAAGAAGGTACTACATTGATATTTGCATGAAGAATAAAGAATATGACCATGTTCTGCAAATTTTGGATGAATGTATATTGCTGGATAAGCAGTATAGGGGTTTGATTTCCGAATACAGTGAAAAGAAAAAGGAAATCTATCTTTTGCAGGGAAATAAGAGTGCTTACATAGAACAGCTATTGCAATTGGTACTTGAACATGAAGCGGGAGATCTGGATTTATATAGAGAATTAAAGAGACAGTATACTGCAGACGAGTGGCTCATAAAAAGAGAAGAAATCTTCAAAAAGCTTCCTACCTACGCACATGTAGAGCGGCTGTATAAGGAAGAAAAATTATATGACAGATTGTTGACATATGTATTGAACTCACCAGGATTATATGCTTTGCAGGAGTATGAAAAGGTTTTGAATAAAGAGTATTCGGAGCAGATATTGGATAAATATAAGGAAGAAGTAAATAAAATGGCAATGCATACAAGTGACAGAAAGCATTACGCTCATCTTGTTTCACTACTGCGAAAGATGCGACAGATGAAAGGTGGAGTAAAGCTTGTGGAACAGATAGCTGCTGATTGGAAAGTGAAATATAAAAATCGTCCGGCTATGATGGATGAATTAAGGAAATTGTGATGGATGGTGTTTTTGTGGATAAAAATACAAATAACAATATGTCAAAGCTCAATATAGACCAGCAGACAATAAAAGAGCTGTTCGCAAATAAAAGATCAGACTTTCTGATACCAGATTATCAGAGACCATATGCCTGGGGAGAGGCAGAATGTCAAACATTATGGGATGATATTTTTGCGTTTGCCTTTCCGGAAAATGATTACAGTCGTTTTAAAAGTGATGAAGACGAATATTTTTGAGGTAATAAAGGATGCAACTTTTTTGTAGATCTTTGGATGGCATTGGTTCTGATATGGACATCCGGCACAATGGTTTCGGTCAAATGAAAACCGGCATTGTCTCGTTGACTTTGTATAGCTTTGGCTGACGGGTTCATGCCCGGCGGCACATTTAAGTAGTTTTGTTCCTTCTTCATTAAATTCAAAATCTGCCAGAGCATCCGGTGCTTCTTTACCAAACAACCGTCTGGTCAGAAAGGCATCTGACGAAAAGCTGGTATTCCGTGACTTCTTCAAAATCTGCATTACAGATATCAAGCAGGCTGCAGCTGTCTGCCAGCAAAGTTTGAATGATTTCCTCCATATCATCATTTCTCTGATGGTAAAAGATGCGGTTATAATCATTAGGATCAGCATAATGCTTTAATGATTCCGCGACCTTGTCCGGATGATTTTTTGAAAGGAAAACAACCAGCTTTGAAATGCAGGTGTAAATTAATTCCATACAGCTTAAAAACCGGATATTTGATTCTATCATCATGGAATCCATCCGGCGTATACGACCGTTCAATTTCACGGTCAGTAAGATTCATAAAACTGTCTTCTAAGGATAATTGCTGGCACTCATTTGTTTTAAAAGACATGACATGCACCACCTTTCAAAAGTTACTACTAGAGCGTGTTTGAAAAATGCTTTCTGTCAGATGTGCGTCACAATTTGTGGGAGATTTGTGCCAAATGAAGGGCGCATAGCGGGCTATGTAACCTGAATTTGGTGCAAATATCACGCAAAGTGGTGAATACGACGCATACGCGTCGTTATATAGATGGCAGGAATGATTTTTCAAACACGCTCTAGTATAACTCATAAAAGGACAGATTTCCTGTATTTCCTGCAAAATTTTAAATTTCCAAGGTTCGATAGATAAGGCTTTTGACCCCGGCATCATTAAAGGAAGCTTCTGTTTGTTGCGGTACCGGCATATACCCTGGTAACAATGTTTTATCAGATCGGGGCATTGCATTCAACAAAGCCATTGACACCGGCACACAGAAGCTGGTTTGATATTTTTATTATTTCCTCAAGGGGGATCTTTTTCCCATCCGCTACCCATTTGCTGTACATTTCTACAGTAGAGGTCTGAATAAAATGCAGCAGGATATTTTGCTTTGAAGGTTCCAGCAGCCTAAGCCATGTAGCGTTTTTCCAGGTGGAATCCATTACATTGCTGATCATCCTGCTCCGGATGTATCCGTAATTTCCGCTGCAGGTGATCTTTTCATAGACAGCCCCTTTTTCTGCGGAATAGAGAAAAAATTCACGGTTGATTTTATCCAGGTCTTCCGGAATCCGGTAGTTTTTGATCCGTTCCAGATATTCTTCTATCATTACCCCCTGCAGTTCGGCGAGCAGATCATCAAGGACGGAATAATACCGGTAAAAGGTTTTTTTATTGATCCGCGCCCTTTCGCAGAGCTCCTTGACTGTTATCCTTTCATAATCCATTTCACAGATCATATCTTCAAAAGTTTTCTGAATGGCGTCCATTGTTTTCTGTACCCTTAAATCTTCTGTGCCGTTAATCAGCATTTTTACTACCTCCTTGGGATGTGCAACCTTTTTGCGGGAAGTGTGGCATAACTCACTTTATCGGAAAAAGCGTCCATTGCTTTTAATTCCCGATGCGGATATAATAAACCATGCGAAGATAAGCAACTCGAGTTGCACAATGTAAAGATATCATATAACAATAAAAAAGTCAAGGAGGTCTGTCGTATGGCTGAGAACACAATATCCGCAGAATCGGGCAGAGAAGTCCGAACGGATGCCGTACAGGAAAATGAAATGGGAACGCTTCCCATAGGAAAACTTTTAAGGAAGATGTCACTGCCGCTGATCATCTCCATGCTCGTTCAGGTTTTGTATGGGCTTGTGGA
>JAIECJ010000166.1 GCA_029068555.1 Lachnospiraceae bacterium
GTGCAAAATCTGTTATAATTCACACCTCAATAACTTATAAGCTGATGAAAACTGGCGTTGGTGTGAATTGTAACATGCTTTCTCGTATGTTTGTGCAAAAGACAGATTTGACTTGTTTTTATGTACAATATGGGGTTATAATAATGAATGAAAACACTTACAAAAAGCCGCCTTTAGGAAACGGAGATATTGGATTATGAAGAAAGTAGCGCTATTTTCAGATGGTTGGAAGAGACTGATCACTTACGCATGGGTAGATGGAATGATGAAGTTTATAGCAAAGAGTGAAGATGAAATCTGCCTGTACCAATACAACTGCCATGGAAACTGGAGCCGCGACGAAAAGCACAATCATGGAGAATACAATATTTACACGCTGCCTGACTTGTCAGAATTTGACGGTATTATTATGGACTGCACAAATATTTCAGATAGGAATTACTTTGACTGGGTGGTGGAAATGATCCGCAAAAGCAGCAAGCCTGCTGTAAGTATCGGAAGCGACATAGAGGGGTTCTACTATGCCGGAATTGACAACAAAAAACCGGTTGCGGATCTCATGGAGCATCTGTATCACAAACATCACTGCAGAAGATATATTTTTGCAGGCGGACCGAAAGAAAACTATGAAAATTCACTAAGAGTATTGTCATATAGGGAGAGCCTTGAGCGTCTCGGTCTTTCTCTGGAAGAGAATCCAGTGTGGTATGGTGACTATGATTTCTCTACGGGAGTGAAGTATTTTGAACGGTATATAAGGCGCTTTAAGGACAAGATGATAGAGTTTCCGGATGTTTTTGTCTGTGCGAACGACAATATTGCCGCTGGATTTTGCTTTAAAGCACAGCAGAGCGGATATCAGATTCCTAGGGATTTTAAAATAACAGGGTTTGACAACCTTGATAAGGCAGTCTATTTTGATCCGCAGATAACGACAGTAGGGCATATGCGGGAAAATATTGGCAATAAAACAATGGAAATTTTAGCGGATGTCTGGGCAGGAAAGGATGTTCCCAGAAATCATTTTATGCCGTCTAAATGCATTTTTTCGGAGAGCTGTGGGTGCCCGAACAGTGGATTACTTGATTATAGGAAGTATGCAAGAAACCAAGTTATTGCCGGAGTGGATAAACTAGAAAAAGAGGAACTGCTCATAAAGCTTGAGAGCGATATTGTAAAGTGCGGCACTTATGATGAGGTGTTCAGGCAGATTGCGGAATATTTTATGAGCCTTGCGTGTGACGGTTTTACCATAGTAGTTGATAAAAGGCTGTATGAGGGGGTAGCTGAAACCGAATTTGTAACGGATGGTTACGACCGGGAAAATCTGGTAGTAGCGTATGCGACAGAGGGCAGAAAGGTTTTGGATATTAAGGATCTGTCTGGGCTTCAGAAACATTATGAAAAGACGGGAGCCAGGAATTCCTATATGTTTACGCCGATTCATTTCAGAGAGAAGGCAGTCGGGTACAGTATTTTAAAAAATGGCAGATTCCTGTATGATAACCCTTATTTTTATGATGTACATAGCACAATTACCAAAACTTTGGAGAATCTGTATAAAAAGCTGCAGCTCGAGACAGCGAACAAAAAAATGCGCGAGATATACAACAGGGATCAGCTTACAGGTCTGTACAACCGCATTGCATATGCAGAAATGATTGATCCGGAGTATTGCAGGCATTGTGAGAGTGGCAGGAAATGTGTGATTAATTTTGTGGATGCGGACAATTTTAAGCAGGTCAACGATACATATGGGCATGAAAAGGGCGATATGATTCTAAAAGAAATCGCGCGCGTGCTTACCAATAAATGTCCAAAGGAAGGGTATGTTTACCGCTATGGCGGCGATGAGTTTATTGCGTTCTTCCCAGTTGACAGCGAGTCTGAGGCAGAGGAATACCGGAGCGAAGTGATCGCACAGCTTAATAAGAGTGATATCAGTGTCAGCATTGGAATGGCAATAACAGATCCGGCGTCAGACAGGGTGTTTGATGATTATATGAAAATTGCGGATGATGAGATGTATAGGGTAAAGGTCGCAAAAAAAGAGAAAGGCGGATTGAGAAAAAGATGAAAAAGATTTGGAACAGTTTGATCGGAATGATGCTTGGAATGGTACTGATGCTTGGAATGCCCGTGCTGGATGCCCAGGCTGCAGAGTATACAGTGACGGCTACGGAGGCAGTTTTATATACAAATGAGAATACGGTGATATTGTCTGATGCGGATGATAGTGCAGTAGTGATTTCCGGAGTGGCAGCAGATTTGCCCATACAGGTCACAGGGATTACAAGTAATGGGTATTTTCAGATTAATCTGGACGGACAGACTTTTTATATCCATGGGATTGGTTTGAGCGCTGCGAATACAACCAATCAGATATATGAAACGATTATAGCGCAAAAGGCGGTTTTTCCAGAGGGAATGCACTGGACAAATGATAACTATTATGGCTGGAAAGGCGGAACCTATACAGGCGGTTTTGGCTGTGCCGGATTTGCGTTTGCAGTGAGTGATGCGGCTTTTGGCAATACGAGGGCACAGATTCATAAGGATTATACCAACATAAGGGTTGGAGATATTCTCAGGGTGGATAATGACACACACTCGGTCATTGTACTCGAAGTGAAGGAAAATTCAGTAATTGTGGCAGAAGGAAATTATAACGCGGCAATACATTGGGGGCGTGAGATACCCATATCGCAGCTTATTGATCCACATAGCTATATAATGACAAGATACTAGAGCATGTTTGAAAAATCATTCCTGCCATCTATATAACGACGCGTATGCGTCGTATTCACCACTTTGCGTGATATTTGCGCCAAATTCAGGTTACATAGCCCGCTATGCGCCCTTCATTTGGCACAAATCTCCCACAAATTGTGACGCACATCTGGCAGAAAGCATTTTTCGAACACGCTCTAGTACAGTGAATATTAAGTTTTGGATGGTTTGGCGCAGAATATTTTTCTGAGCGTGCTGCTTCACAAACGCAGGCGTAGCGGTGGCTACGTCGGGGCTTGGGGAGTAGTGCTATCAGGAAAATAGGCAAGTCAAACTGCCAATTTTACCCTGAATGAAAAACGGAGGATTATATAAAGATGAAAAAGATAACAAGTTTTACAATTGACCACGATAAATTACAGCCTGGAGTGTATGTTTCAAGAAAGGATGATATAGGAGGCAGTATGGTAACAACGTTTGACCTTAGGATGACTTCGCCGAATGAGGAACCAGTTATGAATACTGCAGAGGTGCATACTATTGAACATCTCGCGGCAACGTTCTTGAGAAATCATAATAAGTATGGGGATAAGACCATCTACTTTGGACCGATGGGATGCCGCACTGGTTTCTATCTGCTGCTAGCAGGGGATTATGAGTCAAAAGACATCGTCCCACTTATGATAGAGCTGTATGAGTTTATCAGAGATTACAAGGATGATATCCCGGGAGCCAGCCCGAAAGATTGTGGTAACTATCTTGACATGAATCTTGGAATGGCAAATTACCTCGCTAAAAGATATCTGGATAATGTACTGTACCATATTGATGATACAAGGATGATATATCCTGAATAAGAAACACAAGGCTTTATCCTTTATGAACTTGCTGCATATAGTATAATAAAGCTTTCAGGTGGCACTACTGATGGATAATACATTTTTGGAACAGATTACAAATGGCGTTATAGAAAATGTCGAGATGGGGAGAAATGGTTCGTTTGTACTTGTATCCAGCGCGGAATGCCCCAGCTGCGGCAGGGAAAAACAGACAATACGGTTGAATGTCGGGAATAATACAGCAATGTTAGATGAAAACAATAACAGGATACCGATAACGGATTTGCGAACTGGAATGATGGTCAACGCAGCATTTTCCAATGCAATGACAAGAAGCATACCGCCGCAGTCGCTGGCATATGTCATACAGGTAGTGGGAAGACATAGCAGCAACAGCGGTGTGACAGTTGGACGTATTGTCAATGTAGATAGACAAAACAGAAGCTTCATAACAGTAAGTGATGGAAATTTTGCTTCAACAGTTCGTTTTAACATGGCAGATGATGCACAGATATTCAATGCATTAGGCAGACCAATGAACTTTTCCAATCTTGTTCCTGGTTTGCGGGTAAGGGTGCGCCACGCTGACTTTATGACAATGAGTGTGCCGCCGCAGACCACGGCTTTTGAGGTTAGGGTTATCCGATAAAAAGATTTATGAATGTCCTTTGTCCTTTCGTCATGAAATCAAATGACGGAAGGATAAGGGCATTTTATTTGTACTATTTTTATACTATAAAAATAGTACAATGGAGTTGCAAAATATTGCAGCTGCTGTTATACTATAAAAATAGTACATAGAAAGGAGGAAGATATGATGACGGAAGCGGAACTGGAAATTATGGAAACGCTGTGGGCAAAGGGAGAACCGATTTATCTGGGGGAACTTTTAGATGTTTTTAATGCAAGGACAAAAAAGGACTGGAAAAAGCAGACGCTGAATACTTTTCTGTTCAAGATGCAGCAAAAAAATCTGGTGGAGACTGTGGAAGGCGCGAGATTCAAAAAATATCTGCCAGCAATCACCAGGGAGGCGTATCTTGAGGATGTGTCGAAAGCATTTTTGGACAGAAATTTTGGAGGTTCCTTTGCGAAAATGCTTACAACACTGAACGGTAGGGGGAAAACAGACGAAAAGGAAATAGAAGCGTTGAAACAGGTGTTGAAAGGATGGGAGCAGGAATGAGACTATATGCACATATGATGCTGGGTGGATGCATATGGACACTGTTGTATATTGTTTTTAACAGGATTCTGCCACATGAACTTCCGCTGAAATGGAGGCGTCTGCTGCTTCGGATAAACATTGCGTTTTACCTGCTGCCTGTTCCATGGATGGCAGCGGAAGTAAAAGAGCTTGTTCGTTGGCTGCTGGAAAGGGCAGGGATGACATTTCCACAAAACAAGATGGACAACATTTTTGACGCAGCAAGTGCATGGAACTGCTTTATTGTCTTAAATGAAGATGGAAGAATTGTCCAGATAACAGGTTATCAGAAGCTTCTGCCGGTTCTTCTGGCGGCTTTTGCAGTATGCGGCGCACTGCTTGTCGGCTGGGTAGCGCTTTATATAGGGATAAGCAACCAATATAGAAAAAACATGGTGTTTTTGGAAGCAGACCGTTATGTTAAGGATAAATGTGCAGGAAGAAAAATTATGGTCGGTGTTTCGCCCTGTATTTTATCACCTGTAACGGTAGGAATTGTAAAACCGGTGATTTTGTTTCCTGTTGATTACCATAAATATGAAAATTCGATGGAAGAGATACTCTTGCATGAAGTAAATCATGTTTTATGTGCGGATATTGTGGAGCGGTTTTTTTGTTTTGCAGCAGTGGTTATCCACTTCTTTAATCCACTTGTTTATTACCTGCTTCGGGAGAATATTGTGGTTAGTGAGATGCTGAGTGACGAAGCGGCAGTAAAAGGCAGGACAAAGAAACAGAAAGCCGATTATATCAGATGTATTATGGAGGCATCCCAAAAAACGAATCATCGAGAGATGATGATTCTGTCGTTGGGGAAATCAAAAAGTTTGTTGAGGAAAAGGATGGAGCAGATTATGAATACAAATAAGAAAAAAATTTGGAAAAAAAAGACTGCAATCGTTATCGCGGCGGTTTGTGCACTGGCAGGGAGCATTCCGGCACTGGCATATCAGAAACCGCGTGAGTACGTGCAAAGTGGAGATAACTGGGATGACAGGGATATTCTGGTATTTTCCCAGACTGGTGCTCAAAACCCTATGGAAGGGAGGCATATTGATTTTAGCCATGGTGAAACGGTCTTTGTAAGTGAGGAGGGGAATGCCGATTACAGTGCAAATGATTATAGCGTCAGGCAGCAGCAAAGTGTCTGTGCGCACAGCTATACATCGGGAACAATTGCAGAGCATAGCGGGCATACTGACGGGAGCTGTACAGTGGTTACTTATCAGGCACAGAAGTGTACGAAATGTGGAAGCGCAGTAAGAGGTGATGAGATAGCAACGTTCACGTATAAATCCTGCCCACATACAGGAATGGGTACAACAGAGCCCGACATAAATATGACAGATGAAATTAAATCACTGACATCCAAATTGGGAGTTGTAAACAGCGATGCATTAAGACTGCGGTCAGCGGCAGACAAAGGTGCAGCAGTTCATGCACTTCTGAAGGAGGGGGAAGTAGTAGAAATCATTGCGGAGGACGGTGATTTTTACAAAGTGATCATCAAATCAGAGGATGCTGAGGAATTATTGGAAGGTTATGTGAGGAAGGAGTATCTGGATTTGTTTACAGAATCGGAACATGTTAGAAGATCTGTTCTGCGACCGGACAATATGATTCTGACAGACAGCAGTAAAAAGATACAGGTATGCATTGCGGAGCAGGAGTCAGTGCTTGCAGTTTTTGACGCGATTGAGTCGCTTCCGGTTCAATTGGGAGAAAAACACTACTCGGGAAAAGCAGACGGTTATCGCTATCATTTGGTATTCTATCTTGACCAGACACTTGTTTCGGATATTTATATCTGGGATGACGTGCTTGTGCTGAATAATGAAAAGTACTATTTCATTCAGGGGGAACAGCTGGATGGGATGTTACAAGAATTAGAGACAGAGTACGAATAATTGATGGATTTTATGTATGGCTTATGCTATACTAAAATATAATACAATAATAATAACCCAAGCATTTGTGGATGATTATATTGTGGTTTTATTGGACTTACACAAACTGTGACGCACACCTGGAAGAAAGCATTTTTCAAATATGTACAAGGGAATCAAAAGTGAAGCGTTTGTAAATGCAGGTACCTTTATATGAGCTTTTCATAGAAAAATTTCCTGCAGTTTTGGAACGGAGACCAAGGAGGAATTACGTGGAGCAGTCAGCTTTTGAAAAAATATATGAGGTTGTCAGGCAGATTCCATACGGACAGGTGGCAACCTACGGACAGGTTGCCGCACTCGCAGGAAATAAGCGGTGGGCAAGGGTGGTGGGCTATGCGCTGCATGCCAATCCAGACCCTGATCATATTCCCTGCTACCGTGTTGTCAACAAGGAGGGCAGGGTGTCCGACGCGTTTGCCTTTGGCGGCGGCAACCGTCAGGTGGAGCTTCTGCAGACTGAAGGCGTGACGGTTGTGGACGGCTGTGTGGACATGGAGCGGCATCAGTGGGAGAGACCAGTGTATTAATTTGCTAAGGAGTAGTGTACTATGATATATTTATCCCATTTTGAGTTCCCCGGCAGGGAAAGAGAATATGATTTTACAATGGGGCAGAAGCACACCTGCTACGATACGTTCTACCCCTTTCTGGTACTCTCGGAGCATCAGCTGAAAATGCTTGATTTTGAGCCGGTTACAATTTTGTATGGCGGAAACGGTTCGGGAAAGACGACTGCGCTGAATGTGATCGCGGAGAAGCTTGGACTCACGCGTGACACATTGTATAACCGCTCCAATTTTTTTGGGGATTACACGAAACTGTGCTCATTTGAGACTGTTGGAAAGATTCCAAAGGACAGCAGGATCATTACGAGTGATGATGTGTTTGACTTTATGCTGAACCTGAGGTGTATCAACGAAGGAATTGACCAGAGGCGTGAGGAGTTGTTTGAGGAATATCAGGAGGCAAAATATGCAAGGTTTCAGATGCATTCGCTGGAGGATTATGAGCAGCTGAAAAAGGTAAATGCAGCACGACGTAACACACAGTCGAAATATGTGCGTAACAACCTGCAGGACAATGTCAGGGAACATTCCAACGGGGAGAGTGCGTTTCTATATTTTGCCGATAAAATAAAAGAAAACGGTCTGTATCTGCTCGACGAGCCGGAGAACAGCCTGTCACCAGAAAAGCAGCAGGAGCTGTTACGCTTTCTGGAGGATTCGGTTCGGTTTTTCAAGTGTCAGTTTGTGATTGCGACACACTCGCCATTCCTGCTCTCCATGAAAGGGGCAAAAATTTATGATCTGGATGAGGAAGTGGTGGATATAAAGTGTTGGACAGAACTTGGAAATGTGCGTGCATATTATGCATTTTTTAAGCAGTATGAAAGTGAATTTCAAGAATGACAGATGCTGCGGAGATGGATGCAAGGGTTGGGGACAGCGGATATTATGGAAAAAGCAGAGCATAACAGAGAAAAAATGAAAGCGAATATTATCAAAATTACAGATTTCCATGCGTCAGAGCTTGATGTATATGCCAGAACCACCGAAGGACAGCTTTTAAACCGTCATGAACCAGAGAAAGGCATGTTCATTGCGGAAAGTCCGCGCGTGATTGAGAGAGCCCTTGATTATGGATGTGTTCCGGTTTCTATATTAATCGAGACAAGGCAGATAGAAGGGCAGGGGAAGGATATCATCATGCGCTGCGGCGGTATTCCTGTCTACACAGCAGAGTTTGATGTGCTGACACAGCTTACGGGGTTTAAATTGACGCGTGGTATGCTGTGCGCGATGTACCGTCCTCCGCGAAAGACTGTTTCAGAAGTATGCGCGGGGGCGCGCAGGGTTGCAGTGCTTGAGAATGTGGTGAATCCTACGAATGTCGGAGCAGTCTTTCGCTCGGCGGCAGCGCTTGGCATAGATGGTGTGTTACTGACATCCGCATGCAGCAATCCGCTTTATCGTCGCGCAATCCGTGTGAGCATGGGAACCGTATTCCAGATACCATGGGCGTTTCTGCCAGAGGGGAATGGGATAGATGTGCTGCATGATTTGGGGTTCAGGACGGCGGCGATGGCGCTGAAAGAGGATTCACTGAGCATAGATGCACCACAGCTCATGCAGGAAGATAAACTTGCAATTGTGCTTGGCACGGAAGGGGACGGGCTTGCGGCGGAAACGATTGAGGCCTGCGATTATGCAGTGCAGATTCCAATGGCACAGGGTGTCGATTCCCTGAATGTAGCAGCGGCAAGCGCAGTGGCATTCTGGCAACTGACACGTATTTGAAAATGTGTTCATGGAGATACAGGTTATATACACAACAGAAAGATGGGGGATTTAAAGTTATGGAAATGACAGGTTATTTTAAAAGTATAATTGACGAGGATAAATGTGCCGTTGTTATCTGTAATTTGTCGCATGAGATTATCTACATGAATCCAGCAGCGGTTGTCCGCTATGGGAAAAGAGGCGGGCAGACACTTGTGGGGCAGAGTCTGCTGGACTGTCATAATCCGCAGTCTGTTGAGATGATTAAAAAGGTCGTCCTGTGGTTTGAAGAGAGTGTGGAACATAATAGAATCTATACATTCCACAACGAGAAAGAGAATAAGGATGTCTATATGGTCGCACTGCGGGGAGAGGACAAATCACTGATCGGTTATTACGAAAAACATGAGTACAGGAATAGAGAGACGGCGAAGCAATATGACTTTTCGACAGAGTGAGGACGGCAGATATGATGGTCAGAAAACATTTTCGCTTTACAGGAAGAGTGCAGGGCGTTGGATTCCGTTACCGAGCAAAATACGCTGCAAATGGTATGGGAGTTACAGGCTGGGCAAAAAATGAGTATGACGGTTCAGTCGAGATGGAAGCACAGGGAACAGAGGAAGCAATCAACAGAATGCTGGTGATGATCAACAAGAGCGATTATATTGTCATTGATTCTATTGAGACAAAAGAAATACCGCTTGAGGAGGGTGAGCGGTCATTTTATATACGATAGAGGGTGAGCGTTGCGGGTTACTGTTCACACCTACGCCAAAGTAGTGGGAATCGTGCGCCAAAATGCTTGCCTTTTAGCATTTTGTGTGCAAAA
>JAIECJ010000167.1 GCA_029068555.1 Lachnospiraceae bacterium
AAAGAAAACTTCGAACAATACTGAATTATCATACAAGAGGGATTTAGGCAAGCTGCGCCAGTATTTAGAAGAAAAGGGTATCATTGATGTGAAAGATATCACACCAGAGATCCTGGAATCCTATATTGTGTATTTAGGTGAGAATCATTTTGCGGCTGCAACCATATCCAGAAGTGTTGCCTCTATAAAAGCTTTTTCGCATTATTTATGTAAGGAAGGCGTTGTAGAAAAAGACGTATCGGATGGTTTGAAAGCGCCAAAGATTGAGAAGAAAATGCCTGAGATTTTGACTCCGGAAGAAGTTATTTGGCTTCTGGAGCAGCCGAAGGGAGATACGCCCAAGGAAATTCGCGATAAAGCTATGTTGGAGCTTTTATACGCGACCGGAATCCGCGTGACGGAACTGATTACCCTAAAAGTTTCCGATGTGAACATGCAGATGGGTTTTATAATCTGTAGGGACGGCAGCAGGGAGAGAGTGATTCCGTTCGGAGCTGCTGCGAAAAAAGCAATGATAAATTATCTTGAAAAAGCGCGTGATGTAATGCTGTTTGATTTGAAATCTGATATTCTGTTTGTAAACTGTTCGGGACAGCCGATGAGCAGACAGGGATTTTGGAAATTGATCAAATATTATGCAAAGAAAGCTGGTATTATAGCTGATATTACACCACATACGCTCCGCCATTCATTTGCCGCGCACTTGGTGGAGAACGGTGCAGATTTGAGAAGTGTTCAGGAAATGCTTGGACATTCTGACATTTCTACTACACAGGTATATACAAATCTTACGCATAACCGTATCAGGGAAGTATATACCAAAGCGCATCCAAGAGGATAAAATTGCAATAAAAACCACTCTTTTCATTGTGTTCGAAATTGGCGAAACAGGAAAAGGGTGGTTTTTTATTGTGCTGTTATTTAAATGAAATCAGCGATTCTGTATATCAGTTCCTCCGTGTCCTTCCAGCCAAGGCAGGGATCGGTGATGGATTTTCCGTAAATGTGTTCGCCGATTTTCTGGCAGCCCTCTTTGATATAGCTTTCGACCATCACTCCTCTTACAAGACTGGCCAAATCGCTGTTGTTTCTTCGGGAGTGCATGACCTCATGGACAATTCGAATTTGCTCTTTGAACTGTTTGTTTGAGTTGCTGTGGTTCGCGTCAACAATACATGCGGGATTGATCAGGTCGCGCTCATTGTATTTTTCGAGCAGGAGTATAAGGTCCTCATAGTGATAGTTTGGAATGCTGTTTCCGTGTTTGTTCACCGCGCCGCGCAAGATAGTGTGTGCAAGCGGATTTCCTGTAGTGTTGACCTCCCAGCCGCGATAAATAAATGGATGAGGATGTTGCGCTGCATACACAGAATTGAGCATGACACTCAGATCGCCGCTTGTCGGATTTTTCATTCCGGCAGGCACATCAAAACCGCTTACCACAAGCCTGTGCTGCTGGTCTTCGACAGAGCGTGCGCCAATCGCTACATAGGAAAGAATATCAGATACATACCCCCAGTTTTCGGGATAGAGCATTTCATCCGCCGCAGTAAGACCAGATTCACTCATCACACGCAGCTGCATTTTCCTCATGGCGATAATGCCCTTTAAAAAGTCGGTGCCTTTCTCGGGATCGGGCTGGTGTACAATTCCTTTGTAGCCGTCGCCAGTTGTCCTTGGCTTGTTTGTATATATTCGCGGGATAAGGATTATTTTATCATTTACTTTATCGTTTACTTTGGCAAGCCTTGAAACATATTCGCATACGGCATCTTCGTTATCTGCGGAGCAGGGACCGATAATGACCAGAAACTTGTCTGATTTGCCAGTAAATACATCACGGATTTCCTGATCTCTTTTTTTCTTTAACTCCTGCATTGCCTCAGGGACGGGATATTCATCCCTGATTTCGTCAGGAGTTGGTAATTTTTTGATAAATTCAAAACTCATTTTCAAACTCCTCTCGTAAAACAATTAATTCACAGCTTGTTGATAAGCTGGGCGGAATGTAGACCGCTATTTCTTATCATATAACATATAGTGTTTTAACGCAAGAATTATTAAACAGTCAAAAAATATTTGACTGAATAAAGTTCCGTAAATGTAGCCGGAAAAACCAATGAAAGGTACAGCAAAAAATACAAATCCCAGCCGTGTTAGTATACTGATTACGTTAAAAAGGAACGTAATGCCGGTTTTGCCAAGACCGTGAAGAATGCTGCATAACGTGCCGGAAAGGTACAGAAAAGGGCAGACAAAGGAAAGTGCACGTATCTGACTTGCGGCAATCGGGCTGTGAAAGAGAATTGTTCCAAGAAAGTCGGCAAAAAGAAAGAAAAATAAAAAGCAAAAAATGCCGAGCATGAAACAAAAACCAATTGTCAGATAAATAGTCCTGCGGATGCGTTTTGAGTCTCCCTGTGCCTGTGCTTCGGAGACGGATGGAAGCAAAAGTGAGGAGACCGATCCGGTAAAGGCGCTCGGAAACATGATAAGAGGAATTGCCATTCCGGAAAAAACACCATATATGGATAAGGCGTCGGATGAAGTCAGACCACTTGCGATGAGCATTTTGGGAAGCTGAATCGTTTCAATTGTAGAGATAAAGCTGATACATACCCTGTTTAAGCTGATAGGCAGCGCGAGAGATACTATGGATTTTCCCTTTCGGAAAGAAAGAGAATTGCGCATGGAAAAATCGTTGCAGTTTGGCTTAAGTGAAAGCATAAACAACGAAAAAACTGCGGAAGAAAACTCGCCAGCAAGCAGACCAAGACAGATATAAGACATAGAAATATTTAAACCTGCTTCAACAGAAAGCACGCATAGGATATAGACAGTGACAACACGACATAGCTGTTCTATAATCATGGACCATGCCGGAATGGCGGCTCGTTTCTGGCCATAGAAAAATCCATTGATACAGGAGTGAATTGTGGCAAGGGGAAAAGACAGAGCACTGATGCGGAGCAGCGGTGTACATCTTCTCTCGCCGATTATACGGATGGCAATAAAAGGTGCATGGTTAAAAATAAGATAAGCCATGGCACCTGAGAGAAAAATGGAAATAGCGATACCGGTAAAAAGATAACTGTATGCTTCGGATGCCTTGTTTTTCTTGGTGGCCGCTACATACCGCGTTATGGCATTTTGTATACCGGCAGCACACACTGAATGTACAAGCATCATGACAGGTGCTATAAGCCCGAAGATACCCAGACTCTCCTCGCTGAAAACTCTTGAGAGATAAATACGGTAAAAAAAGCCAATAAATTTAGTAATGATACCAGCGCCGGTAAGAAAAAAAGTGCCAGTTATAATAGGGCTTTTCAGATATTGAGGTTTCAGATAACGGCGAAGGTTACTTGGGGAAATTCTATTGGAAATGTTTGTCATGAAGCGGCTCCGGTTATTTTGTTCTCTATAGTGTATGGAATATTTTCATAAATATGACTGTTGTAAATCACGATTCTTGACATAAATATGACAGAATGATATTATCAAACTAATTGCTGAGAGAAGGGGATCATGAAATGAGAAAAAAGGTGGTTGTCGGAATGTCGGGCGGAGTAGATTCGTCGGTGGCGGCATATCTGTTGAAAGAGCAGGGATATGATGTCATTGGGGTGACAATGCAGATATGGCAGGAAGAGGAACAGGGTGAAATAGAAGAAAATGGCGGTTGCTGCGGGCTGAGTGCAGTGGATGACGCAAGGAGAGTGGCAGGGGAATTGGGAATCCCTTACTATGTCCTGAATTTCAAAAAAGAATTTCGCAATTATGTAATTAATCCGTTTGTGGAGAGTTACCTTCATGGCAGGACGCCGAATCCCTGCATACTTTGTAACAGGCATGTGAAATGGGAGGCATTGTTAAAACGAAGCATTGAATTAGGGGCAGATTATATAGCGACAGGGCACTACGCGCGAATTATTAAACTGGAAAATGGCAGATTTGCAATACGCAGCTCTGTTACGACAAAAAAAGACCAGACATATGCTCTCTACAATCTTACACAGTATCAGCTTTCGCATACTCTAATGCCAGTAGGCGATTATGAAAAAGAGAAAATCAGGGAGATTGCACAGAACTGTGGTCTTCCGGTGGCGGAAAAACCAGACAGTCAGGATATTTGCTTTGTTCCCGATAACGATTACGCGTCGGTAATAGAAAAAGAGGCAAAGGATAAGATTCCGGAACATGGAAATTTTGTCACTGCTTCGGGAGAAATTGTAGGACGGCATAGAGGGATTATTCATTATACTGTAGGACAACGAAGGGGACTGAATCTGGCGATGGGACATCCTGTGTTTGTGACAGAGATAAGACCAGAAAAGAATGAGGTAGTAATCGGAGAGGCACAGGATGTATTTACCAATACACTTATATGTGACGACCTGAACTTTATGGCAGTGGAAGATATTGCACAGCCCGTGGAAGTCATGGCGAAGATACGTTATTCACATGCTGGGGAAGCCTGTGTGATAGAGAAAATACAAAACGGACAGGTAAAATGTCATTTTAAAAAACCTGTCAGGGCAGTTACGCCCGGACAGGCAGTTGTGTTTTATCAGAATGACTATGTTTTTGGCGGCGGAACGATAACAAGACAGATTAAAGTTTAAAATATTCGGGCATGCGGGACTGGAAAATGCAATAATACCGGAAACCACATGCCTTTAAAATTTCGCATGCCTTATCAAAGGCTGAGCCGATTTGATCAGGTGTGTGTGCGTCCGAGCCCACAGTGATGATTTCTCCGCCTAGTTCATGATACCGCCTTATGATGTCAACAGATGGATTTGGCTGGTTTAACCCAGAACAGAACCCGCCAGTATTGAGTTCGATTCCCTTTTCGTTTTCAATCAGGGTACGCAGAATGCTATCCAAAATGTCAGAATGCTTTGCATAAGAATACTGCTCATTTTTGGATGGCCCGTATCTGACTACATAGTCAAGATGTCCGTATACATCAAAACAGGGCAGTGATTTCACACATTCCAGGACAGATTCAAAATATTCGCGGTGCGCATCATCCTCGCTGCGTCCTTCAAAGAAGGCCGGATAATATGGATCTTTGCGGTTGCAGATATGTGATGATCCAATAATAAAATCAAAATCATAGGTCTTTGAATATATGGCAAGAGGGCGCTTTAAGTGGGGCTGCAGACCAAGCTCGACACCAAAACTCACAGAGATTTGGTCTTTGTATTTTTCCCTGAGTCTTAACAGTTCATATAAGTAGGAGTCAGTATTTAACTCAAAAATACCCTCCTCGCCCGGAAGATATACGTAGTCTGGATCATAGTGCTCTGTAATGCAGATGTGGGTTAATCCAAGCGAAATCGCTTTTTTTATCATTTCTTCCATCGGGGTGTCGCTGTCACCTGAAAAATTAGAATGCATATGAAAGTCGGTTTTAACTGACATACAAAATCCTCCTTAGTTTTATTGACTGATAGATTCAGTCTATCACAAATTGCAGAATATGGATATGCATAAATGCAGCAAAGGTGTCTTGTCTGGTGTTTAGAAAGATTTAATAACAAGTTTTTATGATTTTTTCAAAATATGTCTTGAATTTTATGCCATAATTAGGTAAAATAAATATGTTGATAAAATTTTGTCAATCATTTTACACAAAATGCCAAATTGTGCGGCTTTGTAAACAATTTAGATGTAAACAATTTGCTGTGGAGCTGAATTCTGATAGTATTGGTGTAAATGAATTGAACAAAATAAGGATGATAAAATAATATTATCTATTTTTAGGAGGAAAATAACATGGCAGTAAGAGTAGCAATCAATGGTTTTGGCCGTATTGGTCGTCTTGCATTCAGACAGATGTTCGATGCAGAGGGATACGAAGTAGTAGCAATCAACGATTTAACAAGTCCTGATATGCTTGCTCATTTATTAAAGTATGATACAGCTCAGGGCAGATACAAATATGCTGACAAGGTAGAAGCTGGTGAGGATTCTATCACGGTAAACGGAAAGAAGATTACAATTTACAAAGAGGCAGATGCTTCAAAACTTCCTTGGGGTGAGTTAAAGGTAGACGTGGTTCTTGAGTGTACAGGCTTCTATACATCAAAGGACAAGGCTTCTGCACACATCACGGCAGGCGCTCGTAAGGTTGTTATCTCTGCACCGGCAGGAAATGATCTTCCAACAATTGTTTACAATGTAAACCATGAGACATTAAAGGCTTCTGACACAGTTATTTCGGCAGCTTCTTGTACAACAAACTGCTTGGCTCCTATGGCTAAGGCTTTGAATGATTTAGCTCCTATCCAGTCTGGTATCATGACAACCGTTCATGCTTACACAGGTGATCAGATGATTCTTGACGGACCTCAGAGAAAGGGCGACAAGAGAAGAAGCCGTGCAGGCGCTCAGAACATCGTTCCGAACTCTACAGGTGCTGCTAAGGCTATTGGCTTGGTTATTCCTGAATTAAACGGCAAGTTAATCGGTTCTGCACAGCGTGTGCCGACCCCTACAGGATCTACTACAATTTTAGTAGCAGTTGTAAAAGGCAAGGTAACAAAGGAGCAGATTAATGATGCTATGAAGGCTGCTCAGACAGAGTCTTATGGTTATAACACAGACGAGATCGTTTCTTCAGACGTTATCGGTATGACGTACGGTTCATTGTTTGATGCTACACAGACAATGGTAGCTCCGATGGAAGATGGCAATACTCAGGTACAGGTTGTATCATGGTATGACAACGAAAACAGCTACACATCTCAGATGGTTCGTACAATTAAGTATTTTTCAGAGTTAGCTTAATTTGTCAATAAAAAGACCTATCAAGGGTCCGGTCTTATGGACCGGACTCTTTTGGGTTCATATATTCATGTATAATGAAATGGAGGATATAGAAATGGGATTAAATAAGAAATCGGTTGATGATATCAATGCAAAGGGCAAAAGAGTGCTTGTGAGATGTGACTTCAATGTGCCTCTTAAAAATGGTGAGATTACAGATGAAACACGTATCGTTGCGGCACTTCCAACAATTAATAAGCTGATTAAGGATGGTGGGAAGGTTATTCTTTGCTCACACCTTGGAAAGGTTAAAAATGGACCAAATGAGGGTGAATCTTTAGCTCCGGTTGCAAAGAGACTTTCAGAAAAGCTTGGCAAAGAAGTAAACTTCGTTTCGGACTATAACGTTACAGGAGAAGCAGCGACAGCAGCAGTTGATGCTATGAATGAGGGAGATGTGGTATTATTGCAGAATACTCGTTTCCGTGGTGCAGAGGAGACAAAGAATGGCGAGCAGTTTAGCAAGGAGCTTGCTGACTTGGCTGATTTATATGTATGTGATGCATTTGGATCATCGCATAGGGCACATGCGTCTGTAGCAGGTGTTACAAAATGTATCGCTGCAAAGGGCGGTGAAAATGCAGTTGGATATTTAATGCAGAAAGAAATCGAGTTTCTTGGTAATGCCGTAGAGAATCCTGTAAGACCGTTTGTAGCTATCCTTGGCGGTGCTAAGGTTGCAGATAAGTTAAACGTTATCAATAACCTTTTGGAGAAGTGTGACACACTAATCATCGGAGGTGGAATGGCGTTTACATTCTTGAAAGCAAAGGGGTATGAAATTGGAAATTCGTTAGTAGATGATGAGAAGCTTGACTATTGCAAGGAAATGATGGCGAAAGCTGAGAAGCTTGGCAAGAAGCTCCTTCTTCCGATTGATACAACAATTGCAGACGGATTCCCGAATCCAATAGATGCGGACATAGCTGTAGAAGTTGTTGATGCAGATAAGATTCCAGCAGGTAAAGAGGGGCTTGATATTGGAACAAAAACAGCAGAGCTTTTTGCAGATGCAGTAAAGTCTGCTAAGACAGTTGTATGGAACGGACCAATGGGGGTATTTGAGAATCCTACACTCGCAAAGGGAACAATTGCTGTGGCAAAGGCGCTTGCTGAGACAGAGGCAACCACGATTATTGGCGGCGGCGATTCGGCGGCGGCAGTGAACCAATTAGGTTTTGCTGACAAGATGAGCCATATCTCTACAGGCGGCGGCGCATCTCTTGAGTTCTTAGAGGGAAAAGAGCTTCCGGGCGTTACAGCGGCAGATGACAAATAATGAATCAGATCTATAAGGGGGCATAAAGTGCTCCTTGGGATTTGTTAAGCTATTATAGGCTGATTGCGTGAAATAATTTAAAGGAAGCATAAAAGTGTATCCTGAAAAATGTTATATTATAAATAAGGAGAACAGATAAAATGGCAAGAAGAAAGATCGTAGCTGGGAACTGGAAGATGAACATGACACCCAGTGAGGCAGTCAAGTTAGTGGACGAGCTAAAGGATTTAGTGAAATCAGATGATGTAGATGTTGTATACTGTGTGCCTGCTATTGACATTGTTCCTGTTGTGGAAGCAGTAAAGGGAACAAATGTTGAGGTTGGCGCAGAGAATATGTACATTGAGGAAAAGGGGGCATACACAGGCGAAATTGCACCAGGAATGCTTGTAGATGCTGGTGCAAAATATGTAATTATTGGACATTCTGAGCGCCGTGATTATTTCAAGGAGGATGATGCGTTCCTCAATAAAAAAGTTGTCAAAGCATTTGAGCATGGTCTCACGCCTATCCTTTGTTGTGGTGAATCTCTTGAGCAAAGAGAGACTGGCGTTACGATGGACTGGATTAGACTTCAGATTAAATCTGATCTTGTCGGTATCACAGCAGACCAGGTGAAGAAGTTGGTTATTGCGTATGAGCCAATCTGGGCGATCGGAACAGGCAAGACAGCAACAACAGAGCAGGCACAGGAGGTTTGCAAGGGTATCCGCGACTGCATTTCTGAAATGTATGATGCAGCGACAGCGGATGCAGTGCGCATCCAGTACGGCGGATCTGTAAATGCAGCAAATGCAGCAGAGCTTTTCGCACAGCCAGATATTGATGGTGGACTGGTAGGCGGAGCAAGCCTTAAGGCTGATTTTGGTAAAATCGTCAATTATAAATAAGCAATATATATAGCATAACGAAAGAACCAAGCACGGGTATAAAACACCTGCGCTTGGTTTTTTGTGATTAAATGAAAGCATTTTTCAAACACGCTCTAGTTGCGCATGGATATTTATGGATAAAAAATTCATACTTTGAATTTGTATTATTTTATATTATAATATATAGAGAACTGCTAATGAGGTAGAACGGAGAAAACAAAAATGGAACAGTTACTGCCATGGAAAGATTGCTGAAAAATATTGTCTGGACACAGTTGGGAGTTATTAAGGATAAGGTATCACAGCTAACAGATACGCAAAATGGAATCAGGCGACATGGAGGGATATTATCTGTTGCAAGACACAATTGCTTCGGAAGGGGAGTGATGGAGGCAGTTCTGCATAACAGTTTTGAAAATGTAAATGCACTCCTTGATGGAAATGAGATTATAACATTGAAATATGGGGTGATTCATTACTATGATGATGTGGATATTGTAAAATAGAGTGACAATAGACTGGCAATTTCAAAAGTATATGGTATACGCGCATTTTGGGATTTACAGCAAAATCGAGATATAGAAAGTGATGTGGACGGGCAGAAAAATATGATGCAAATTGAAATGCGTGTATCAGAAATGGAAGTGTTTCGGGCAATTGCATTTTTTCACCATATTATCATATTATATTGAACAAATAGAAGGAGAATGACATAATGGATATCAAAATAAATGACAGTGATAAGATAACAATGACACATACAGGTCTGCTCCCAGGGAAAAGCGGGAAAGTAATTCATGTATGCTTTGAGAGAAAGACTGATGACAGGGATGATTATGCAGAGATTGTGCTTCCAAGCAGAAATGTAGTGAATGCCAGGGGATTTGATGAAGGAGAAATTGCCCAGCTTCAGCTTTACCTCAAGGAGCAGGAAAAGAGTATTATTAAAAATGCAAAACAAATTAACCATGATTTGATTTACAAACTATAAAAGACGAGCATGCATACAATGAATATAATACAAAAACGATGTGCACTTTGTCCCAGAAAGTGCAATATTGACAGGACAAAGACGTGTGGGTACTGTGGGGAAAAGTCAGTTGTGAGAGTAGCAAGGGCATCTCTGCATATGTGGGAGGAACCATGTATCAGTGGTGAAAATGGTTCGGGTACAGTGTTTTTCTCGGGCTGCCCTTTAAAGTGTGTATTTTGTCAAAATCGAAGCATCGCTTTAGGAAGTAAGGGTAAAGAATTGACAATAACACAGCTGTCAAAATTGTTTCTGCTTTTGCAGAGAAAAGGGGCAAATAATATAAATCTTGTGACGCCGACACATTTTGTACCCCAGATTGTGGAGGCGCTTAGGCAGACGAAAGCAAAAGAGCTTACGATTCCCATTGTGTATAATACATCGGGATATGAATGTATAGAGACACTTCATATGTTGGATGGTCTGGTTGACATTTATTTGCCTGACATGAAATATTATAGCGCTCAGTTGTCTTCACGATATTCCAATGCACCTGACTATTTTGAAAATGCATCTCATGCACTAAAGGAGATGGTTCGTCAGACAGGCGCTGCTGTTTTTCAAAACAATCTTATGAGACGCGGCGTAATTGTAAGGCATATGGTTATGCCAGGCTATACAAAGGATTCCAAGGCGATAATAAAATATATATATGATACTTATGGCAATACTATTTACATGAGCATTATGAACCAGTATACGCCAATGGAAAATTTTGAAGAATTTCCAGAGATTGGTAGACGCGTAACACGCAGGGAATATGAAAGGGTGATAGACTATGCAGTCAGTCTTGGCATTGAGAATGCTTTTATACAGGAGGGTGATACTGCAAAAGAAAGCTTTATACCTGATTTTGATGATAACATGTATTTGGACGAAATAATGGTGTGAAATGACAAGTTTCATAATTAATTAGGATGAAAGGATGAGAAAGAACGATGTATCAGAATTATATATTTGATTTGTATGGAACTCTCGTTGATATTCATACTGATGAGTACAGCAAAAACTTTTTTAAAAAGTATGCCAAGTGGCTTAGAAAACAAGGTTTTTATTTTGAGTGGAAACTATTTCGCAGACTGTATACTTCAATAGAGAGAGAATACAGGGAGAATGCAGCGAGGCAAGAGAGGTATACGAAACCGGAGATACAGGTTGAGCATGTATTCAAGGATGTATTTGCCGCAAACGGATATGAAATTTCTGACGAACAGGCATTGTTTCTATGCGAAAGTTTTAGACGGATTTCATTGATATATTTGTGCCTGTTTCCAGATACACTTGTTTGTCTTGAGAGACTGAAGAAAAACGGAAAGAAGATTTATCTGTTATCTAATGCGCAGAGAAGCTTTACATGGCAGGAGCTTGAGATGACAGGATTAGTGCCCTATTTTGATGGCATACTGATATCCTCGGATGAAAACTGCATGAAACCGGATCCGGTGTTTTATAATATCTGCTGTGAGCGGTATGGTCTTGAAAAGGCAGAATGTTTAATGATTGGGAACGAAATCAAGTCAGATATGGCAGGAGCAATGGCTGCAGGAATAGATGGATTTTATATTAACCGTTATCCAATATTTCATGAAGAAAAAGAGCCAAATTATAAGTATGTATCAAGAAGCGGATCACTGTTGGAGGTACTGACGCAGACGGGCATTAATCCATAGAAGGGGGGATTATCATGCTTACAAGGGCGGATTTTTTGTCACTGAATTTTGTAAAAAAAGAAGACTTTACAGGCAGCCATAAAGGGATTCGGTTTATGCTTCACATGGAGACTTTAGAGCAGGAGAAAAAGTTAAAAGTATATCTTTGGAGTGAGCCATTTGGATTTGAGGCAACACCAGACGATGAAAAAATATCAGAGCTTTTTGCGTTTAATGAAGGAGGACTTGAGGAAGCGATAGACTGGATAAATGAGAATTACGAAAGTGTAAAAGATAAAAAACAACCCACATGACGGTATGGGTTGTTTTTTATCTTTTATATATGAAACTTTGTGTAGTCTAGCTTAAGCCATTTGGTTCACAGCCTTGGATAAACGAGAAACTTTTCTGGAAGCATAATTCTTATGGTATACGCCCTTGGTTGTAGCCTTATCAATTACGCTTGTAGCGTTTAATAAAGCAGCAGCAGCAGCTTCCTTGTCATTTGCTTCTACAGCTGTATAAACCTTCTTAATAGCGGTTTTAACGCCAGACTTAATAGCTTTATTCCTATCAGCCTTTGTTCTGTTGACTAAAATTCTCTTTTTAGCAGATTTAATGTTTGCCATGCTTAACACCTCCCATTTTTCCGAAGTTATTTTTACGCTAACTGTCCAATGCATAACAGTTACATACTATGTTTCATTAAAGCCGGACACGGACGAACTAATGTAAACATACCTATATATTGTAATTTATGGAATCCAATATGTCAATACATATTCCTGAAAAAATTAGAAAAACTATTAACAGTTCGTTACTGGAACGGAGTGAACAGTAACATCAGTTTAGTCTGAGAAGGCGGAGTGACTGCAGAGCAAGAAAATAAATTTGTATTTAGGATAGGGGGATTTGGTATGCAGCAGTTTCAGATAAGAACGGATTTGGCGTTGGAAGCAACCGAAAGTGTCAGGAAACAGGCTTCCGGACAAATGAGAGGAGTGTCTATAGATGAATATGATGTCATGGAGGATGTCCATATATCAAAAGTGGTTATCCTGAGCAAAAATGCGGCAAAAAGTATGGGAAAACCAGTTGGAACATATATTACACTTGAGGCGCCTGCACTGCAGGAAAGTGATGAGGACTATCACAGAGATATTTCAGAAGAACTGGCAAAACAACTTAAGGATGTACTGCCAGATATCAATGAGGAAAAGTCAATACTGGTAGTCGGGCTAGGAAATCGTGATGTCACAGCTGATTCGCTGGGACCATGTACGATTGACAATCTTTTTATTACAAGGCATATTATAAGGGAATATGGACGTCAGGCTTACAGGGCATCCAAAATACACCAGATTAGTGCACTTGTTCCTGGCGTAATGGCAAAGACGGGTATGGAAACTGCCGAAATTATAAAAGGAGTAATAAAAGAGACAACACCTGACATAGTAATAGTAATAGATGCACTTGCGGCGAGGAGTACCAAAAGACTGAACAGGACAATACAGATAACAGATACGGGTATTCATCCAGGGTCGGGAGTAGGTAATCACAGAAATGCCCTTACAAAAGAAAGCTTAGGCGTTCCCGTGATTGCAATAGGAATTCCTATGGTTGTGGATGCAGGAACGATTGTCTCGGATGCACTTGAGAAATTGTCTGAAGAGTATGATGGGGGTAAGGCGTCACTGGATTATTTCAGGAACAGTGCTGATACGCAGCTGCATAATATGTATGTGACATCAAAAAATATCGACGAAACTACAAAAAGACTTAGCTTTACATTGTCAGAGGCCATTAATATTGCCTTAGATATGGAGCAGGAGTAGTGTGAAAAATGCTGTCTGCCCACCAAAGTGGGCAGATGGGAGTTGGTGTGAAATCAAAGATTTTACACGGCAAATTTGTGCAAAGGCACAAGTTCGCAGGAATTTGGCTGTTGCATGGAGGTTAGTGTGTGAATATTAATTATAAAGTCAGGAGACAGGGAATTTTTATTATTATATTTTTTATTGTTTTATTGCAGCTTTTTATGCGCGTCATCAGTGATATAAAAAGTAATGATTTTTTAGGGGATAAAATATACAGTGCAGCTTTGGATCATGGAATTGCGTTGTATCATCCTTATTCGTTATATGTCAGAGGGAAGTGGGAAAAAAGAAATGTTGCTGAAAAAATAATGTATCAGTTTTATAAAGATATGCCGCTTGAAATGTGTATGATAAAGAAAAACGACAATGATGTATATCTGACAGAATATATGCAGCAGCCTGTATCTGATTCGTATGCAGCGGCAGTTGACATTCAGAATAATTCCGATATCTCTGCTGGGGATTTGGTCAGGGACAATGCATATCAGGAACTTGAGCAGGCTGTACTGGCAGAAAATACGGCAGCAACAGGAACATTTATTCCGGTTCGGTCACCTGTTGTGCAGTATTCCAGACAGCAACTTTGTGACACCGGATTTATAAGGGAAGCTTTTTATTCTGTGGATGCAACGACTCAGGTGAAAGGGGAACAACTTCAATATGATACACTTATGGGATTTGATGCATCACTTAAGCAGGATAACAGCAATGTGCAGATTCTTGTATATCACACACATTCCCAGGAGACATACATAGATTCCGTCGAGGGGGATTCATCGACATCTATTGTTGGAGTAGGCGAGCACTTATGCAATATTCTCAGGACGCAGTATGGATTTAATGTGCTTCATCATACAGGTGAGTATGATGTTGAAAGTCGGGATTACGCATACTCAAACGCGATGGCAGGACTCGATAAAGTACTTGCTGAAAATCCCTCCATTGAAGTTATGATAGACCTGCACAGGGATCAGACAAATGCGGATACAAGACTTGTCACCACCATACAAAACAAGACAATGGCTAAATTTATGTTTTTTAACGGACTGTGCTATACAAGGGAGCTGGGAACATTGAATAATCTGCCCAACCCATATGTGCAGGATAATTTGTCACTTTCATTTCAGATGCAGCTGGCAGCAGAGGAATTTTATCCTGGGCTTACCAGGCGTATTTATCTCAAAGGGTACCGGTATAACCTGCATTACAGGCCTAAAAGTATGTTGATAGAGCTAGGGTCGCAGACCAACACGGTGGAAGAAGCCATGAATTCATGCGATCCGCTTGCACATATTATTGCAATGGTATTAAATGGAGAAAATAAGGAATAAATAGTTTACTGTTTTCATGTAAAAATGGTATACTAAAATGTATAAAGAGAATTTATAATAAGGCGTAAAGTACGAAAGGAAGGTAGTAATATGGCAGTAATTCATTTGACAGAGGCAAATTTTGAACAAGAGGTATTAAAATCAGAAATTCCTGTTTTGGTAGATTTCTGGGCTCCGTGGTGCGGACCATGCAAGATGCTTTCACCAATTATTGATGAACTGGCAGGAGAAATTACACATATTAAAATTTGCAAGGTGAATACAGACGAGGCTGATACAATTGCCATGAAATACAGAGTAATGTCAATTCCAACACTTATTCTGTTCAAAAATGGTGAAGTGTCGGCTACATCAGTCGGAGCGAAAGCGAAATCAGAAGTCTTGGATTTCATTAAGGCATGATATTAAGATGAGTGCTATAGAAAAAGTCATAAAAGGATTTTATGTAGCTAAGGCGTTTAAAACAGCCCTGGCAGCAGTCCTGTCTATTTTGACAGCAAATCTGCTGGGGCTGAATTATGCCGTAACAGCTGGAATAATAACTGTTTTAAGTATTCAGAATACAAAACGCGAAACATTAAGAACAGCCGAGAACAGAGGCCTGGCTTTTTTGTGTGCATTGATTATTTCATTTATGTGTTATAAAATATTCGGTTTTTCTGTCGGTGCTTTTGTGATCTATCTTTTCTTTTTCTCATTTTTATGTCTTAATGCAGGCTGGGGCGAGGCGATAGCTATGGATTCAGTATTGATTTCGCATTTTTTGACAGAGCAGTGCTTTGACCGGCAAATCATATTGAATGAATTGTTGTTGTTTGTTGTAGGTACAGCTTTTGGAATTCTCATTAATATTCACTTAAGAAAAAGAGAGGACGAGTTCGAAAGACTTTCAAGACAGGTTGATGATGAGATAAAAGGAATCATACATAGGATGGCGGAAAATTTGAGACGTGAGGATAAGACGGAATATCATGCAGATTGTTTTGTCCGGCTTGAGGACAAGATCCGGGCTGCCAAGGAGTGTGCACTCAGAAATTGGAATAATACAATTCTGAGTCAGTCTTCCTATGAGTTGGATTATATAAGGATGCGTGAAAATCAGAGCAGAGTCCTTATAAATATATACAAAAGCATTGTCATGATAAATATGCTTCCGGCTCAGATCATACAGGTTGCGAATTTTTTTGATAAAATAGAAGAACAATACCACAGGGATAATGATGTTAGAGAACTATTGAATATATTGGAGAAAACACTTTTGAATATGAAAAGTGAAAAACTTCCTGAAAACAGAGAGGAGTTCGAGGCTAGGGCAGTATTGTTTTATACATTAAAACAACTAGATGAATTTTTGATATTAAAAAATCAATTTGTTGTAAAATATAGAGAAGAGATGTGAATGATACTTTTTTGTAAAATTCTTTGTAAAATTTTTGTTATTTGTTGTTGACAGATGTTAATTGAAGTGGTAAGATAATTTTTGTTGTCAGAAACAGACAGACAATGTTAATAAAAATATTTGTATAGATTA
>JAIECJ010000168.1 GCA_029068555.1 Lachnospiraceae bacterium
CTTCATCTTTATGTTCCTGATACCAGCGATAGGACTCTCCCAGCCCTTCCTCCAACGGAACCGTATCTTTTATCAATTCTCTCTGTCGCGTCACGTCCAGCTGATATTCGTAGTCACGAAAGCAAAAATATTGCAAGGCTTCTTCCGTTGTCCGTTATTTCTTCGATACATTTTATCTCACATATTCATCTATATTTTACCATTCATCATTACTATCCTCTTCAACCTCTTTTAAAAATGATAGTAAATTCTCCCAAACAGGTTCTTCTATTTCCAAACCTGATTCATGATCCCAATATGTAAAATAAAGATCATTGTTATCTTTCCCCTTAAAGCAAATCCAAAAACAAACCAATTGGGGAAAAAAGGATTTTTTTTAACATTTTTAACCGTTTTTCCGTCAATCGTTCCTGTGACACTGAACAGTCCCTTATTCTTTAGTTCCGCAAAGAAATTACCCTTGTTCTCGCAACCATAACCGTTATCATCACACCATTTTGTATAGGATTCATATATATCCTTTGCCTTGCTGTTCCTGCCGGACTTAATCAACATTTCATTGATGAAATTACCTATCTTGTCCGACTGCTGCCTATAATCAGATGTAGATACTTCAACTGCTGTTGGGGGCTTCAATCCTTCTTTACGATACAGTTCCAATCTCTCAATGCACCAATTCAAGATGCCGGATAGTTCCTGTTTATCCCTCAATCGGTTTTTTAAGTCTTTGTCCTGCTCTTGTGGTTCAAAGTGTCTGTCAAAGCTGATAACATTTATTCTGCCGGAACTGAAAACCGTATCATCTAAAATCTGTGGCAAATAATTTGTGTTAATAAGCAATTTGAACACTGGCACAAATTCAAATTCTCGCTCATGTAGATGCCTTGCTGTTATGCTGTCACGCCCTAACAGCGTTTTAATCAACGCAACATCAAATATCATTCGTTTTGGTGGCTCACTGGCATTTACAAAGCGTACACCCTTTAATCTTGCAATATCTCCGTTTGCCTGTCGACTGTCATTATTCTGCTTTACTGCAAGCGTTTCTGGTCGCATTGTCAGCCCATAATCACCTAATAGATGCCCGATTGTTTCTACAAAAGTGCTTTTTCCGTTTCGTGTGGTTGCCCCATACAAAATGAACATACATTCTTCTTTGGTATCTCCTGTAAGGCTTATTCCTGCTATTTTTTGTAGATATTTAATCTTTTCTGTATCGCCCTGCATGACCTCATCAAGAAATTTTTCCCAGTGTTTACAGGTGGCAGCAGGATTGTATTCAACATTACATATCTTGCTCAAAAGCAAATCTGCAGTAACGGTATCTTGGTTGAGTACACCATAAATCAGCTTTTGCAAATCTTCTTTTGTATGATTTTTCATATAATCGCTAATATCATCCTTTTCTGGCACTTCTGGCGGTATAATTATGGTTGCAGCTCCTACCGTATTTAGTAATGCTGTAATACGTTCTGCATCTGCAATCCCTGCTTTGTCATTATCGCCAAATACTATAAATCTACCACCTTTTAGATATGGCAATAAATCTTTTTTGAAAGTGTTTGTACCTTAATTACACATATAATTACCTCCATTTTCTACTTGTTGTTGTTGACATTTCCCCTTGCAAGTGGTAAACTAACAGCACAAAATCGAACTAATATATTTTGGTTCGTTTTCGTTGTTGTTGCTTACATCATAGCAAATAAAATCAAAGTTTTTCATAAAGTCCGTAAATAGTCGTAAAATCGAACCTTTTATATTTGGGTTCGCATAACAAACTATTAGAAAGGTGGTTCGATAATGGAAAATCGTTTCAAATTACTTCGTGAAGAAGAAGAAACAAGGCGTAAAGACATAAATCCTAAAGCAAAATTTGGACAGAAAGAATTGTGTGAAGAATTAGAAAAGACGTGTGGTTTTTATATAAAATTAAGCAAACTGAAAAAACTTGAAGCAGGACATCCAGATGTAAAGATTGATGAAGAATTGCTACTTGCATATAAAAAATTTTTTGGTGTATCTACTGACTGGCTTATTGATATATCTGTTGAAACCAGACAAGTAGTTGGAAATAATGCAATGGTATCATCAATTACTGGTCTTACTGATAACGCTATAAATACACTTTCTTTGTTAAAAAGCAAAAAATACGTTAACGGAAACCGTTTTGACTACGCATTACATACACTCAATATGATTTTAGATAATTATGAAAATACAAACTTATTTGAACTAATTTATCATTATCTATTTGGAGATTATACAGAAATGGGGCATTATGATGAATATGGGCAATCTGTATATGACGGTAGTCAAGTGTTTGTATCTGATAGATTTCTTGCTAATCAAATGGAAATAAATACTGAATATGTAGGCGCTGCTGTACTTCATATGATTACAAAACAACTTGATTATTGGAAAGACTATGTAAAAGAAAATCGCCCTGCAAATTATGGAAAACTACTTCCAGAAAAAAATACTCTACTAAAGCAAATTGAGGACAAAGAACACAACAAAGATGAATTACAAGAAAAATTACAATGGCTCTATTCACTTATGGAAGCAGAAACAAAGAAAACTCCTATTAATACCGAAAGAATAATTGAATTAGCAGAAAGTTACCGCTCTATGGAAAGTGCAATAGAACTCACGCAAAGAAGTATTGATGAGTTTGCATATACACTCAAAGAAATATATCACTATGATTATGAAGGGACTGATGCAAATGAAACTACCTAATGGCTTTGGCTCTGTCTATAAGCTGTCTGGCAACCGTAGAAACCCATATAGGGCTATTATAACGGAACGATGGCAGATAGACACAGAAACAGGTAAATGGAAGCAAAAACGCAAAACCATAGGCTATTATGAAAGCAAAAAAGAAGCCCTGCAAGCATTGGCAGATTATAATAAATCTCCATATGATATAGATACTTCTAAGGTCACATTTCAAGAAGTTTATGAGCGTTGGAGTGAAGAACACTTCCCCACCGTATCAGAAAGCAATGCAAAAGGCTATCGGGCAGCTTATTTATTATGTGAGCCTATCGCAAATAAACGCATGGTAGATGTGAAACTGGATGATTTACAGTATAT
>JAIECJ010000169.1 GCA_029068555.1 Lachnospiraceae bacterium
ACCGTAGGTCTATTAAGGTTACCCTTTTCCAAGAAAATCTTTTTCATTTTCCTCTTGACATATCACCAAATTGCTTTCACAATATCAACTCCTAGTTGCAATGCATTAAGATTCTTTTTACATTTTTCACCTGAATATAATGTTATAATGGATGCTCTGATATCCTTATCAGAAATAAGATACCTATTACCATAAAAAACAATTCCTAAAATGATAATATTAGTATATCGTGGCGAACCGACTTTGTCCCACGCATCACTTAAATCATAACGGCAAACATTAATGTCTGGTCGTAACTGACATAATTCTAAAGCTTTTTTATTTTCTGGCGATATAGGTGCTGAGAGTCTTCCTTTTTCTTTTAGATATACCTGATGACGCATAGCTTCATAAAAATCCATAGAAATTACTTCATCTGCTCGTCTCTTAGCAATGAATGGGCTATATATATTTTGTCCTATGCGAATATAGCTCGTAACGCTTCCACCTCTTTGTGCCATTCCAATCGTCTCTGTACTTCGTACATCATAACCTTTTTGCAATGCCGCTGTTGATATAATTTTTGAACATGTTATAACACCTTGCCCACCAATACCTGCAATAATAAACTCATTCATAATTTTCCTCCTGCAAAAAAATTGAATTTCTCTTACATATCTTTACACATAATCCACAGCCATTGCAATTTGATTTATCAATTTTTACAATGCCATTATCAATATGCATAGCTGGACATCCAATTTCTTTAATGCAATAAGCACAAGCATTGCATACATCTCGTTTTATAAATGCCTTTTTAGTGGATAAAAACTTAAATTTGCAAGGTGAACGGAATATAATAGCTTTTATTCCATCTAATTCTACAGTCTCCTGCACAGTTTTTATTGAATATTCCAATTCAAATGGAGAAACTGTTTGAACAACAGGCACTCCCAGTCCATATAGCACCTTTTCTATTTGAATGGACTGTGACACTTCACTTGTTTCAGGTGTAGATTGTCCACCTGTCATAGCAGTTGACAAATTATCTAATACAACTATTGTAAGTTTTCCGTTATTGTAAATTCCATTAATTACACCTTGTATTCCTGTATGAAAAAAAGTCGAATCACCTATAAAAGCAATAACCGTATTGTTAGGATTTGCCTTCTGCATACCAAGTCCCATAGTTATGCTAGCACCCATGCATAAGCATGTGTCCATCATATTTAATGGTTCCATCTTGCCCAATGTATAACAGCCAATATCCCCACAATATATCGCTTGTTTCCCTTTCATAGCCTGTTTTACTGCATAAAAAGCTGCTCGATGAGAACATCCAGCACATAAATTTGCGGCTTGCGGCTTTAGTTCTAATGATTTATCCGTTATTTCTTTTGAAAAATCAACAATACCAAGAATATTTTTTATTAAATCAATAGTCTCATCTATTGTATTTTCTCCGGCGATTTTTACATCACCAGACAATCGCCCTCGTATTATTTTTTTATTTATTCCCACTTTCGACAATAAATAATATAAGTTTCTTTCAATTACCGAATCTAATTCCTCAATAACTATTACCTTATCAACTCTTTTTAATAAATCAATAAAATACTGTTCTGGCATCGGAATAGTTGCTACCTTTACTAAAACATACTGTTCTGGTTTTAGTGCAAGATAGTTTATTGCATCTTTTGCGTATGCGTAATTTATACCCGAAGTGACAATTAATACACTTCCCTTTCCAAATGTATGATAGTATGGAAGTTTCTCAAATTCCTTTTCTAACTTTGTAAATCGTTCCTCAATCTTAATATGATTTTTATATGACAATGCAGGGAAACATACCCACTTACTATCTTTCTCAAATTTTTTATTATTTCTAGAAAAGTTATTACGTTTTCTGCATACCCCCGCAAAACTATGACTTACCCTTGTTGTGGTACGTAATATAACTGGAGTACTAAATTTTTCAGATACCTCAAAAGCCTTTTGTGTCATTTCATACGCTTCTTCTGGTGAAGACGGATCAAACAATGGCAACTTTGCATAATACGCAAAATTCCTTGTATCTTGTTCAGTCTGTGATGATAACGGCCCTGGATCATCTGCAACAACCAATACCAGACCGCCCTTCACACCAATATACGACAAGTTCATAACTGGATCTGAACAAACATTTAATCCAACTTGTTTCATAGCTACCAAAGCTCGATATCCAGAAATTGCAGCGCCTGCTGCAACCTCAAACGCAACTTTTTCATTTACTGACCATTCCACGTATATTTCACTTATTTTAGCTCTAAAAACAGTCTCTATTATCTCAGTAGAAGGTGTTCCGGGATACCCAGTCACAAATGAAACACCCATATCAATTGCGGCTGACGCTATTGCCTGATTACCCATCATTAATTCTTTTTTCATTATTACATCCCCTTATTTTTATAAATAAGATTACATTTTTGTACTTATTAATAATTAACTGACTCAATAACCAAGAATAAAATGAGAGAAGATGATTTAATGAAAACTTACTTGAAACGATTAAAAAATCCAGCTACGATAATTGGACTTTCTGGCTATATTTTAACCATTTTGTCAACATTAGGATTTGCAGTTGATGATGATGCAGCAATGACAATTATCCAAAGCATTTGTGCTATATGCGTACTTTTTGGGATACTAAACAACCCTGAAACTTCAGGTATTGATTTACCTACAAAGAATAAGTAATGCTTTAAAATAATCCACTATTTTTCTGGTGTTGAGTCAGTTTTCTAATTATAAATCTTTCTATAATATACAACTGATTATTTCAATAGTCTTTTTATTAATAATACATCTTATATATATAACATCTCTCTTCTTTTATCTACCTCGAACGAATAACTAGGATTTGAAAATGCTTAATTGTCATATCCTTCTAAAAGCATTTTCAAGATGCCTGACTTTTTATCTTAATTTCTATTTGAAGTACTATTACTTGATCATTTAAAAGTGCATCAAACCTATTTGTTGCTTCTGTTTGTCAAAACAAAAATTTGCTATCCGACCTCATTCAAATTTCAACTCATAGTGGACACCCTTGTCATTGGCTATAAGTTACCTACTACCAGAACATTTTAGGACTTACATCAACCAAATTTGGTGCATGCTGGTCGAAACAGAAAAATAGGTTTACATCTATTTGTAATGGTACTTCTCTAAAATTCATGTTAAAATTATTTGAATTGGCACTTCTTTCATTTGTTCAAATCCCAATTTATCAAAAAAATGAATGCTCTCTTTGGGAATTGTCATTTCAAACAGTTTCACTTCTTGCTCAAAAGCAGATTGTACAGAGAAATCAAATAAAGTTCTTGAAAGATTTGTTTTTCTATAGCATGGCTGAATAAAAAAGTTTACTGGAAGTCCTACTTTACCATTTGAAATTCCGATTTCTGGTATTTTTTTATAATAAATCAAAAAAATTACACCCACTACTTTTTTCTCATCTTCTGCAACAAATACTTCTAACCAATCGTTCAAATGATCTTCTAAGTATACTTTTAATCGCTCACTTAACGCTTCTCTTATTAATATTTCCTGTTTACCTAATACCTCAGCTAAAAATTTCACCCTAAACTCGATTAGTTCAGATATATCACCCATTTCAGCCTTCCTAAAAGTAATATTTACGTCGCCAATTTTCATATGATTTTGTTTATTTTTCTTTGATAATAACAATCTAAGTAAAGGAAATGGGCTTTTTATAAACCCTTTCTTTTCATATCGTAAAAATTCTGTAGCAAAAACCTCTTCCTCATATACAGTAGCATTCTTCTTTTTGGCACATTTTATAGAATACTCAAATAATTTTTCTCTAATTTTTTCCATTCTAAATTCCGGTTTAATAAATTCAAACATCAAATATGCACTTTTTTCAGTATCAGGGTTCATGCTTGGTAATAACTGCAAATAACTTACACAAAAAACCCCTATAATATCTTCATCTATTTCTGCTACTACAATCTCATTGGCATTATTAATATTCATCTGAAAATACATCTCGACTTGTCGTTGTAAATTACTGTTATTTTTTACTGTGCATACTCCGTATTTCTCACATAAAAATAATATTCTTAAGGAAACTAACTGCGGAATATCAGTATATACCGCGGTTCTTATTATTACATTTTTCATCAATTATTCCTTTCTTTATGCTTGCTGCTTCTCAATTTCCAATTTTTGTATAAATTTATTTTTTCCAAAATAGAAATCTGAGGCTTCTTTTCCTAAACTATCCTTCATTATATACGATTTTTGCATAAAACTCTTACAATATCCACAATGCTCACATAATTGGTCACATTTAATTTTATTATAGTAAAACGCATCTACATAGCCATTCAAAGCCTTATTATCAATATATGGCTGATGCTCCTTATCATATGGCGCAAATATATGAAGCAATTCTATTAGATTACCGTCAAAACATTCTTCAATATACGCAATTAAAAATCTTATAATTTCTCCCTTAAGTATAAATTCTCGTCCTTCGACTTTGAAATACTTTATTCCCATATTTTCATATAAATGCAAATCTTCCGGTCTAATCCAATTGAGATTCAAATACCATTGCAGATTTCTTGACTTACGAATACCGCAGTTCATAAAATAGTAACTTTCTGCTCTTTCATTATTATCATGAGCTGTTTGATTATAATGAAATGTTTTGTACGGACAGTTTTTCATACACTTATCATTTATTATAATTTCCATTTTCCCATCACAGTTCTGAACCATATTTTTCAAAACATTGAATTCTTTTGTAACAGAAGGTTCTACAACAAACCGTTCAACCCCTAAACTTAAATAATGATTCATCTTCATGACAGAATCAATTTGACAAATTGCAGAAACCTTTATATTCATAGTAGGCGCAAAATACCTTACCAGTTCAATAATACTTGGTGTTGCTAATGTTATATTATTTACTCCAATACTATTCAGATCTTTTAATAGTGTTCTTATTTCAAAAATCCCTTCATTGGTAAATTCATAATTTCCCAAACATGCCGCGTTTAAAGTATAATTAAATTTTATTCCTTTTCTAAGAGAATAATTTACATATTTTTCTAGTTCTCTTATGCCAACCTGTGGCAACGATCTCGCGGCTCTACCAGACATATGCATATAATCTTTAGTGACCTGCCCATATGTTTCCCCTACATATGCATCATTATATTTTTTGTTTAACTCATTATATGCATTTATGGTTTTTTCACTAAAATCTGCTGGTACACTAAATATCTTCATATAGATACCCTCTTTCTACTTTTTGTTTCTCAAAGTTTATCATTTTTATAAATCAATTAGAATAACTATGGATAATTGGTCCATTACAACGTATAAATTGTCATATTTCCTTCTGCCAGTACAGCGCTCAAAAATTAACAGACATTGATTATTCCGATTTACGGGATTACAACGCCACACTTGGAAAAATCAGCGGCAACCTGAACCAGATTGCAAAACGAATGAACGCAACGGGCAACGTGTACAAAGACGATGTTGAGGAAGTGAAAAAGCTGATGAAACAGGTGTGGGATACACAGAAGTCCATGCTTTCCAGACAGCCCAGTATGAAGCAATAAATCACCCGCCAGTGCAGTATAATTGCAATCAATTTTCCCCGAAAATCCCTATCAGCAAAATCCAAAAATGGTCAAAATTCGATATAAAAAAGGTGTACTATAATTCAGTCTTAATCTGATTTACAGTGCACCTTGATGTGTGTAGTATGCTGTCGTTTTTTAATGTCCTTATCTTGTCCTTATGTATTTTTCGCTTTATTTTCATTGCTCTATATCTCCTCGTCTTTAAACCATCGCTTCTTCTCTTAGCATTCCAGCAAGAATTAAACAAAAAGGCAAAAAAAGAACTGCCTTGATTCTCAAAGCCGCTGCATAAATGCACTAAAATATGCCTGCTACACAACGGCTTTTTTTCTTTTGCCAATGCGTGGCAATGCCGTTGTGCGGCAGATACTAATTACTATTTATGAATGTTTTTTCTGCCATTTGGAAATTGACAGATAAAGCAGAAACCAAATGATACAATGTGCCATAAGAATAAATATGTCTTTTGAAATCATCGGCTTATCACTGTTAGCCAACTTCATAATTCCTTCAAAAGACGCACTGGACGGTACAAAATAACAAAGCACTGAAATCAGACCGCCTGCCGCCAGCAAATAGGATACCAATGGCACTGCCATAAATATAATCATAATAATCTTAATATAAACAACACCCACCATTAGACTTTCAGAAAATTTGCCAATAAACAATCCAATCAGTGCAGCTATAAACGCAGAGAGAATAATCAGCACCAGCATAAGAAGTACGTTCTTAACCGGAATGCGGAAATAACAACAGGCAGTTAAAACGGCAGACAGGCATCCACCTATAAAGCCTACAAATATTTTTTGTATCACATACCCGCTCTGTGTCATGGGCAATATCTGATTGACCAGATCAACACCATTTTCTTTCTCAGATATTATGTTCATCGCATTAAAAGTACATCCCATAAACATGGCAACAATTAACGTGATAGAAATAAATATATTTTGAAGTCCTGCCATCATATCAGGACGCTCTAAAACAGTGACGCTTATCTGCCCTGCACTTTCTCTCCCTTCATACAATGCCGGAAGCGTATCAGCCGTTTGACGGAACAAATCCAGTTCATCGCCAGATACTAGAGTCTGAATGCTGTCACCATCAGATTTTACTCCAATCATGTATGTAGAAGGTTCATTGATTGCATCGGTTAATTCTTCCTGAGTTTTATATATGGTTACAGAACCATACCTCTCTAACCAGACAATCGTTTGGGCAGACAGGTCACTTTCCAACACACCAAAATGGAATTCAGCCACAGAAGAAAGGTCAATTCCACCGATAAAATTCAAAGCTAAAGCAACGACGACTGGCAGGAGAAAAGACATAATGCAAAGTTTGTCTTTCCACACACTTTTGAGCTGATAATATAAACCTTTCATGATCAGCCCTCCTTTCCCATTTCTTTGTGAAATGCTGTCTGGACAATCAGGAACAGAATGGCAATTCCACAAATAGAGCAAATATAGTAAACTGGATTGGTGACAGGCATTCCAAAGCAGGCATTTTTAAGCCCCATATATACATGATAGAAAGGGTGTAAGTCTATCCACGCCATTTTTACAGAAGTATTTGCTGATAAAAATACGGGTGCCGAAGCAAAAATGACGATTACCACATAGGCAAGGGAAAACTGCCTGAAGTCCTTTAGCATCATAGTGCATCCAAATCCCATAAGCGCCATAATCAATGACAAAATTGCAGTCTGCACCAATACTGCAGGTAAAATAACGGCAGCATCGGAAACTCCTATATTCAATACGGTCATCAATACCGCAAAAATCAAATCGGACAGCAGAAATACAGTCAATTTAGCCATGATAAATAATCCCTTTTTGAATGGCAGGACTGCATGGACTCGAATAGCCCCCATTTGCTTTTCTTTAAATAATACTGAGGCAATCCCCAAAAAGCCAACAGCAATGATTTCTATAAACAATAATTCGCTGCACATTTCTTTCCGCTGTTTTGATTCCAGTGTATTTGTACCTACTATCCACGCAGTGTACCCACTTTCCTGATGAAGCAGTGACGATGCATAGTCAGCCCTGTGGTTATCAGTCTTTTCACTTCCATAATAAAAAACAATATCCGGTGTACCAGAACTGGCATCTATTCCTACACCATTTGCATCAGAGGAAAGAACTGCGTTTAGTTCTTCTAACGAAGCCACCGGATAAATCAGTTCGGACACTTCCTGCTGTGTTCCCTGCGAATCATACAGATATACATTGTAGAGTTCGGCATTCATATAATGAACGTAGCCGTAGTTAATAAACAATGTATAAATAATCAGTGAACCAAAAGCGACAAGAAAAAATTTTCCGGCTATCATCATTTGGCAGTCTTTTTTGAATAAAGAACAGAAATTTCCCCACATCAGGATAGCCCCCTTCCCGTATATTGGATAAACATATCCTCTAAAGTTGGTTCTTCTGAATGAATACTGATAATTTCATCATGCCTAAAAGGAATGCCTCTTTCTAATTCCGGGATTTCTATTATTTTTTCCTCACGCCTGCCCTGATACAGGTATTCAATCCGTACACGGTGATTACTGTTTTGTTCTTTTAATCTTTTCGGCGTGTCCAATGCAACGATATTTCCATTTGTAATAAAAGCTACCCTGTCGCATAATAAATCGGCATCCAGCATATTATGTGTGGTTAAAAATACTGTTGTACCCTTCTTACGTTCTTCTTCTATAATCTTGCGGAACAGAACGGCACCGGAAGGGTCAAGCCCGCTGGTTGGCTCGTCCAAAAATAACAGTTTAGGGCTGCTAATCAGCGCCCTTGCCATACTTACACGCTGCCGCATACCTTTTGAATATGATGAAACCGGCTTTTTCATAAAATCAGCCTTAAACTCCAACTTTTCTAAAATCTCCCCAATATCTCTGAGCTGCTTTGCAGGATAAAAAGAAGAAAAGTATTTAAGATTATCAACTGCGCTTAAATTTGCATACAGATAAGGAAATTCAAACAAGACGCCTATCTTCCTAAAAAAATCCTGCGTATGTACTGTAGAAATATCCTGTCCGAACAACGACGCATAACCGCCATGTCCTTTCAAAACTCCGGTGAGAATTTTTTGTGTCGTTGATTTTCCGGAACCGTTCGGTCCCAGAAAACCAAAAATCTCTCCATCTCCTACAGAAAAATTTAAACCATGTAAAGCCTGCTTATCCTTTCCGTATGAAAAAGTCAGGTTTTTAGCTTCAATCATTCGTCATCACCCCACTTCCCACGCCTGCTGTCTTTCTGCTCCTGCTGGTGTTTATTCCACCATTTTATAAACTTTATCTTGAAAGGGATAGAAATTATCAACACTGCTGCAATGATCAACCACCAATACCACTCAACTCCTAAAAACATACACCATTCCTCCTTGTCAGTTGTTGCCATTAAAATAAAAAAATGAGGTGAAATCGAAGTGTGGTCTCTGTGAAATTGGTGTGAAATATGAAAAACGGCTTTCCTTTTACTTCTGAAGGAATAGCCGCTTATAAAGAAAATCTTATTTTATGATTGGAATGGAGAAGAAAAACCTCACACCATCTGATAAATTTTCTGCTCCGTATTCTAAATCTTGCATGGATAAAATTTGTGCAACAATGGCAAGACCCAATCCCGAACCATTGTATTTCGCATTTTTATCACGGTAGAACTTCTCCCATATTTTCGGCAGCTTTTCCGGCGGTATGGAAGCACCCTGATTATAAACAGAAAAATAAAGCATATTATCTTGTTCGACTAATGTTAATCGTAAAATTCCCTTTGGCGATACATTCTTTTTCGCATTGACAATTAAATTGTCCAAGACTTGCTCCATACGCTGTTTGTCCGTATAAACAAAAACTTTATGCTCTGGAAGTTCGTACTGTAATTCAAAATCGGTTTCCGGCATATCTATCAATAACCTCCCTGCTATCGTTTCTGCAAATTCTACGAAGTCAAACCGTTCTGGCATCAATGATACAGCCCCGTTTTCCAATGCGGACAAATCTAACAAAGTCTCGATAAGCATACCCATTCTTTCTGTTTCAGAGATGATGATTTCAGAGTATTTCTGTCTTTTCAATTCATCTGTTTCGTCCTGTATTCCCTCCGCATAAGCACGGATAACTCCTATAGGTGTTTTCATTTCATGGGAAAGGCGGTCTGTTAATTCCTTTCTTTCCCCCAACAGCTTTCTTTCCTGCTGCACATCTTTTTCAAGCTGGATATTTGCTTTTTCCAGTTTTTCAAGTGTATCCTGCAAATTTTTGGACATTTTGTTAAGATTATCTGCAAGCTCGCCAAATTCGTCCTTTGATGTTACCCTGCAAGGCTGGGAAAAGTCTAACCTTGCTGCCCTGTGCGCCATTTCACAAATTTTGCTGATTGGATTTGAAATAAATTTCCCTAATAAATAATCTATCATAAGGGTCAGTAAAATAACAAAGATTATCCATAGCAGAAAAAAAACATCCTCCTCCAAAGGTAACCGTGTTGAAATAAGGTATGAAACCATCAAAACGATACCTGCAATCTTTGAAATCATAATTATTTTTTTCCGTACCGTGCGGAGTGAAAATTGTTCTTTCATTTTGCTACCTCAAATTTATACCCGGAACGGATAAGCGTTACAATGGATTTTCCCTCGCTGCCCAACTTTTGCCGTAATGTTTTGATATGCGTGTCAACTGTCCGTGTATTCCCCTCAAAATCATATCCCCAAATACGGTTTAACAGTTGTTCCCGCGAAAAAATCTGTTCAGGATTAGACATAAAGAAATGCAGCAGTTCATATTCTTTGTGTGTCAGCGTGATTTCCGTACCGTCTAAAAACACTTTATGTGCGGCAGGGCTTATCGTTATTTTCCCTGCACTGATTGTATCCGTGGGCGCTACAGAAGTACGGCGCAGTAAAGCGTTTGCCTTTGCGAGCAATATTTTCGGACTAAACGGTTTTGTCATATAATCATCAGCACCATATTCATAACCCTTCAATTTATCTTCCTCATCACTTTTAGCGGTCAGCATGATAATTGGCAGACTACTCATTTCCCTTGCCATTTTACATACAGAAAAGCCATCAAGATGCGGCATCATAATATCCAGCACCATCAAATCCATAGGATTATTTTTCATTAACATCAGAGCATCCACACCATCATCAGCAGTAAAACAGGTATGCCCTCCTCTGTGCATATATTCACAGATAATGTCCTGCATATTCTTTTCATCTTCTACAATTAAAATGTTAGCCATAAAACCATCCTTTTCAATTAGTTATGTTTCCGCCTTTTATCAATCGGCTTCTCTGCATCTTTTGGTATCAGCCATAAGCGACTGAACTTTGCCACTCCTGGTATACGTTTTTCCTCGCACAACTTCTGTACCCGCCTTTCTGAAATGCCCCATTTTTTCGCCGTTTCCGGAGCAGAAATATATTCTAACATCTTCATTCATCCTTTCTTTAATCTCTGCCATATAATTATATGCGGTTAGGCGAATGATTTCAAGTATTTAAGGACTGCATCATGGAAATGTGCCTAACTGGCTGCGCCTACGGAATCCATCTCCTTGCCTATCTCTTATTTAAAGACACCTTTTTATATATCTATTCCAGCCTTTCTAGCGAAGTCAGCTTTTCTCACGATAAGTTCCGACTGTTTTTCTGTTGGCAAGCTCTCAAATACACCTTTATACCACTGGCATACATTGGTAGAGCGTGGAATGAGAAAAGAGGATTTAAGGCTTGCCGCTGGTCTGACTACAAACATGATTGCCAACATGGGGAAGGAAGGGAAAAATATCAGCATGGATACATTAGTTCGCATTTGTGAAACACTGGACTGTGGAATACTGGATGTGATTGAGTTAGCCAGTGACGAGCTTTCCGTCACGGAAAAGGGAAAAAATAACAGAAAGAATAATAAGAAACAGGATTAAACATAAACTTGTGGGCAGTTATTATACTTTCTATTTGAAGTTATTGGAAAAACAGCCAGCCGAGAAACGGCTGGTTTTTCTATTCCTTTTTACGTTCCAATACGACCCGTATCATGGCAACGGCTATTTCCTGCTGGCTGGGCGGTGTACTTTCCCACAGCTCTGTCAGTTCCCTGATTCTGCTGACATCATTATCCGTAAGTGAATCACGGAGCAGATAATCAGGAGAGATTTTCAGGGCATTGCAGATATTTATAAATACGGGCAGGCTGGGAACTTTTGTCCCGCTCTCAATCTGCCACAGGTATGTTGCGTTGATGCTGCATAATTCGGAAAGCCTGTCAGCCGTATATCCACGCTCTTTCCTTGCCATATTGATACGTTTGCCTAATCCTTTTTCGTCCATCTGTCCTCCTGTTTCATAAGCTGTTAGCATTTATTTTGTTCACTTTTAGACTATATCAAACATAGGGATTGCAATAGCTTCTGAAAGGATAAATAATATAAGCTTATAGACTATAAAATATAAACGGAAGGAATAACAGAATGGATTTAAACTGTTTCAGGGACATACTTTTCGATTTACTGAATGACAGCGAGGGAATGGGGATTGCAGATATGAACGCAGACGAGCAGAACAGTATGATTGCTGTCAGGACAGAGAGCGGGAAAGTGTTTGAGATTGTATGCAGGGAAGCCACGGATAGGGAGGACAGATGGAAGAACGCAGAATGAAAGTTTATAAGGGACGGGGTGTTTATAAAGAAGCACCTCCGCAGATTCTTTTGCAGGGCAGATGGCTGGAACGGGCAGGATTTAACGCAGGGGATAAAATTACAGTGGATTGCCAGCAGGGGCGGCTTGTCATCACAAAGGATGAGCTAGAAGCGGATACTGCAACGGGATAATTGACAGATATTGATATTTTATGAAGAATTTTTGTGAAAGCTTATTCCATCTGGAAAGACAATGTAATATAATAGAACCAACAAAAAAACGGAATTTGTATACTTGAAAGGGAAGGAATATGTATCTATATCACTATTATGATAAAAAAGTCGGACCATTTCGTAATCTTTCTGATTTGAGTTTTGAAGAAGCTGAAATGGTTTTAGCGAAGATTAGGAAAGAAAAACCACAAACACAATGTGCATTTCGGCAGCAAAGCTATATTAAAGACAGGCTATTTTATGAAGATATTTTACGAACGGAATTTAAAAAGAAACATGGGAAAATAGAGCGTTTTGTTCCCCACTATATGGTTGTTGAACATAGTCCATGGTTAAATACTTGGTATGAGGATTGTGCCGTCATTAAAATACCGATTGAAGAATTTGATATAGAAACGCTATCTTTTACTTATGGCGATTCTCATCCAACTTTCAGTCCACGTATAAAAGATGGAAAAGAATACCGCAAAAAGCTGTATACCTATCAAGATATATTGAAAGTAATAGAAAAATATGGATTGCCGCAAGATTGGAACAATGAAGGACAGTTTGGTCCTGAACGATATATTGAGGTACATGTTTGGAGTGATAAAACAATAAGCAAATATCTTTGAAGTTAATTTGCTAAATTCCAGTTTACAGAACCGGAAAACAGGCATTGGTTAATTTGAAAGGAACAGCATCATGGAAGAAATAAAAATGATTATGGAGAAATTCGCTGCATCTAGCTGGGATTTAATATCTGTCCCCGCCCAATAATGGTTAGACAGAAAAGCTGATAAAGATACCTTAGTATCAGCAATCAAACAGGCAGACAAAGAATGTGGAAGCTATGGCTGTAATTTAGACTCACTATATAAAAAAGCTTTATCATTGCTTTGACAGCATTATCAATTCAATCTGCCATCTGAAAACTACATAAGTACCCCCAAAATGCCGCTGCATGGACAAAATCCAGACAGCGACATTTCCTTGTCAGCACTTCCGGCTTCCTAAAGGCGAATCCTTATAGATGCCGGTTTTTTTCATAATGTTTTTCAAGTCCGTGCGTTCTTTTTCGGTCAGCTTTTCATAGCTGATTTGAAGCTGTGAACACATGACATAACAGAATTTATCAAGGGCGTTCCCCGGAAAGCGCATGGCTTTTTCTGCATCTGCAATTATTTTCAGGGTGCTGGAATCGTTTGGCGCACTTTCCGCATCAGCTTCATGCGCCAGCCGGATATCGTGGAGGATTGTGTCCCACTCCTTATGTGTGACATGGCAGAAATAATCTTCTTCTTGTATCTGTGAAGCCTGCAATGCTTTCAGTGTTGTATCTTCCTCCTCTGGCTGGTATTTCTGCCGGATTTCTGCCCTCACAGCCTCAAGTGAGGCATTGATATCCTGAAAGCGCATTGTGGCGATACCGTCCACATATATTTCTGGTTTATTACTGATTTATGGATATACGGGAATGGGAACAAAAATGTTCTATGATAGTATCAGTTCATCGATGGATTACTCCAATCGCATGACCGGGCTGATGGGATATGCTCCCCAGACGATGTGCCGCCATGAACTGTGGAAGGGAATGAAAATCTCCGCTGCAGCGAGCGCACCAGAGGGAACAAAACGCTGCCGGAGGAACCGGGGGCAGGAACAGCATCAGGAAGAACCGGCTGGACTGTATTAAAATATGAATAACACAGTATGAAGGCAGAGGGATTACTTTGTTCTGCCTGCATTGACAGGGGCTTAAAGCGGCATTAAAAGACAGGCTCTGTCCTAAATGTTTCTGCCGCAAACAACCCTAAAATAATACACAAAATGAAAGGAGAAATCAGATAAATGGAATATGAATTTATGACAGCAGACACGCCGCTGCCGCCCTGTATGCCATTCCCAAAACACTGGCAGGACTTTCAATCAGCAGCACGGCAAAGGTAATGTACTGCAAGATGCTGGATGCTATGTTCACAAAAAAGTTGGAGGATGAGAACGGAATCCTGTTTGTATATTTTCCTATTAAGCAGCTTGCCTCTGCACTCTCCCGGTGTGAGATGACAATTAAGCGTTCCCTGAATGAACTGGAAAATGCCGGGCTGATTATGAGAGTTCGGCAACAGGGATTCGGCGAACCGAATCACATATACATTCTTATACCGAAAAAGGGATAGAAAAAAATAAAATATATTCTCCAAAGTGGCGGATAGGTGTATAATAAATCCAGTGACAATCGGAAAATGTTATAAAAGTAAATCATTGTAAGTGAGGAATTTATTTATGAAAATAAGGTGTGTATGGGAACATAACGGCAATGACAGCATTTTGTATGCAGATAGTTTTATTGGAGCTTTTACAAGAGGAGCTTCTAAAGATTTAGTAATGCAGAAAATGCCTTCTGAAATAAAATCCTATCTGATGTGGAAAGGTGACTTGATTTCGGATTCTTTTGAACCCGAAATAGTTCAGGAGAAATGCTCTGATCTAACTATTTCGGATGCTGATTCTGATGTTCTCTTTGATGAAGAACGGAAAGAATTGAGTGCTTCTGAGTATGAAGATTTGAAAGCACTTGCCTTGAAATCAGCACGGGATTTTCTGTCATTGTATCAAGCAATCCCTGATAAAAATAAAAGCTGCCTCCCAGTTAGAGTAACTTTCTATGGACAGGTTCCCCGGACGGCGTTTGAAATGTATGAACACACAAAAAATGTTAATGATTACTATTTCGGCGAAATTGGTGTTGCTACAGATCATGAGGGAAACATTGTGGAATGCAGGGAACGTGGATTTGCAGTTGTGGAAAGCCAGCCAGACTTTTTGAAAAATATAGTCCATTTTGGAAGCTATGACGAAGAATGGTCGTTAAGAAAAGTGCTTAGACGTTTCATTTGGCATGATAGAATCCATGCAAAGGCAATGTACCGGATGGCTTTGAAAACGTTTGACCCTGATGTGGTGCCGAATATATTTCAGTTTGATATATAACTTCCTGCGAGTTGGGATGATTTGAAACACTTTAATATAAATATTTGTAAGGCAGTGGCAAAAGTAAAACGCCGCTGCTTTTTCGTTATAAAACTAAATATGGTGCAGGACAGACAAAGCAACCAGTTATCGAAAAACTTTCAGTGAAAGTGTATCGTAAACTGGCTTTTCTTTTGCAAAAGTTTCCGACAGGGAATTTGCAAAACCGCAGGAATTTTGACCGAGCCATTCTCAGGAATGGTGAAGGAAATTATCCTGTGGTGGGAGTACAGAGGGCGGCAAGCCCTTTGCGCAAGGGTACAGGGAGCGCAGCTTCCCTGTGCAGGTCAAGGGCGGCAGCCATTGCCCAGTAGGAGTGATGCTTGCGTCGCTCCGTACTGGGTATTGCCTGACGCTGAAATCGGCAGGATTGGCAGCAAAGCTGCCTTTCTCCAAAGCGACATTTATAGAAAAAAGGGAGGGAAACTGACAAGGCATAACGGCAGAGCAGGGAAAAACGGCGTTTACAATCCCAAACATAATGACCGCAGATTTGATGTGGCTAACAGTGAACACATCGACACGGAGCGGGCAAAACAGAATATTTACTGGGACTGCTACACTGGTTATTCTTCTGCCCTGACAAGGGGGCAGGATAAGGAAAACGACTACTCTTTTGAACGGATTGAACAGCTTTATTATTTTGAACATTACGCAGACCACATACAGGCGCAGAATGAACGGAATGAGAAAACAAGGCATACAGAACGCAACAGGACGGTGAATGATTTACTGGCAAATAATAAGACCTGCCCGGAGGAAAGCATTTATCAGATTGGCACAGTTGATGAGTCCGTATCGGGAGAAGTGCTGGCTAAGATTGCGACAGAATTTTTTACAGAAATGGAAGAAAAATTCGGCACTCATGTACACATATTAAATGAAGTTATAGCGAAGTATAATATCCCAAGCCGTAGCGTTTTGCAAAGATGGATTCAGGTGTATAATGCCAATAGAGACCTGAAAGATTATAAACCGATAAGAGGGATCTATATGGCAGGGAGAAAAACCAGCTTTGAGGAACGCAGGGAAATCGTTGAATGCTGCATCAGTCATAACAAAGATTACAAGGGAGCGGCTGCTAAGTTTGATGTTTCGTACTATCAGGTCTGTTCATGGGTAAAGAAATACAATGCCGGCGGAGAAGAAGGGCTGTCTGATAAACGGGGAAGGCACAAACCGGATGAAGAAGTGGATGAATTAGAACGTCTGCGAAGGGAAAATCTGCGGCTCAAACGCCAGCTTGAAGAAAAGGACATGGTGGTTGAACTGTAAAAAAAAGTGAAGGAATTCGAAAGGATGTGAGGCTTGGAAGACAACGCTGCGAATCGAAGTATCTGGCGGTCAAATATTTTTATGAAGAAAAGCAGTGGAGCATCAATTGGATGTGCCGGCAGTTAAACATTTCCCGTGCAGCTTACTACAAATGGCTGCACCGGTTCATTCCAAAACAGGAATCTGAGAACATAAAGCTGGCAGAACTGATAAAAGAGTATGACGAGCGTTTTGGGCATATACTGGGATACTGGCGGATGACAAGCTGGATCAACCATTTCAATCATACCGGCTACAGTAAAAACAGGGTTCACCGTATCATGAAAAAACTGGGAATCCATTCTGTTATCCGGAAAAAGAAGAAAAAGTATCAGCCGTACAGGTCAGAGGCAATAGCTGATAATAAACTGAAACGAGATTTCAATGCAGCAAAGCCTAATGAGAAATGGGCTGCAGATGTCACTGAATTTAAGATTCCCGGAACTGGAAAGAAACTTTATCCCAGTGCTATTTTTGATTTGTATGACCGTTTTCCGGTAGCATATGCTGTGGGTGGGAGGAATGATAATAAGCTTGTGTTTGATACTTATGACAGGACACTCAAAGAAAACCCGGATGCAAAACCGATTTTCCATTCGGACAGGGGATACCAGTATACAAGCAGAGTGTTCCGGGATATGCTTCAAAAACAGGGAATAGAGCAGTTCATGTCCCGTGTCGGGCACTGCATTGACAATGATCCCACAGAAGGACTATGGGGTATCATAAAATCAAAAATGTACTGTATGTACAAGATAGCAGATGAAAAAAACCCTTCGTTCTGCGATTGATGGATACATGAAGTTTTATGCTGAAGAAAGACCGCAGGAAAGATTTCTCTGTAAAACACCATCAGAGGTAAGGAGGGCGGCTTTATCAGCAGAGAACCCAGTTCAATATCCGATTGCAGAAAACAAACGGATTAACGCATACAAAGCAAAATGGTATGCATAAATGCCTCACAACTTAAATATCCGCCACATCGAACCAGATATGGCGGATACTTATAAACTTATTTTAGATATTTCGCTTGTCTACTTGACAAGGGGCTGATCATATGTTTTCTCAACTTCTAAAGTGAATTATCAAACGTAAATCCTATTTCATGTGCCTCCGTTGCAGTAAACGTATCATATTTCCCGTTTGTATACTCTGCAATAACCTTACCCCAAAAGTTTTGAGCGGGCAAGTTGTTAATCCATTGGGATATTTCCCACCCACCATGAAACATATCAAAAATCTTCATAGCAGCTACCCTGCCAACTCCTTTTTGTCTGTATTTCTTCATTACAAAAAATTCGGCTATGTTATGAGGGTTTGGCAGATTATTATGTTCACAACAGGAACGTACCAAAACCAGTCCTGCAAGTTTTCCATTTACCCTGATAAAAAAAGGGTATCTGCCTTTTTCATTCCAATAGTCATCAATATGCTCATATCCAAAATATCCATA
>JAIECJ010000017.1 GCA_029068555.1 Lachnospiraceae bacterium
CCATTCATAAAAATATTTACTCCGTTAATACTAGGATTAAGATAAGCGACAAAAAGCTTGTCTTTAAAAATAGATTATTAAAATATGAAAATGAAAAGAACAAAAATGATTAACGGAGGTAAAAAATTATGTCATCACAGAGCAGATCAAACAGGGTAGAAGTTCCAGAAGCTAAGGCAGCAATGGATCGTTTCAAGACTGAGGTAGCATCAGAGCTTGGTGTGAACCTGAAAGAGGGTTACAATGGTGACCTGACATCACGTGAGGCAGGAAGCATCGGCGGCGAGATGGTCAGAAGGATGGTAAAGAGTTACGAGGAGTCTATTAAATAAGTAAAGACGACAGAAAAAGTGGGGTGCGGTTGAAAACCGCATCCCACTTTTTGATGTAAAAAATTAAAAATTCGGTCTTTCATTTTTAGTAAGCCTATGATATAATTTTAAAATGACTGTATACTTTGTTATAGCAAACGACAAAAGCATTTGCTGTTTACTATAAAAACGCGAGGTATCTATATACTTGGCAATCGCATTGAACAAGTATCAATAAAAGAAATCGTGACTATATGTGTAATGAATAGCTGCGAAAACGCATAACATGCAAGGAGGAAATGAAACAAATGAGTTTACAGGTAGAAAAGTTAGAAGGAAATATGGCTAAGCTTACAATAGAAGTGCCTTTTGAAGAATTTGAGGAAGCTGTTGATAAAGCTTTTCAGAAAAATAAGAACAAGCTCAGCATTCCGGGATTCCGCAAGGGCAAAGTGCCCCGCAAGATGGTTGAGCAGATGTATGGCAAGGAAATCTTTTTTGAGGATGCAGCCAATATTATCATTCCTTCGGCTTACGCAAAGGCTGTAGATGAATGCACGGAAGATATTGTGTCACAGCCTGTAATAGATATAACACAGATAGAAGCAGGAAAGCCATTTATCTTTACTGCCGAAGTGGCATTGAAACCTGAGGTTACTCTTGGAAAATATAAGGGTATCGAGGTTGAGAAGGCAGACCTGACAGTAACAGATGAGGAAGTGGCGGCGGAGATTGACAAGGAGCGCGACTACAACGCGAGAACTGTTTCTGTCGAGGGCAGGGCTGTAAAAGATGGTGATATGACTGTGCTCGATTATGAAGGCTTTGTGGACGGTGTTGCTTTTGAGGGCGGCAAGGGTGAGAACTATTCCCTGACAATTGGTTCTGGCACATTTATTCCAGGATTCGAGGAGCAGTTAATCGGAGCCGAGATTGATAAGGAGACAGAGATAAACGTTACGTTTCCGGAAGATTATCAGGCAGAGGAGCTTGCGGGAAAACCTGCTGTATTTAAGTGTACGATAAAGGAGATTAAGGAAAAACAACTTCCAGAGCTCGATGATGAATTTGCGAGCGAGGTGTCAGAATTTGACACACTTGATGAGTACCGGGAGGATGTCAGAAAGAATCTTGTTGCGAAGAAGGAAGAGGAAGCAAGAAATGTGAAGGAAGAAAAGGTCGTTGAGGCGATTATTGCCGATGCGAAGATGGACATTCCTGACGCGATGATTGCAACGCAGCAGCGCCAGATGGCAGATGATTTTGCGCAGCGAATCCAGATGCAGGGCATCTCAATTGACCAGTATTTCCAGTTTACGGGTCTTACAAGGGAGGCATTTTTGGAGCAGATGAAGCCGCAGGCAGAGCAGAGAATCAAGTCAAGACTTGTGCTTGAGGCAGTGGCTAAAGCAGAGAATATAGAGGTCAGTGAAGAAGAATACACAGCAGAAATCGAGAGAATGGCTGAGTTCTATAAGATGGAAGTGGGAAAACTTACCGAGATGGTTGGCGAGTTTGAACAGAAAGCAATCAAGGAAGATCTCGCAATCAAGAAGGCTGTTGATTTTGTGTTGGAAAATGCAGTAGAGAAGTAGAAAAATCATATCTTGTATGAATTTTATATGCTGCGGGGACAAAGTGAACCGTAACGAAATATTAAAAAAATATAATAATTGTGCGGATTATTTGCACAATTATTATATTTGCGTTATACTGAAAGGAAAGAGTATCTGGTTTGGAAATTCATTTTAATATGAAAAGTGGAGGTAAGACCATGAGTTTAGTACCATATGTCATTGAACAAACAAGCCGTGGAGAGCGTTCGTATGATATCTATTCAAGGCTTTTAAAGGAGCGCATTATTTTTCTTGGCGAGGAAGTAAATGAGACGACAGCAAGCCTGACAGTGGCGCAGCTGTTATTTTTGGAGGCGGAGGATCCCGAAAAGGATATCCAGCTTTATATTAACAGCCCAGGTGGATCTGTAACGGCAGGAATGGCAATTTACGATACGATGCGCTATATTAAGTGTGATGTTTCTACAATCTGTATCGGAATGGCGGCAAGCATGGGAGCATTTTTGCTTGCAGGCGGCACGAAAGGGAAGAGACTTGCCCTTCCAAATGCGGAAATCATGATTCATCAGCCTCTCGGCGGGGCGCAGGGACAGGCGACAGAGATTGAAATTGCGGCAAAGCATATCCTGCGCACAAAACAGAAGCTGAACAGCATTTTAGCGCAAAACTGTGGGCAGCCATATGATGTGATTGCGGCAGATACCGAGCGTGATAACTGGAAATCGGCAGAAGAAGCCATGCAGTATGGTCTGATAGACAGAGTTATCACAGACAGGACTGACGTATCAGAGGATAAATAAAATTTTATTGTATTATTGAGTAAGGGAGAAAAAGGATGGCGGGGAAAAGCGTCGAGGGAAAGGTAAGATGTTCTTTCTGTAATAAAACACAGGATCAGGTCAGAAAGCTGATAGCGGGTCCATCCGGTGTTTATATCTGTGATGAGTGTGTAGATATCTGTGCAGACATTATAGAGGAGGAATATGAAGATGAGCAGATTGAGGGCGGCATTGACATAAACCTCTTAAAGCCTGTGGAAATTAAGGAATTTCTCGATGAGTATGTAATTGGTCAGGAAGAAGCAAAAAAAGTATTGTCAGTAGCCGTATATAACCATTATAAGCGTGTTATGGCTGAAAAGGATCTGGATGTAGAATTGCAAAAGAGCAATATTATTATGATAGGACCGACCGGATCGGGAAAAACATATGTGGCACAGACACTTGCCAAAATTATCAATGTTCCGTTTGCGATTGCAGATGCGACGACGCTCACGGAAGCAGGCTATGTGGGTGAGGATGTTGAGAATATTCTTTTAAAACTTATTCAGGCTGCAGATTATGATATTGAGCGTGCCCAGTACGGAATCATATATATTGATGAAATTGATAAGATAACAAAAAAAAGTGAAAATGTTTCCATTACCAGGGATGTTTCAGGTGAAGGTGTGCAACAGGCACTTTTGAAGATTGTGGAAGGGACGGTGGCAAGTGTACCGCCTCAGGGAGGAAGGAAGCACCCGCATCAGGAATTGATACAGATAGACACAACCAATATTTTATTTATCTGTGGCGGGGCCTTTGACGGTCTGGACAAGATTGTTGAGAACAGGCTTGATCGCAAGTCAATTGGGTTTAACAAGGATATCGCTGAGAAGACCACAAGAGACATTGGTGCTGTATTCAAGGAAGTTACGCCTCAGGACTTAACAAAGTATGGTCTTATCCCAGAATTTGTCGGTCGTGTTCCTATCAATGTATCGCTTGAAGGTCTTGACAAGGATGCTCTCGTTAGAATCCTGAAAGAGCCTAAAAGTGCTCTTATCAAGCAGTACCAGAAGCTTTTTGAATTTGATGACGTCAGGCTTGCTTTTGAACCCGATGCCATAGAAGCGATAGCGGAGAAAGCGCTTGAGAGAAAGACAGGAGCAAGAGGTCTGCGTTCTATCATGGAGAAAATAATGATGGATGTAATGTATGAGATTCCCTCTGATGACACCATTGAAAGCTGTGTTATTACAAAGGAATCCGTAGAAGGAACAAGCCAGCCTTTCATAGTACATCGTGAAGCAGTACGTACCGAACGGGAGAAAAAGGCGAGATAAGTAAATGGATAGATAATAAAACGCCGCCTTTTATGTAAAGGCGGCGTTTTTAGGAGAGGATTTAACAGATGGATCAAACAACAGCAGCATTACCTTTGATAGCGCTAAGAGGGCTTACGGTGGTGCCAAATATGATTATACATTTTGACTTGAACAGGGATATGTCAATAAAAGCAATTGAGCAGGCGCTGAACGGAAAGCAAAAGGTGCTGCTTGTACCACAAATTAATCCGGATGAGGAAAGTCCGGATATTCATTCTTTGCATAAAGTATGTACATTAGCGGATATTAAGCAGGTTACAAAGCTCCCTAATAATATTGCAAGAGTCATGGTCGAGGGTGTGACGCGCGTTCGCATCGTAGCGCTTGATGATAACGGTGGACGATATTTTAGCGCATCATACGAACAAATGAAAGATGAGGACGACCAGATTGACCAGTTTGAGAAGGAGGCATTGATTCGCACACTCAAAGAAGTGCTGGACACTTATGTACGGTTTTACCCCAAGATTGGAAAGAGTCTGGGCAAATTTTTTAAGGAAGAGTACAGTCTGCCATTTCTGATGAATCAGGTAATGATAAATATTCCGCTTACATATGAGCAGAAACAGCAGATATTGGAGATAGAGGATATAGATACGCAGTGCAGGGAGTTGATTACGCTTATTCTGGATGAAGCGCAGATTGCATCAATTCGCACGCAGCTGGCGGTGAAAGTTAAAGAGAAGATTGATAAGAACCAGAGAGATTATATTCTGCATGAACAGCTTGAATTTATACAGGAGGAACTAGGGGATAATAATCAGTACTCGGATGTGAAGCATTTTGAGGAGTCTCTAGCTAAGTTGAAAGCGGATGTGGAGGTAAAGGAAAAGATAAAAAAAGAAATTGCACGATTTAAGGCAGTGATGGGGTCAAGCTCAGAGAGTGCAGTGGAGAGGGGATATATTGAAACGCTTTTGGAACTCCCCTGGAATAGGACATCAAAGGATAACAATGATATTAACCGGGCTGAGGAGATCTTGGAGAGAGACCATTATGGGCTTGAGAAGGTGAAAGAGCGGATTGTCGAATATCTGGCAGTTCGGTGCCTGACTAGCAAAGGGGAAGTTCCGATTTTGTGTCTGGTAGGACCACCGGGAACGGGAAAGACTTCCATAGCAAAGTCCATAGCTGAGGCGTTGAATAAGAAATATGTTCGAATATGTCTGGGTGGTGTGCGTGATGAGGCAGAAATCAGGGGACATCGGAAAACTTATGTCGGGGCAATGCCAGGACGAATTGCAAACGGCTTAAAACAGGCAGGGGTATGTAATCCGCTGATGCTGCTTGATGAGATAGACAAGGTGAGCAGTGATTATAAAGGAGATACATCCTCAGCGCTTTTGGAAGTACTTGATCCGGAGCAGAACTGCCATTTCAGGGATCACTATGTGGAGTTGCCGCTTGATTTGTCCAAAGTACTTTTTATAGCCACGGCAAATGATGCGGGGAATATTCCAAGACCGCTTTTGGATCGTATGGATATTATCGAGGTCACTAGCTATACTGCAAATGAAAAGTTCCATATAGCAAAGGAACATCTGTGGGAAAAGCAGCGAAACAAAAATGGTTTAACGGAAGCGCAGCTGACCATCAGCGACAATGCCATAAAAGAGATTATAAACAAGTATACAAGGGAAGCTGGCGTCAGGAACCTTGAGAGGAAGCTCGGAACCGTTTGCAGAAAGGCGGCGCTTGAGATTTTAAAGGAAAGAGGCAGAAAAGGAAAAAAACAGGCACAGGACAAATGCATTAAAGTCAACAGCCAGAAACTGGGAAAATATCTCGGAAAGCCTAATTACAGTGTGGATATGGCAAATGAGAAGGATGATGTGGGAATTGTCAGGGGACTTGCATGGACGAGTGTAGGGGGTGATACCCTTCAGATAGAAGTGAATGTCATGCCGGGTAAGGGTGAGATAGAACTTACAGGTAAGCTTGGTGAGGTTATGAAAGAGTCTGCGATGGCAGGCATTAGTTATATCAGGTCAATTGCATCGAGGTATAAGATTGACTCCAAATATTTTAAGGAAAATGACTTTCATATTCATATTCCGGAGGGGGCGGTTCCAAAGGATGGACCATCTGCGGGGATTACCATGGCAACAGCTGTGCTCTCGGCAATTACGAACACTCCGGTGAAGGCAAAGGTGGCAATGACAGGTGAAATTACGCTGCGGGGAAGAGTTCTCCCAATAGGCGGTCTCAAGGAAAAGCTCCTGGCGGCAAAGACAGCGGGCATTACAACCGTATTGGTACCTGAGAAGAACGATAAGGATGTTGCGGAAATCTCAGACGAGATAAAGTCAGGTATGGAGATTTGTTTTGTGGGATCTATGGATGATGTCATACCACTTGCATTTACACGCGAAATTAGAATTACAAAAACCACAGGAGCCAAAAAGTAGGAGAAATAAATGGTCATAAAGAATGTAAGTTTAGAGACGGTGATAGGGGTAACCAGTAAGATACCACAGAATAATATGCCGGAGATTGCATTTGCGGGTAAGAGCAATGTGGGAAAATCTTCGCTTATCAATGCACTGATGAATCGCAAATCGTTAGCGCGTACCAGTGCACAGCCTGGAAAGACACAGACAATCAATTTCTATAATATCAATGATACATTATATTTTGTAGATCTTCCCGGATATGGTTATGCAAAGGTCAGTCGTCAGGAAAAAGAAAAATGGGGTAAGATGATTGAGCGGTATTTACGCCAGTCGAAGGTGCTGCGGGTAGTGTTTTTGTTGATTGATATTCGGCACGATCCGTCTGCAAATGATAGGATGATGTATGAGTGGATTTGCGCGAACGGCTTCCAACCGATTATTATAGCGACTAAGGCGGATAAGATAAACCGCAGCCAGCTTCAGAAACAGGTAAAGGCAGTCCGGCAGGGACTTGGTGTGGAAAAAGATACGGTCGTGATACCTTTTTCGGCGCAGACTAAACAGGGACGGGACGAAATTTATGAGACGATTGACAGTATCCTGGGGCAATCAGGAGGAGAAGGCTGATTATGGTGGGGAAGAATGAAATTAGGGAAAACATTAAACTGCTAGTGAATATACTCATTTCACTGATAATTTTATTGCTTTGCGTTTTCCTCGTGCCAAGACTGTTCATTTTTTTCATGCCGTTTGTCATTGGATGGATTATATCATGCATAGCAAATCCTCTTGTTGTTTTGCTTGAACGGAAACTAAAAATAAGGAGGAAAGCAGGAACTGTTGTTGTGATTGTAGTTGTAATCGCGGCAGTGATAGGGATGGGGTATGGTCTTGGCGTTATACTTTGGAGACAGGTTTCTGGTTTTATTGGAGAAGTTCCTGCGATGTGGGAAACTGTGAAACAGGACTTTGACAAGCTGGGCATCCTTATTAACCAATATATTGGGGTGCGGTCGCCTAGATTTGCGGATGCCCTGAACAATCTGGGAAATACGATAGGGGATATGATAACAAATCTGCCGAAAAATTTCAAGTTTAGCACATTTGAAGGCATGGGAAGCATGGTTGGAAACATAGCAAGTGTTATTATATCAATTATTATGTGTATGCTGTCTGCTTACTTTTTCATTGCGGACAGGGAATGGTGTACTAAATTCCTAAACAGGTATCTTCCAAAGAGCATTATGCGCAAGTATGAGGTATTTGCATCAAGCCTGAAACAGGCAGTGGGTGGATATTTTAAGGCACAGTTTCGCATTGAAGTGTGGATGTATGTGCTTTTGCTGGTGGGGCTTACTGTGATGAAAGTCAGGTATGGAATTTTAATAGCGCTGCTTATGGCATTTCTGGATTTCCTGCCTTTTTTTGGAACAGGGATTGTGCTTGTGCCCTGGGCGATTGTGACTGTTATAGGCGGAAATTATCTGAGGGCAGCTGGCTTTTTAATTATCTGGGGTGCCGGCCAGTTATTCCGGCAGCTGATACAGCCTAAAATTATGGGGGAATCTATAGGTATGGAGCCGATTCCGACGTTGTTTCTGCTGTTTATCGGATATCGGATTGCGGGCGTAGGCGGTATGCTTATCGCGGTGCCGCTGGGAATTATTGTTGTAAATATGAACGAAGCTGGTTTTTTTGATACCCCGAAGTACAGCGTGAAGATTTTAATGAAGAATATTAACAGGTTCAGACAGCTGAGTGAGGAGGATATCAGGCAGCTTGATGAAGATGACAAATAACAATACAAAGATGAGAAACTTTAAAATATCAATACAGTACGAAGGTACCCGATATCAGGGATGGCAGCGCCAGAATACCACAGACAATACGATACAGGGGAAATTTGAGGCAATCCTTGAGAAAATGACAGGGCACTTTGTGCAGGTCGATGGTTCCGGGCGTACGGATGCAGGCGTGCACGCGTTTGGACAGGTGGCGAATTTTAAGATTGACACGGATATGACGGCAGCGGAAGTGATGGATTATATCAACCAGTATCTGCCGGAGGATATTGGTGTCATCGCAATCCAGGAGGTGCCAGAGCGTTTTCACAGCAGACTGAATGCGAAGGGAAAAACGTACCGCTACCGTATCTGGAATTCAAAGCTTCCCTGTGTCTTTGCGCGCAGATATGTGTACGAGCTGCCAGAAACGCTTGATTTGGATGCAATGCGGACTGCAGCTGCCTGTCTGGTTGGGAGGCATGATTTCAAGGCGTTCACCTCCAACAAAAGGAGTAAAAAGTCGACGGTGCGCACCATTGATGCGGTTACGATTGACAGAGATGGCAGTGAAGTCGTCATCACCTACAGTGGTGATGGTTTTCTGTATCACATGGTACGGATTATCACAGGAACCTTAATTGAAGTGGGACTGGGGCAGAGAAGCCCCACGTCCGTGGAAGCGCTTTTTGAAAAAAATGCTACCAGAGACTTGTCAGGCGCACTTGTTCCGGCAAAGGGACTGAGTCTGGTGGAAGTGCGGTATTGACAGGTTCTTAGAGCGTGCCTGTGTTACACAGCGTTTAGGCATTTCCCAATGTCGGTAGAATCGTATCGTTACTGTTCACACCTACGCCAAAGTAGTGGGAATCATGCGCCAAAATGCTTGCCTTTTAGCATTTTGTGTGCA
>JAIECJ010000170.1 GCA_029068555.1 Lachnospiraceae bacterium
ATATGGATAAGCTTATTGGTTCGTTCCAGCAGGTGGATACGAAGCAGAACAGAAATAAGTAGGTAACAGGACTCGGTCTGGCAATATCGAAACAGCTTGTAGAAAATATGGGCGGACAGATTAGTGTGACGAGCGAGTATGGAAAAGGAAGTAAATTTTATTTTAATATTCCTCAAAAATCTGTTGGAACACAGAAGGCAGCAGTTGTCAAGCAGGAGGCAATCATTCATGATCCAATGGTTGTGAGCGGACACATGAATGATAAGCGTAGTCTGGAACAGCTAAGAAAGCTGGCGGAAGGTTACGGGTTAAGGTATGTGGATTGCTATAAGGCAAAGGAGTGCAATGACAAGGTTGATTTTTTCTTTGTGGACGAAACTGTTTATCAGGGGCTGAAGGACTGCATAGAGGAGTATTTTGTCTCAAGAGGGACAGAACTTTGTGTGCTGCAGAATCCTATGAGGGAGGCTGTGTGGGATGAGCAGGTGACTGTTGTCAATAAACCACTGTACACCTTGAATTTCTGCCAGGTGATTAATCATGAGACGACTGCGGTTTTTGCTGAGACAGACAACATAATGAATTTCACGGCGCCTGATGCACAGATTTTGATAGTGGATGATAACGAGATGAACCTGAAAGTGGCAAACGGTCTTCTGCAGCCGTTACGGATGAATATTGACACGGCGAATTCCGGAAAGAAAGCAATTGAGATGGTTAAGGAAAAAAAATACCACATTGTCTTTATGGATCATATGATGCCGGTTATGGATGGTGTTGAGACGACACAGAATATCAGGCGGCTTGATGATGCATATCTTCAGCAGATGCCCATTATTGCCCTGACAGCAAACGCTGTGATGGGAGCAAGAGAGACCTTTAAGGAAGCAGGGATGAATGACTTTGTGCCCAAGCCAATTGAGCTGAAAGAAATCTGCAGCAAGATACGGGCATGGCTTCCAAAGGAGATGATACATAAAACATCAGCGCCAGCCACTGCCAGAGAACAGACATCGGTACAGGAGGAGCTTCCGGTTATTGAAGGGCTCAATGTCGCGGAAGGGATTAAAAATTCTGGCAGCAGGGAACTGTTTATCAGTCTGCTGGGTGATTTTTATAAATTAATAGACATGAAGTCGACAAAAATTGAAAAATGTCTTGCAGACGGAATGATTCGCGATTATACTATAGAGGTACATGCACTTAAAAATACGGCACGCATGATTGGTGCGTTGGAGTTATCCGAGCTGTTTTATAAGATGGAGCAGTGTGGAAATGCAGAAGATGTGGAGACAATTATCAGGGAAACTCCAGCTGTCCTGGAGCTGTACAGAAGCTATAAACCGATATTGGAACCATATGGAAAAGCGAATGATCAGGATAAGAAGGAAGTTCCAAAGGCAGAGATTGTTGATGCGCTTGATAAATTGAACGCAGCTATGGATAGCTTTGATCTTGATGGGGCGGATGCTGCACTTGCAGAGCTTGAGGAGTACCGGCTTCCTGAGGAACTTGGCTCATATATGGAGGAACTGCGGGCTTATGTTGCAGACGTGGCGATGGAAGACGTAATGAACATAGGGAAAAAGATGATAGAAGTGCTGGAACAAATTTAGAGTAAGCTAAAGGGAGAAAATATTATGCAGAATATATTGATAGTGTCTGAGGTGCAAAGTTATCTGCTTGTTTCGCTTCAGGAGAGACTCCAGGAGGTAGATTGCAGTGTTATAAATACACATGTAAATCCGGATTCACTCAGCAGGATAAAAGAAAATATAGATTTGATATTCATTTTTGCGGATGAAGAGTTGCTGAAGCTGCATCAGGGACTTACATATCTAAAGGATAAGGCAGTTGAGGAGGATGTGCCTATTTTTGTTACAGGTGATTCTCAGGAGATTGCAGAAATTATGAAAGCTATTCCGATGCATCTGATACAGAAAGAGTTTCCGCGCCCAGTTAATGTCAATGAGGTTTCAGAGGCGATTGATTCTTATTTAAAGGCATTCGGAAAACAGAATAAAAAGAAGATTCTTGTGGTTGATGATTCTGGCGCAATGCTCAGGAATGTGAAAGGATGGCTGGAGGATAAGTACCAGGTAATTCTGGCAAATTCCGGAGCCATGGCAATAAAGTATCTTTCAACAAACAGACCTGATTTGGTGCTTTTGGATTATGAAATGCCGATTGTTGATGGAAAACAGGTACTTGAGATGATCCGGAGTGAAACAGAGTTTGCTGATATTCCGGTTATATTCCTTACGAGCAAGGGTGATAAGGACAGTGTAATGCAGGTAATGGCGTTGAAACCAGATGGTTATCTGTTGAAGACAATGCCGCCTGAGGAGATTAAGCAGTCTGTTGATACTTTCTTTGAAAGGAAAAAAGCGCTTCGCAGTTAAGCGAGGCGCTTTTTGTATGTATCATGATTTTAAGCATTTGCCAGTGCAGAAAGTTCAGTGAGCAGTTTTGGCAGTTCTTCATCCATATTCTCATCACTGAATTGGCATGTCCCGACTTTTTTGTGACCGCCGCCGCCATATTTGAGCATCAGACTGCCGACATCCACGCTGGAGGTCTTGTTAAGAACACTGTAGCCGCACGCAGCGCTACAACCGGCGCCTCCGCGTCCACTTACAATCCATGCAGAAATGTTCTGCTCGGGGTACATGCTGTATATCAGAAAACGGTTCCCGGAATAGATGGGATCAACACCTCTGAGATCGGAAATAATCAGGTTACCCTCCACGCGGGTATACTTCTTGACCATATCCATAAATTTATCATTTTGTTCAAAGTAAACTTCAATACGTTCCTGCACATCAGGGAGAGCAAGAATTTCTTCCGTGGACATGGTACGGCACGCATCAATTAATTTTTCCATCAGCTGATAGTTGGAGATGGTGAAATTTCTCCAGCGGCCAAGGCCTGTACGGGGATCCATCAGAAAACCGACAAGAATCCACCCTTTGGGATTTTGAATTTCGTCTATGGTGAGATTTCCGGAGTCCACTTTGTCAACAGCAATCATCATATCGTCAAATTGTGGGAAGCGTTCCTTTCCGCCATAATATTCATAGATAATACGTGCACAGGAAGGTGTAATACGGCTTTCTCCTTTATATTTACCTTCCAGCTGAAGTCTTTCGTGTTCGCTGGAATGGTGGTCAAACCAAAGTCCGCAGCCTTCCACGAAAGGGACATTGGCAAGGCAGTCATCCTCCGTTACCTCTACCAGTCCATCCTGTAAATCCTTTGGATGTGCAAATTTCCAATGATCAATAATCCCTGCTTCCTTTAAGAGGGCGCCACAGGCAAGACCATCAAAGTCAGAACGTGTTATTAATCTCATGTTATCCTCCTTATATATTAGCTGTTACTGAAAAGGGTAATAAATCACCTTATTGCTAATATTATAGTGGAAAGTTATGAAATTTTCAACTATTTTACAAAATCCTGCATAATATGCTTAGACTGCTGTTACTGTTCACACCTACACCAAAGAATCGTCGCCAAAATGCTTGCCTTTTAGCATTTTGTGTGCAAAATCTGTTATAATTCACACCTCAATAACTTATAAGCTGAT
>JAIECJ010000171.1 GCA_029068555.1 Lachnospiraceae bacterium
TTCGGCATAAAAAGCTAAAATACATTGAAAAATATGGCTATTAGAAATGTCGATTTTTAATAGCCGCAGTAATATATCACTGTACACTTTCATATGCCCTGAATATCTGTCAACCAATACAAACACTTTTTCCATGAATCCCATAGCATCATCAGGTATGGATTCCTTTGTTTCATTCTTCCACTGCTCATAGCTCTCTTGTGTCATCTGTTGACAGTCAACAATCAGTTCCGCTATTTGTGGTAAGAACATTAAATACAAATCCCTTTCTGACATGAATATCACCTCACTTTCATTCAAATTTCCACCTGTCTATAACACTCAGACTATGCCGCATAAGCAGGCTAATCTGTATAATGGATTCCTGATCAATTTGCTATGACGGTTATTCTTGCGTCCGCACTCTCTTTTGTATCTGCTTTCCATATAATCCATAGTTGCAATACGGTCTTCCGCTTCTGCTGTATTATCAATGACTTCTGTGCCATCATGGGCAATAATGATGTAATATTTTGACATTTTCTTCCCATTCCTTTCCGTGTGACAGTCAGACATTTCCAACCGCCACACTTAAATTTTCATTTGCTTTATTGGTATGCATACCTGCCATATGTAATATTTCTGTTTTCGCTGTCGCTTTTGCATCTTCCGTATATCTGATGGAAATACTCTTCCAAACTGAATGCGTATGACCTGCTCAGCAAAGAAACACATTTTCCATTCTTTAAAGCTGTTGTTTCCGCAAGCACAATATTATTCGTTACTGAAAGATATTCCCTGATTATATTTTCCAGTGTTTTCCGCAGATCGTCATATGATGTATCTATATAGTGTTTTGTCCCTTTTCCATTTTCATTTACGAAAAAGATAATCCGATATGAAAATCGGTTCTCAATCATGTTGTTGGCAAGGCAGCCACGGTCAATATCTGCAATAATATTTGAAATTGTATACATTTGTTTCCTCACTTTCCTTTGTATGGGGCTGTCCATTTATCAACAGCCCCATATTTCATGCTACATTGTGTCTATGCCGCTTTCCTGATTTCCTTGAAATACTGTTCCATCAGTGCCACAAGATAATCAAGTTTCTTATGTACAACGCCTGAATCCCCTGTTGAACGGTCTGCTCCTAATTCATTCCATGATTTTCCGTCAATCTCTGTCTCATTCCCACGATTTACAAACCATTCAAGAAACTTTCCAAACTCTGAATCCTCATGTCCCATTTCAGTAAATGCCTTGAACGCTGCCACGAAGATATGTGTATGCTTACTGTTGAACAATGACCTGATTTCCTTTGTGGATTCTATTGATGCAGTCAGTCTTGTGAGCAGGTCATCCACACGGTCAAAATCCAAAATAGTCCCGTTCTCATTCAACCACTTAAAGCCCTGAATTGTTTCCTTTTTATACTGGTCTGGATAACTGCAAAGCAAAACTGTATCGCCGACAACTCGTTCAATAGTTCCATTTTTCTTATCATTCCTGCTGCAAGTGTACACATCTAAGAAAAACCGATTTGATGTGATCTCTCTGATTTCCCTTGCAAAAGCGTCCACATATGTGAATGCTTTTTGTGCGCTGTTCATCGCTGTATGGTTGTTATACTTGCGTACAAGCTTTGAGATATCCGTCTGGTCACAGTTCTGATGAATCGCAAGCTCAATCTGATATTCATTAAATCTGTCTTTCAATTCTTCTGGTAACTGCCCATATGTCTTGTTGCGGATGTCGTATTCCACGGATTCCCAAATGATTTCGCCTTTTTCGTCTCTCTGAACATTTCCATTTTTATCCAATACTTTCCGCTGGTATGTGACCATGTATTCATCTAAAGACTTTGTAATCTTTGTATTTCCATACTTGAACATTGAAAGGCTTGAGCTTCTCTGCAACCCGTCAATTATCCACTGTCTTGTAATGTCGCTTATCGTCTCCTCACCTAAAATAATAGGCGGTATGTAGTTGTCTGTCAGAACGGTATAAATTAGCTCATTGATCATATTCTGATTCCACTGCCCTGACATTCTCTGACATTCCTGGTCGCTTCTGATTTTTTCCTCTTTAATCAACTTCAAGTACTGGTCAAGGCTGAATATCTGTTTTCTAATTTTAGCCATCGTAATTTCCTCCATATCATAAACTTAAAATAAAACTCTCACATTCTCATAACATCTCATGATCTGCATGTTGTTCTCATACTCTCTTGATGACATATCCAGAATCCGACGCACTTCAAAAGGCTTGTAACCATCTATCAGAAGATTCAAAATATTAACCTGCTGATTAGATAACTTTGATATATATTGCTGTACCTTATTGCAGTAGTGTCCGTTTTCCTGACGCTTGCTTGCCTCCTCGAATGTGTCAAAATCTGACGGAATACCATCAAGTAAGCTGTAATCCTCACCTTTATCGTTGGTTGCTTCAAGTGATATGCTCAGTCTGTCCGCTTTACGCTTCTCACGGTTCCTTTTGGTAATCTCTGACATGATCTTGTTTGACAGGCACGAATACAGAAATCCGTCAAATGACTGTTCACAATCATATCTTCTAATTGCATCCGCAAAAACCACATTAGCAAGGGAATAGAAATCGCCCATATCCTTGTATGTAAGTCCACCAAACTTAGATAAGATTCTATCAACAACTCTATATAACTTTCTTGCATTGTCTGCGTAATAAGCATCTAAGATTTGTAACTGCAATGGTGATAAATCTTTGTCTATCATGGTTGCTCCAGCTCCTTCCTTATTATTAATTGGTAATAGGCGCGTGAGGACTTGAACCCCACTAAGCCATTCGCCTACTTGTCGTTATTCAGTTGTTTTTTCTTGGACTTGTCATTGTACCAGCGGACACTTCCATCACTGTTTAAAGGAATCTCTACACTTGTACCCGTGCCGTACTCGATTACCTGTGTGAGTCTTCCCCTGTCTGCCTTAATGAAACTTTTTACCTCGTTCATTGGATTCTACCTCTTTGCAAATATGGCTGATTAATATATACTATCCTCTGCAATTTCTCATAGCAGCTTGGAACGCTCAACGGCTGCATTATAGTGATGTGGCATTAGGTGGAATTGGTTGTCCACCCTCTGCCGTATGATCATATTCCAATGTCTATCAATGCCCCTAACGCTTCCTTATAACTGTATCCACCAATAATCTGTATCAATGAAGCTTTAACCTCAATCCCCATATCAATTACTTTTGAAAGCTCTCTTGCCAATTCTTTAGGCACATATCCGATAACTGTCCGCCGTGAAATAGTCCTGATATGTACAACAATCTGAATAGCATTACTATCAAATTCATTTTCCGGTTCCCTTTCTAAGGTTACGGTCAGATCATTTGGATGAAACTGCTTTAAAAACTGCAAGCGTTCCTGTCTGTTTTCAAAAGTAGTCCCTGCTGCACGCACTTTCATTGTGTTCTTTACCTGTGCCCAGGCTTTCTTAAATGCCTGTGATAAGGAATAGCCCAACTTTTTTAGTTCATTTGCCATAACACATACAGCTTTCCTAACTTTTGTGATCTGCTTCATTGTGATTACCTCTTTTCTTTCTTACAAAGTAGATTGTTTTATCCCGACTACCCTTATTTGGGTAGTTTCGTCTTAATTCTCAAAGACTCTTCAGGGGATTTATTTTACTACTCTTGTACAGAAGTAATAATTGTAACCGTCTTTGCACTCCATTTCGTCTGTATCCTCATTTATTTGGCTTGCGCAAGATACTTCTTCAACTTCTACGAAAAAACCGCCTTCACTGCCTTTAGGTGTGCAATCCAGTAAATCTATTGCATCTTGTTTACCTTTTATCATGAAAGTTTGTACTTCACGTGGGCAAATACTTTTCATCAATCTTGCTATGTCATGCATAACGCCGTTGATTGTTTTTGCGCTACTATAGCCGTCTATTATTAATGTTGTTGGTCTGTCTATGATACCTACAAATGTTGTCATTTTGTGTTACCTACCTTTCGTTTGGGTTGTTTTGTTGTGTGGTTTTATGTTGTGTTTGCCTTGCTTGTAAGTCTATAATGCACCTATTTTAAGTGTATGTCTACTGACTATATTGCCAAATTATACACTCAATTTTTGCGCATAATATACACTTGTTTTGAGTGTATTAATTTTTATACTAATCTAATAACACCACACTTGAAATAAGTGCATAATTATGATATGCTAAAGAAAAAAGGAGATTGGAAAATGTTAAAATATAGAATTGATATATTAGAAGCTCTAAAAGAAAAAGGTTATACTTCTTATAAGATAAGGAAAGATAAATTAATTGGTGAAGCTCAGCTAACAAAAATAAGAAATGGTGAAATAGCAAGTAAAGAAACGCTTAACACAATATGTAAATTATTGAGCTGCCAACCTGGTGATATATTAGAATATATAGAAAGCGATACTGAATAATCTTAATAGATAAATTGTTTTATACACTTGTTTTAAGTGTGCATTGTGCACTATAAACAAGTGTATTTTTTATGCTTTTTACCTATATACATACACCTATTTTAGGTGTATAATAATCTTATCAATAAACAACAAAGCACCTTGACAATTAAAAAATAAAGGCTTTACACTCTTCTCTATAACCGCTATAATAATTGTAACAATCAACAACTGTATCAATTAAAAAGGGCGGTGAAAGGATGGTAGTTGAAGAAATGAACAACGCTGAAATTATGAAAAATGCCATTGAGGACTTTGAAAAAGTTCAAAGATGTATGATATTGGCAAAGGAAGAAAATGCCACTAAAACCTACGCAGAACTTAAAAGGCAGTACATTGTTTTAAAAGCACTGCTCAATAGTTTAGGCGTAAATCTTTCAGAGATTGACAGAATCAAAGAATAACAACTAAATAGCAACTCATAACTTAGAAGAGTGTAAAGTCTTTATATAAATAAGGCTTTGCACTTTTTTATTTTAGGAGGACAACGACAATGATCAAAACAGTCACATACTTTGAATACCAAGCATTAAAGGCAATCGGTAAGAAGATCACAGTATTAAGAGCTAACGACAATACAGCTACTATTGTTATAGGTAAGTAG
>JAIECJ010000172.1 GCA_029068555.1 Lachnospiraceae bacterium
ATTGAGGTGTGAATTATAACAGATTTTGCACACAAAATGCTAAAAGGCAAGCATTTTGGCGCATGATTCCCACTACATTGGCGTAGGTGTGAACAGTAACAATTAAAGAGCATTTGGTACAGTTCCCCAACATAGCCGGGACGGAATTTCTCATAATCCGAAGCAACCGTATCAAACGTCCATTCTAAGCCTTTTATAAACGCCATGGGACACCTCCTTGCGATTGTAATTATCATTTTATGCCCCCTAACGAAGCATCGGGACATGATTATTATAGCACCGACCCGTGAACTATACCAACACTTATTTTTCAGTTTCTTTACCATAACCGAGCGGTGTAGTAATCATTGCCGTTTCTTTTAAAGTGGACAAATCCTGTGCTGTCAGTATATAATAAGCACAGATAAATTAACCTGTAAAGGAACCTGTCCAATGTCTGCAAAATATATCCGGCTCGCAAGCCAGCTCAAAAACTTAATCGAAAAGAATCTGGAATCCGACACCATCTACCAGCTTCCGACAGAAGCCGCACTCTGCCAGACGTACAATGTCAGCCGCCAGACGGTCAGAAAGGCACTGTCCGTGCTTGAGGAGGAACACTGGATAAAAAAAAGGCAAGGCAGCGGGTCGTATGCTGTCGGCAGTCCGCGGCAGGGCGGCGCCAGCCAGATTGCCATTCTGGTCCACTCCAACACCGAGTACATTTATCCGAGACTGCTTGCGGATTTGTGCGGCACTCTGCAGAAACACGGTTTTTCCTGGACCGTCTATGTGACGGAAAACCAAATCTCCAAGGAGCGGGAAATCCTTCAGTTTTTGCTGGAAAATCAGGACAATCCTGTGCGCGGTATTGTGAGCGAAGGCTGCAAAACCAGCTTTCCGACGCCGAACCATGACCTGTACAGCCGCCTGGCACAAAACAGAATTTCCATCCTGTTTTTCCGAGGAAGCTACAGCAACCTGCCCGACTTTCCTTCCGTCAAGGACCAGAACTTCGACGGCGGCTATGCACTGGGGCAGTATCTTGTCACGCTGGGACATCAAAAAATCGGCGGTATCTTCAAAACCGATGATATACAGGGCATTGAGCAGTGTTCCGGCCTTTTGTCCGCCCTGCGGGACGCGCAGCTTTTGTCCTGTGAGGAATATATCTGCCGTTTTGATACGCACCAGCTTACCGCATTGCAGAAAGAGCAGGACACGGGCTTCCTGTCCGATTTCCTTGACAGACAGCTGCAAGGCGTCACTGCCATTGTCTGCTGTGACGACGAGATTGCCTACTGGATCATCAAGGAACTGACTTATAGAAAGGTGCGTGTCCCCGATGATGTCAGCGTGGTCTGTTTTGACTGCTCTTATCTCAGCGACTTGTCCTCGGTTCCGATTACCTCTTACGCTCAGAAGGAGCACGATATCGGAACGGCTGCTGCCGAGTCCGTTCTGAAAATAATCAAGGGATCTTCCGTCTTTTTGCAGAGATGCCCCTGGCAGCTTGTGATAAAACGCAGCGCCGGCCCGCCGCCGTTCTGATTTGAAAGCCTTGACGCACACCTCCTACTTCCCGTTCCGGTATTCTCTCGGCGTACAGCCCACTGTCTTTTTGAATACAAAACTGAAATAATGCGGGTCTTTATACCCCACCTCCCCCGCAATTTCACTGGAATGCAGCTGCGTCTGGACGAGGAGCTTCTTTGCCTTTTCCATACGCTTTTTTGTGACATATTCAATAAAGGTCATCTGCATTTCCTGGCTGAAGATGCTGCTAAAATAGTTGCCGCTGACACCGATGGCGCCTGCTACGCTGTTTAGCGAGAGCGACTCATCACTGAAATTTTCCTCGATATATTTCAATCCCTTTTTGAGCACGCGCTTTCCCTGGTTTTCACTCTCCTTGTCGCGCAGCGCCAGCGCGCGCTCCAAAAGCTCCCGCATGTAGCCATCAATACTGCCGCTGCTGCCGGATGCCTCGCGCACTTTACTGTCATCATCCTCCGGCAGAAAATCCTGCTGACTCACTCCGAGCATCTCCATATAACTGATGGCTGTAAACCGCATATTTAAAAGCAGATAATCGCGAAACAGGCGCGATTCCAGCGCCTCTTTCACACCCGCGAGATAGCCGTTCACAAAATCCCTGATTTCCTCCTGTTTGCCTTCCCGCAAAAAACCCTGAATGATATCCGGACTCACCTTCGCACTGTCCACCGACGCAAAGCTCTTCAAATCCTTTCCTGGCAGGAGCTCCTCTGCATCCTTCTCTGTCAGAATATGGCGCTGCGGGCTGAAAAAACGGTGCGCGAGGATATGGTTTACTTTTGCGTAGCACTCCGGCAGCAGCGAAAGCCGTTCCACGGGTTCCCCGACCGCCGCATACCACTCCATCGAAAAAGCTTCCTGCGAACAAATTTTCTCAATTCCGCGGACACACTGCTCCTGCAGCCCCTCCATCTGGTCTGATTCGCCTTTGATCAGAACGCCATACAAACTGATGTTCCACTGAAAAATCAGATATTCGGGAAAACGCATAAAATACCGAAACAGTGCTTCTCGCACTTCATCCATGCCTTCCGGCTCCTGTGCCGCGTGCTCCGGATTCTGGCGCTTTACCTGCAGATTCAACAATACGAGGTTATAGCAGGGTCCATCCAGATCCAGCGAAATCTTCGCCGCCTCCTCATAAATCTGCTGGACGGAAAACACGCCGCCAAACACCTTTTCAAGAAAGCTTCTGCGGGCATAGTTTTCATACTCCTTCATTTCGTTCTGAAATGTTTCCAGATAGTTTTTCTGCTCCTGCTCGGTTTCAATCTTTTCCCGAATCTCAAGAAGCACCTTGCGCAGCGTGCTTTTTGTGATGGGCTTGAGCAGATACTGCTCCACGCCGACACGGATTGCCTGCTGCGCGTACTCGAACTCGTCATAGCCGCTGATAATGACTATCTTCATCTCCGGAATTTCCTGCGTCACAATCCGGCTGAGTGCAAGTCCGTCCATAAACGGCATCCTGATATCCGTGATGAGAACGTCTGGACGAATTTTCCGAATCATCGGCAGTGCCATCTCGCCGTCGCTCGCCTCCCCCGTAAACTGATATCCGTATTCCTGCCACGGAATATTGTTTTTCAGCCCTTCCCTGACAATGCTTTCATCCTCCACCAAAAATACTTTCAACATATGTCTGCCCTCTTTTTATCATGGTATCTCTGTCACAAAATCTACCGTACGCAATCCCTGTTCCTTAATATGTTCTTTTCCCCAAATCTGCCGCTGCATTTTCTCTGGTAAATATGTTCTCCTCCACAACATAACGCTTCTCGACAAGCTCTTTGTCTTCGAGCTTCTGTATGATTTCAGCGACGTAGGCACCCTGCACCGGATTGCATTCCACATCGACATTGATGCGCCCCTCTTTGACCAGCTCCAGCGCGTCGCGCGTCGCGTCAAATGAGATGACCGTCACATCGCCGCCCTCCCCGTAACTGACGCCAGCCTCCTGCATCGCCTCAATAGCCCCCATGGTCATATCGTCATTCTGCGAGATGAGCACATCCATCTCAGGGTAACGCCGCAGCATGCTGCGCATCACTTCCTTTGCTTTGTTCGCCGTAAATTCCGCCGTGACAGATTCAAGTATATGCCAGTTCCCATGCTGCGCGGCAATTTCGCCAAAACCCTTCGTCCTGCCGATTTCCGCCGTGGAACCGATAGTTCCTTTCAGTACTACAATATTAATTTCCTCCGTCTGACGCTGCTTTTGTTCGAGGTACGTCTCCAGCCATCTGCCCGCCCTTTTTCCCTCCTCTCTGGTGTCTGTTCCAATCCACGCCGTGTAGAGCGAATCATCCTGCACATTGACCATGCGGTCTGTGACAATCACTGGAATCCCCGCATCCTTTGCCTCCTGCAGCACGGTGTCCCACCCGTCCTCAATCACCGGCGCAAACACGATGTAATCTACCCGCTGGGAGATAAAGCTGCGGATTGCCTTGATTTGATTGTCCTGCATCTGTCGGGCATTGTTAAAAATCAGAAAGTATCCTGCGTCCTTTGTCAGCGCCTGCTGTATGGAAGCAGTGTGCGCCGTGCGCCATCCGGACTCGCTGCCCAGCTGGGAAAAGCCAACGACAATCAAGTCTTCTTCTAACGATTCGGCGGGCGTCTGATCTACTTTTATTTCAAATCCCCAAAAAAGCTGGTGTCCGATAAAGAGAATCGGCACAACGCAGAGCAGTATGATGCATGCGCCCACATGTCCAAAAATAATCCTTTTTACTGTTTCTGATCCCTTTTTCATACACGCTCCCTTTTTGTGCCCGACTCCTGCTCCACTTCATCCCCCGCCTGTTTACGCTCCTGCAAAAGTTCCTCTGCCGACGGATCGTCCAATTTCACTGCGGGTATGATAATGGTGACTTTTGTTCCAGCACCCTTTTCGGAAACAATCGTCATACCATACTCCATGCCGAAATTCATGCGAATCCGCTCATTCACATTTGCCAGCCCAAATCCCTTTTCCGTCTCCTTACAAGGCTTTGCAATTTCCGTCTGCAACCGCTTTACCTCGTCGGCATCCATCCCGATACCATTGTCCTGCACACACAGCAAAATGGTATCCTTCTTTGGTGTTACACCCTGTTCAAGCTTTCCTGTGACCCATATTTTTCCTTTTGCCCGCTTGTGCTTGATTCCATGATACAGGGAATTTTCCACAAGCGGCTGCAAGGTCAGCTTCAATATTTTGTAAGAATATAGCTCCGGCGGTATTGCAATCTCATAATCCAGAATATCCTGATAACGCACCTGCTGAATTTCGAGATAGCCGCGTATGTGCTCTTTTTCCTCCCGTATCGAGATATATTCTTTGCCCTTGCTCAGCACCAGCCGGAAAAACTCTGAGAGTGCCACAACAACGTCTACCGCCTTGTCGGGGTCGTCGCCCTCAATCAGCCAGACGATTGTGTCAAGCGTATTGTACAGAAAATGCGGATTAATCTGCTCCTGCAATAGACGCAGCTCCGCATGGCGCATCTTCCGCTCATCCTCCTTAATCTGGTTCACCATCACTTCCAGATTTTCTGACATGTCATTCACACTGTCCGAGAGCACCTCCAGCTCGTCCTCTGTCCGTACCTTTGCGCGGTCTGAGAAATTTCCCTCCGAAATCCTGCTGGTTATCCCGCACAGCTCCTGAATCGGCTTTGTGATGCTGGTTAGTATCGCGCTGGTTATCAGAATTACCGCAATCACGATACAGCCTCCCAGCAAAATACTGATGATGATGACGCGTTCCACTTCTTTATTCAGCTGCATTTTTAACTGCTCAATGCTTTTTGTCTGATAATATATGTAGTACTGAATGTCATCCTGTATCAGCTCTGTCAGGATATAGATGTCATTGTACAGCATATCAATATTTTTCTCGTACTGTCCCCCCGCTTCCTGATTTGCCCTGATATCGTCCACGCGGTCCTTGAGCGTATCGACATTGCGCAGGAGACTCTGCAGCCAGACACGGCTCTCCCGGTCGGTTGTCATGGCGAGCAGGTTGTTGCTCTCCGTGCGCAGTTCATTGATAAGTCTGTATGGGTCTTTGAATGTTCCGTCCTCCTCTATCGTGCCGAAGGTGATGTTACTGACGACCAGCTTGTAGAGACTCTCGTCCATCTCTTCCTTGAAGTTGATATTGTAGGCGTTGGCAAGCAGCATGCTGTTGACAATCTGGTCGTAAGCGCGGCTGTAATTAACAAGCGCCAGAATCAGGTAGATTGCGACATAGAGGATCGGCACCATCGCGACAAGCACCAGGACAATTAATTTATTTTTCAGGGGGTATTTTATTTTTTCTGTTGTCATGGCTGACTCCTCGACTTTAACAGTATACATTTTTCGCCTTCCGCTCCAATATTTGGCATACATTTATTGTTACACATTTTCAAACACGCTCATCCGGACAGAATTTGGAGTAGGGCGCTGCATGGTTCGTGCCAGTGCCAGGCAAAATTACGACGACAATGCGGTGGATAACTATGATTATATCATAATGGCACTTACTCTGCATTACATTTTGAAGATACAAGGCATTCCGCGCAGCAGGAATCGTTACTGTTCACACCTACGCCAAAGTAGTGGGAATCATGCGCCAAAATGCTTGCCTTTTAGCATTTTGTGTGC
>JAIECJ010000173.1 GCA_029068555.1 Lachnospiraceae bacterium
AGTCCTGCATGAATAATATCAATAATATCATATATAATACTTGGATTCAAGAAAAAATTGATTGTTAGCAGAAATCGTATATGGTAAAATAAAAAACAAAATAAACAATGCTAGGAGGAACAATATGCGGTTTGAGTATGATAAAAAGAATTGGGGCTCTCTGGAAGAAGGGGAAAAAAACTGTTTTCTGCTCACAAACGGACTGGGTGGTTACAGCAGCCTGTCTATAATAGGAGCAGCAGCAAGGGGCGACCATGCACTTTTGATGTCTGCAAAGAGAGCGCCGAATGTCAGAATGCATCTTGTCACAAATATTTTTGAAAAGCTGATAATTGATGACAGAGAGTACATCCTGACTTCACAGCGCATGAAGTCTGGGAATAATTATACAGGATACCAGTATCTGGAAAGATTTGTTTATGATGACTTTGATGACGCTGCACCCGCATGGACATTCAAGATTAATGGTGTGAAAGTTGTTAAAAAAATTGTGATGGCACATGATGAAAATATTGCAGCATTAAAATATGAGATAGATAATCCTGTAGGGAAAGAGGTGTCGTTGGAATTAATGCCACTGCTGCGTCTCACATCAAAAAAGGAGAACTTTGATGATTCCCAAAAACTTCAGCAGTTTGATGAAATGAATATGCTTTATGTCATGACAAATGCAGAGCTGTTTACAAGGGAGCCAGAGTTGTTTGGTGAAATGTATTTTTCACAGGATGAGCGTGATGGGCGCGAAGAATATGGAAATGTTTTCATAAATCACAGATTGAACGCACATATATCAGTTAAAAGTGACATATACGTCATTTTAGGTACAGAGCGATGTACGGATGCTGAAGCAGGAAAAGTATTCGACAGACTGGTGCAGGAGCGCAAAGAGCGCAGGGAACAGCTGATGAATCAGGCAGGGGTGTCATCAGAGCTGGGAAAACAGCTTTTGCTGAGTGCGGATGCCTACGTGGTAAGACGCGATTCGACAAACGGCAAAAGTATTATTGCAGGATATCCGTTTTTTGAGGACTGGGGACGCGATACCATGATAGCGCTTGCCGGAGCAACAATGGTGACAGGACGGTTTGCGGAATGCAAAAGTATTCTTCAAACATTTGCAAAATATGTGAAAAACGGTCTTCTGCCGAATTTGTTTCCTGAGGGAGATGAGAATCCCATGTACAATTCGGCGGATGCCCCGCTGCTTTTTGTCAATTCAGTGTACGAATATATAGAACATGCAAATGATAATGCATTCAAAGATGAAATACTTCCAGTGCTTGAGCAGATTATTAACGAATATAAAAACGGTACGGATTTTCATATCAAAATGGACAGTGATGGCTTGATTATGGCAGGATCCGGATTGGAACAACTTACATGGATGGATGTGCGTGTGGGTGATTTCCTGCCGACTCCGAGACATGGAAAGCCGGTAGAAATCAATGCATACTGGTACAGTGCGCTGATGGTGATGTACAAGCTGACACAGGACAGGGCATATCAGGAGCTGGCATCAAAGGTAAAAGATTCTTTTCAGAAAAAATTCTGGAATGAGAGTGAACAGTGTTTAAAAGATGTTTTGTCGGGCGGGAAGGACGAGAACCAGATACGATGCAATCAGATCTGGGCGCTGACAATGCCATTTACCATGCTTCCTGTTGAAAAAGAAGCTTTGATTATCAAAAAGGTAAAAGATGAGCTGTACACGACAGTTGGTCTGCGGACTCTCGCAAAAGACGATTCTGATTTTCACAGCATCTATATTGGACCGATGGAGGAACGTGACAGAGCTTACCATCAGGGAACAGTATGGGCATTTCCGCTGGGCGGATATTACAGAGCTTGTATCAGATATGCCGCAAAATGTGGGGATGCGGTACAGAAGGAACGCATTAAAGAGGAACTGGCATCTGGTTTTGATGCCTTGGAGGTATGGCTTAAGGAAGGGTGTGCATCACAGATAGCAGAAATATACGATGGCGACACACCGACTGTGTCAAGAGGATGCTATGCACAGGCATGGAGTGTGGCAGAACTGCTCAGGGCAGTCTATGATTATGAAAAAAACATGTAAGAGCTTACATTTTCTTGTAGATATTTCCATTCATTTATGTTATTTTAGTATATAGATATGACTATTGACAATGATTCAGGGCTATGGATGCCGCCATAGCTTTCTCAGAATGGAGGGTGCAATGAAAGTTGATGTAATCTATAAAACCGCCACAAGCTTTGTGGTAGAAATCAAGGAAAATGGGTATTTTTCATCAGAACAGGAACATGAAATCTATGTAAACGGAAGCCTTGCAGAGCAGAGCGACAGGAATGTTGCGACCGTGTTTGGCTTAAATCCGTCAACTACGTATGATGTGAAGATCAAGTGCGGTGCAGACGAGTCTGAGAGTTTTGCGGTCACAACAGAGGATGAGTATGTCACATTAAACGTAAAGGATTTTGGCGCAAAAGGTGACGGAGAGACAGATGACACACATTTTATTCAGTGCGCCATCAATGCATGCCCAAAGGGTGGCAGAGTATACATTCCAGCTGGCATATACAAGATATATCCGCTTTTCTTAAAGAGTAATTTGGTGCTTGAAATCGGAAAAGATGCAACATTGTCTGCATATACAGACAGGACAAAATTTCCGATTCTTCCAGGAAAAATTGAGTGCATTGACGAGGAAAAGGAGTATCTGCTTGGCACATGGGAAGGAGATCCGCTTGATATGTTTGCGGGTATCATCACAGGTATCAATGTGGAGAATGTTGTGATTACGGGGCAGGGAACCATAGATGGCTGTGCGAGCAGGGAAAACTGGTGGGATAATCCTAAGGTAAAGCGTATTGCATGGAGGCCACGCATGATTTTCTTAAACAAATGCAGAAATGTTGTTCTTCATGGTATTACCATAGAGAACAGTCCTTCGTGGAATATTCACCCATATTTTTCAGAGGATTTGAAATTTATTGGCATTTCTGTACTTGGGCCCAAGGACTCGCCAAACACGGATGGTCTCGATCCCGAGTCCTGCAAAAATGTAGATATTATCGGCGTCTATTTCTCCGTTGGAGATGACTGTATTGCAATTAAATCCGGCAAGATTTATATGGGAGCAAAGTACAAGACACCATCTGAAAATCTTACAATCCGGCAATGTTGTATGAGAGACGGGCATGGTTCTATCACAATTGGAAGTGAGATGGCAGGCGGTGTGAAAAACCTTAATGTTGAGAACTGCCTGTTCCTCCACACAGATCGGGGACTTCGCATTAAGACCAGACGTGGACGCGGCAAAGACGCTGTTGTGACAGGCATTAAGTTTGAAAACATTATTATGGATCATGTTATGACTCCGGTTGTCATGAATTCTTTTTATTTCTGTGATGCAGACGGACATTCCGACTATGTGCAGTCAAAAGAATTACATCCGGTGGACGAGAGGACACCTTACTTGGGAGATTTCCTGTTTAAAAACCTCAAAGCGACAAATTGTCATGCTGCTGCCTCATACATGTACGGACTGCCGGAACAGAAGATTCATCATGTGATTTTTGAAAATGCAGAGTTTTCTTTTGCAGAAAATCCGACAGCAGGCGTTCCAGCGATGATGGACGGGGTGGATAAGCAGACCAATACAGGTATTTTTGCCAAAAATATTGAAACATTTGAACTAAAAAATGTCGTGGTGTCAGGACAAAATGGAGATCCTGTTATCTGTGATGGGATAGATCATTTTATCAGATAGATTGAAAAAGCGAAAAGGAGTGGCTGCTTATGGCTATTGAAATCGTAGAAAAATATGTGAATGAACTGATTGACAGAAGTACACTGGATGAGCCTGTGTGGAATATCGAAAAAATAAGGGCTGGGAAAAAAGCTTCATGGGATTATATTGATGGATGTATGATTATGGCGCTTCTGGAGCTCTACAAAGTTACAGACAATAAAAAGTATTTTGACTTCGCGGAAAAGTATATCGACCATCGGATTCAGGAGGATGGAACGATTATTGGCTACAATAAGGATGAACTGAATCTGGATAATATCAATGAAGGCAAAAATTTATTTACTTTGTACGATTTAACTGGAAAGGAAAAGTATGCCAAGGCAACGGCAAATATTTATCAGCAGATACTTGAGATGCCGCGCACAAGGGAAGGAAACTTCTGGCATAAAAAGATTTATCCGCATCAGGTATGGCTTGACGGCCTGTATATGGCACAGCCCTATTATCTGGAATATGAAAACCGATTTCATGACAAGAAAAATTACAAAGATATCTTTACACAGTTTTTTAATGTTGAGAAGAATCAGAAAGACCCCATAACAGGACTTTATTATCATGCATATGACGCAGAGAAGCTTATGTTTTGGGCCAATAAGGAAACCGGACTTTCACAGAATTTCTGGTTAAGAGCGCTCGGATGGTTTTCTATGGCGCTGCTGGATACATTGACGCTGGCAGACGCAGACTACCCAGACTATAATCATTTGCTTGCCATGTACAGGGAACTGATTGATTCCATGCTGAAATTCCAGTCGCCAGAGGGGATGTGGTATCAGGTGCCAAATTATCCTGACAGGGAGAGTAACTATCTTGAGACAAGCGGAAGCTCTATTATGGCGTACTGTCTGATGAAAGGCGCCCGTCTGGGATATCTTCCAAGGGAATATAGTGAATATGGCGTAAAAGCTTTCAATGGAATTTGTGACAAGTATCTTTCAACTGTTGAGGGGGAGATGAGTCTCGGCGGCATCTGCCTGGTGGCAGGTCTGGGACCTGCTGATAACCCAAGACGCAACGGAACATATGAGTACTACATGTCAGAACCGGTTGTGAAAGATGATGCAAAAGGGACCGCGCCATTTCTGCTGGCATATGCAGAAATGCTAAGACTTGAGGAAGCATAGGAGTTCCGCATACGCCTGCTTATACAGAAATGTGAAGACGCGACAAAGCATAGTTTTTATAGTTTATTGATGAAAGGCAGCTGACTATGGAAAGAAAAGAACTGTATGTAGATGCAGATGGAGGGCACGAGTTTACAAAAATAAGCGAAGCACTTGAGGCAGCCAGGCAGTTTGGGAATATGGAGGTTATCATACATATTGCACCAGGCATTTACAGAGAACGCCTTGAGATAAAACAGAATTACATTACACTTATTGGAACGGATGCAGAGCAGACGAAAATAACCTACTCGGACGGGGCATTGGATCTTATGCCGGAGGGAGATAAGCGGGGAACGTTTCGGACGCCGAGCGTTTTTATAGATGCGGATAATTTTTATGCCTGTGATATTTCCTTCTGTAATGAGGCAGGGCAGGGTTATAAGGCAGGACAGGCGCTTGCGGTATATGCGGATGGAGACCATCTGATGTTTGAAAATTGTCGTTTTGACGGTTATCAGGACACGCTTTTTACAGCTCCGCTGCCTAAAAAGGAAAAGCAGGCAGGGGGCTTTAAGGGACCCAAGGAATTTGCTCCCAGACGTATTGGCAGACATTTGTATCAGAATTGTTATATAGCTGGCAACGTTGACTTTATATTCGGCAGTGCCATCGCTTATTTTGAAAACTGCGAGCTGTTTATGAAAAAAAGGAAAGGCGAGATAAACGGATATGTGACAGCTCCTTCGACCTATGAGGGGCAAAAATATGGTTATGTGTTTAACCGTTGTCGCTTTACAAGCGACTGTCCTGCTGCGAGTGCTTATCTGGGGAGACCGTGGAGAAGACATGCGAAGTGTGTTATTCTACATTCTGAGATTGGTGCACATATCCGCAGGGAAGGCTGGCATGACTGGGACAACAAAGAAGCGTGGAGCACCCTGTTTTTTGCAGAGTATGGCAATTATGGTGACGGTGCCGGAACGGATCGGGCTCCTTTTGTAACGATACTTAGTGAGAAGGAAGCCGCAGAGTATACACGCGAAAATGTAATTGGGTTTTAGGAGGACAAAAAATGCAGTTTGGTATTAGATTACATGATGCAGTGCAGGCGCCGATAGAGGAGCGCCTGAAAATAATAAAGGAGCAGGGGTTTGCGTGTGCACATGTCGCACTTTCCAAGGTAATCAGTGAGAATTCAGTGGCGCCGTCCGCACTCACGCCCGGGTATGCCATGTACTTAAAAAGGCTGTTTGACAAGAATGAACTTGACTGTGCAGTGCTTGGCTGTTATCTGAATCTCGCCAACCCTGACCCTGTACAGTTAAGGCAGATTCAAGATAAATATATGGCAAATATCCGTTTTGCGGCACATCTCGGTGCCGGGGTAGTTGGAACGGAAACCGGTGCGCCTAATACTGCATACAAATTTGAGGAAGCCTGCTGGAATGAAGAATCACTGCAGACTTTTATCAAAAATATACGCCCTGTCGTAAAATATGCAGAACAGATGGGCGTTCTTATGGCGATTGAGCCGGTGGTGCGGCATATCGTATGCAACCCTGTCCGGGCAAGGCGTGTTCTTGATGAGATTGATTCGCCAAATTTGAGAATTATCTTAGATCCTGTAAATTTGCTGGAAATTTACAATTATGAGAACCAGGATGAAATCCTTGATGAGGCAGTTGAGCTGTTGGGTAAAGATGTGGCAGTACTTCATGTAAAGGATTTTGTCATAGACAACGGAAAGCTGGTGTCAGTGCCTGTAGGGCAGGGACAGTGCCACTGGGAACGTGTGATACCATATATGAAAAAAGAAAAGCCGTTCATGCATGCAACGCTTGAAAATACGAACCCGGACAATGCAGAGGCGGCACTAAAGTACATTAGTGAGCTATATAAAAATTCTTAAAATAAAATATTTTCCTGCGTATAAAATTTACAAGGAATAATATGCTGCTGGTTAAAATCTACTTGTTACGGAATTGCAGCAAATATTCTTTTAATAATGTATTGAATTATTGTTAAAAATATGTCAAAATAATATCAGTATAGCAGATTGTGAACGATTTCGCTGGACATATAAAATGATTGAAAGCGAAATCGTTACTGTTTAGACTGGACTTCGTTTTTCTGCTAAGTCCGTGAAACGCGCAAGTGTGCTGTCGGTCTCATATCTGGTAAAACTCCGCAGAATATTTTTCTGAGAGCGTCGCTTCACAAACGCAGGCGTAGCGGTGGCTGTGCCGAGGTTTGGGGAGTAGTGCTATCAGGAGAATAGGCAAGGATGTTTGCCTAAATATAATGTAGTCAGTACACGAGTGAACGGTAACGAGTATATGATATAAATACGTAGGAGGCATAGAGATGAGAGGTATAGATACGCAGGTTCGCAAAACAAGGCGTGCAATTTTCAGGGAAGTGGCAAACATGGCATACAATTCCACAAATCTTGTGGATGACATGGAGGCGCTTCCTTATAAATTGGCAGACGCAGAAAATTCGCCATATTGGGACAATATTTATCGGGAACGGGAAATTGTCCGTGAGCGAACCAGACTTGCCATGGGAATGTCGCTGCGCCCTGAGGATGAACCGGTACAGGTCAGCCAGGGAGTGGAAGAAAGCAATATTGATGAAAAATATTATGAGCCGCCCCTCATGCAGGTTATTGCGTCAGCATGTAATGCATGTCCGGAAAACAGGTATGAGGTTACGGATAAATGTATGGGATGTCTTGCACACCCTTGTAATGAAGTGTGTCCAAGAGGTGCTATTACCATGCAGAATGGACGCTCTGTAATTGATCAGGAGAAATGTATCAAGTGTGGTAAGTGTAAGACGGTATGTCCTTATGACGCAATATCGCACCAGCAGCGGCCATGTCTGGCACACTGCGGTGTAAATGCAATACATTCGGACAGCCATGGCAGGGCGGTTATCGACGATGAAAAGTGTGTTTCCTGCGGGCAGTGCATGGTGAGTTGTCCGTTTGGGGCAATTGCAGATAAATCGCAGATATTTCAGTTAATTCGCGCGATGCAGTCGGGCAGGAAAATTGTTGCACAGGTAGCACCGTCATTCGTGGGACAGTTCGGACCAAAGGTGACACCTGATATGGTCAAGACGGCGCTCAAAGAGCTTGGATTTTTTGATGTGTATGAGACTGCAATTGGCGCGGATATGGGGGCAATGACAGAGGCGGAACACTATGTGAAGGAGGTAGCCACAGGGGAGCTGCCGTTTCTTCTCACCTCATGCTGCCCGTCATGGTCCATGCTTGCCAAGAAATTTTTCCCGGAGACAATCGACAAAATAAGCAACGCACTGACGCCGATGGTTGCAACAGCAAGAATAATCAAGGAGGAACACCCTGACGCGAGTGTTGTCTTTATCGGACCGTGTGCGAGCAAAAAGCTTGAGGCAAGCCGAAGAACTGTCCGTTCCGACGTGGATTTTGTCATCACCTTTGAAGAATTATTGGGAATGTTTGAGGCAAAAGGAATCCTGCTTGACGAAATAGAGGCACTCGATACAATGAACGATGCGACAGCGGCGGGACGTGGATATGGTGTGGCAGGCGGGGTAGCCAGTGCCATTGAAAGCTGCATAAAGGAATACTATCCTGACACGGAGATTCACATTGAACATGCCGAGAGTTTGTCCGAGTGCAAGAAGATATTGATGCTTGCCAAAGCAGGAAAGAAAAATGGATGCCTTATTGAGGGGATGGCATGCCCAGGCGGCTGTGTGGCAGGTGCGGGAACCAACATTGCAATTCCAACAGCGGCCAAGGAGTTGATAAGCTTCAAAAATCTATCAGGAAAAAAACTTCCAGAACAGGATATCCGGCAGCCGGAGTGATAATTCTTTACACGTTTAAACCAATCTGTTATGATATGAGTGTCACAACCAGCACAGGTTATAGAAAGCAGGCGATTGTTGAATATGCCCAATGGTGTTGAAATTATGAAGGCTGTGATAGATGATTTTAAGAAGAACCAAAATATATGGTAATGAAAAAAGAAAATGCAAAAGAAGACAAAATGAATTAAGATAAAGGAATAAGGAGTATAAAGATGGATAAAAAAGTAAGATGCAGGTTTGCACCGAGTCCTACAGGAAAGATGCATGTCGGTAATCTGCGTTCGGCATTGTATGAGTTTTTAATAGCAAAGCATGCAGGCGGGGATTTTATTTTTCGCATTGAAGACACGGATCGGGAACGTTTTGTGGAGGGCGCTACGGATATTATTTTTGACACGTTGGAGAAGACTGGGCTGACATATGACGAGGGACCTGACAAGGATAAGGGGTATGGTCCTTATGTGCAGAGTGAGCGGGTTCAGGCAGGTATATATATGAAGTATGCAAAGGAACTTATTGACAAGGGACAGGCGTACTATTGTTTCTGCGATAAAGAAAGGCTCGCTACGTTGAAGTCAGAAGTTGTGGAGGGCAAGGAAATTACTGTCTATGATAAACACTGTCTTGGGCTCTCTAAGGAAGATGTGGAGGAGAGGCTTGCAGGTGGGATTCCGTATGTTATCCGACAGAATAATCCCACGGAGGGAACGACAAGCTTCCATGATGAGCTTTATGGAGACATTTCTGTTGATAATACAGAGCTTGATGATATGATTTTAATTAAGTCAGACGGTTATCCTACGTATAACTTTGCAAATGTAGTGGACGACCATCTGATGGAAATTACACACGTAGTACGTGGTAATGAGTATCTTTCTTCCACGCCAAAGTACAACAGGCTCTATGAGGCGTTTGGCTGGGAAATTCCCGTGTATGTACATCTGCCGCTCATCACGGACGAGGAGCACAAAAAGCTCAGCAAGAGAAGCGGGCATTCTTCTTTTGAGGATATCGTGGAACAGGGAATCCTTCCAGAAGCTATCGTGAACTTTATAGCGCTTCTCGGATGGAGTCCTGAGGACAACAGGGAAATCTTTACACTTGATGAGTTGATAAAAGAGTTTGACTACACCCGAATCAACAAATCGCCGTCAGTATTTGACATGAACAAGTTGAAGTGGATGAACGGTGAGTACATTAAGGCGATGGACTTTGATCGCTTTTATGAGATGGCGATGCCATATATCAGGGAGGTTATAACCAAGGATATCGACCTGAAAAAGATTGCAGAGATGGTGAAGACCAGGATAGAGGTATTTCCCGATATTAAGGGATTAATTGGTTTCTTTGAAACGCTGCCGGAGTATGATATATCTATGTACACACACAAGAAAATGAAAACGACAACGGAAAGTTCACTTGCGGTATTAAAGGATGTGCTGCCTATGCTTGAGGCACAGGAGAAATATACCAATGATGCACTTTATCAGCTTCTTTTGTCCTATGTGGCTGAGAAGGAAGTCAAAAACGGCTATGTGATGTGGCCCGTCAGGACTGCGGTGTCTGGCTTGCAGATGACACCTGCCGGAGCTACGGAAATTATGGAAGTCATTGGGAAAGAGGAAACTCTTATAAGAATCAGAAAGGGTATTGAACTGCTTGAAAATGCTTAATAACTTGGAGAACGGTGTAAATGAAGCGCAGTATAGGGCAATTACACACGGGGAAGGTGCAATGCTTGTACTTGCAGGACCTGGTTCTGGGAAAACATTTACCGTTACACAGAGAATCAAATATTTGATTGAACAACATCATATACAACCGGAGGACATTCTTGTCATCACTTTTACCAAAGCCGCTGCTGCAGAGATGCAGGAGCGGTTTGTAAAGTTAAATGACGGAAAATGCTATCCGGTTTGTTTTGGTACATTTCATTCGGTTTTTTTCCGCATATTGCGTCATACATATCAGTTTACGGCAGAAAACATCATATGTGAGGGTGACAAGTACAGACTTTTGGCACAAATTATTAATGAGGTGCCTTTGGAAATACAGTCCCAGTCATTGGATGGTAATGCAAATTCAGAGACACTACAAAGACTTTTGGCAGAAATCAGCAAGGTAAAAAACAATGGAATGACGCCACAGGAGTTCATAAGTGATATTGTATCACAGCCAGAATTTGAATATATATGTCAGACCTATAAACAGAAAATGAATCAGAGCAGGCTGATTGATTTTGATGACATGGTTCTGTTGTGCCGCGACCTTCTTATCTCCAGACCAGAAGTTCTTAAGATGTGGCAGGAACGTTTCCGCTATATTCTTGTAGATGAATTTCAGGATATCTGCCCATTGCAGTATGAGGTCGTAAGGCTTCTTGCGAAGCCACAGAACAATCTGTTTATTGTGGGTGATGACGATCAGTCAATCTATGGATTCAGGGGATCCGATCCTGAAATTATGCTTCACTTTACGGAAGATTACCCAGGTGCAGAGCAAGTGCTGTTAAATATCAATTACCGCAGCAAACAGGATATTACAGAGACCGCAGGAAAACTGATTGCACACAACAAGGTACGTTTTTCCAAAAATGTTCAGACACATAATTCCCAAAAGGATGGTATCAGAGTATATTCTTTTCATTCTAAACCAAAGCAGGCGGAAAATATTGCACTGTTGATAAAGCAGTATATGGAGCAGCCTGGGGCAAAATACAGTGATATTGCGATTATATACCGCACAAATAATCATATTGCATACACCACAGAGCGACTGGTTCATGAAGGAATCCCTTTTTCTCTAAAAGAAAAAACCAAAAATATTTATGACAGTGAAGTAGCGAGAGATATTATTTCGTATCTGAATTATGCCTTGAATGAGGACAATGTTTCGGATTTCCTGCGAATCATGAACAGACCAGTACGGTATATCAAAAGAAACACAGTGCCGCGCAATCCCTTTCATATGCATGAACTTTTAGAAAACAATAAAACACAAGATTATGCTGTGGCAAATATTGTTGAGCTTTATAAGGAGCTTCGTTTTATAAAGAGTTTAAGTCCCTTTTCCGCAGTTAATTTTATCAGAAAAGGAGTCGGATATGACGAATATCTGAAGAAGAAGGCTGCTGAGCGCGGCAGAGACGCGTCAAAAGAGCTGGAAGATCTTGAGGAAATTATGCAGCTTGCAAAGGGATTTGAGACTTTAGACGAATGGGTGGAGCATGTGCAGAATTATGACAATGCATTGTATGAAGTACAACACAGAGAAACAAAATGTTTCGGCACAGATTTTGTGAATATTGTGACAATGCACGCATCAAAGGGATTGGAATGGAAAGTTGTCATACTCCCTGATGTTAATGAAGGGGTTGTCCCGCACAAAAAAGCAGTTACAGACAGAGAGCTAGAAGAGGAACGCAGGATGTTTTATGTGGCAATGACACGGGCAAAAGAAAGTCTTTTTCTTTTTTATATTCAAGAAAATATGGAAAAAAAGGAGGCAGGAAACCTCCTGCCTTCACGTTTTCTTGATGAAATGTTTGATTAAGGCAGTTAAATTTTTATAATTTGTAAAAGTCCTTATAATAAGCTTAAAAATCCAGTATTTATAATGGATTGCTCCACTTTTTAG
>JAIECJ010000174.1 GCA_029068555.1 Lachnospiraceae bacterium
CGGTCTGTTCTCCTGCATTGTAATTGACAACCGTTTCCTGCTCGTATCGTGAAAGTTTCATAGTTCCATATCCCCCTCTTGTAACTGACTTTTTGATAAAAAGAATTACTTCTTTCACTAATGGGAGAAAAACGGCTATAAAAACGGAAGTGTTTTTGAAAAAACTGCTATAAAATTTTATTTTTTTGCAAGGGACTGACCACAGATGCCGAAATACGCTGAGTTCCAGACGTTCAGGGAACAAAATTTAATAACAGAAGCTGACGGGGATATGCTGCACCGTGAAGCCCGTGCGCTTGCCCTCCAGCGCATTGAGGAAAGCGCACGGACAGAGGAAGATTTCAGGGAAGTCATCAGGTGGTGGGACAAGCTGGACAGCAACAGGGAACGCAGAGAAAGGGATCATGAAAAAGGACGTTCTGATGTCCCCCTGGAATGGGGCGCAGGCGAACAGTATCTTTCTGACAGGCTTTCCTATGACACGGTTTTAAGAAGGCTTATGCTTGCGGGCGATTTTCTTGACCTCATATTTGACCGCCCGGAAACGCTGCACGAACTTGTCACGGATGCAGATTTATCGGAAATTTTGAAGGAACTGAAGCCGCATCTAAAAAATATGCTCTATTACTTATTCCTACATGATTACTCTGCTTCGGAGTATGCGGAGAGCATCGGACAGTCAGACCGGAACATCAGAGGCATCCGGAAGACTGCACTGAAAAAGATACGGAAACTTTATGGCAGCATACTCGCATACAGACAAGAGAACCGTCTGCCGATGACAATTGATGAAAAATATTTCTTAAGTAATGGCGTGCGAAAGAAAAAAGACAGCAGACAGCTTGGCCACTGACGGGTAACTGCTTATAATATAAGAAGTATTACATCAGATGATATGACTGATGGATTGGAGATGGTTTCTTATGAAGAACTTATTTGAACATACCAGCGCACCGTGGATTCGATACAACGGCTATGAATATAAGACGGATAACAATAGTAATCTTTACATAACCGTTTCCAAAGATGCCAAGCCGGAAATGTACCGTCCCATGCAGGAAGCAGGGCAGCTTGTTATTGATGCAGTAAATGTCGGGCTTGCCGCCATGCACAAAGTCCCGGAAGAAGAACTGAAAGAATCCGCCCTTAATTTTGTGCAGAAGTACGGCTTTCTCGGTTTTATGACCGCCCTGCCGACAACAGCGGATTTTATCACCTATGAATCAGTGTATCTTCCCAAAAACCACTTTATAAAAGAAGAATCCCTATCCACCGAGGATTACCTTTCGTATTTCTATCCTTTTGATAAGCCGGATTTCAGAAAAAACGGCGTGGAATCGAGCTGGTCTGTGACTGACCGTGAGGGCATTGCAATCACGATGGCTATAGTAAATGCGCCGCAGGCTGTGACGATGGGCTTTCAGAAGGAATATGCGGAAAGGTATGACTGGATTGTAAAAGAATTTACTGATCTGGCGTTTACCTTTATGACAAGTTTCCTCTATTATCTTGATTACGATTCGATTGACCAAGATACCCGCAGCCTGTACCGTCAGGGCATTTCCGCTTTCGGCGGCATAGCACCAACTTATCGGATCGCTCTTGAAAAGGATGTGCCCGTTATCGTATGGGACTTCCACTCCCTGCTCATCATGGTGCAGATGTGCTTTTCCTTCATGCTCACGGATAAGGACAATGATATGCGGATGTGCAAGCACTGTAAAAAAGCCTTTATCACAAGCAGGAAAGGGAATGAATTTTGTAGTCCGCAATGTAAGAACCAGTATAATGTCTATAAATCAAGGGAAAAGAAGAAAGGGAACAAAAGAGATGATTGAAAACAGGAATGTAAATATCATAACCGATGCGGACGGTAAAAAGCTGGTCTTGATTAACGATATACGTTTCAAGGGCAAACGGCAGATCGACTGGGATGATGTAAAGCAGTATCTTGAGGGATATGTCGGTGACTACTACGAAATTGAAGAAAGTGCAGAGCGTATTTATATCGGAAATGAACTTCCGGAAGAATACACGGAATCAGAGAGCCGTAAAAGCCTTATGGGGGCTAATGCAAAAGCTAAGGCAAATGCCGCCACTGCAATACCGGAGCTGATCCAGATAGCATCCAATCCGGCTTTTGAGGAAAACCGCAAGGAAAAACACAATAAAAATGCCAAATTTGGCTGGTACAGGTATGATGTCCGTTTTGCCCTCCCAGTCTATGAGGAAAATACGCTTGTAAGATACAATATCTTCCATGCCCGGCTTTTGATTAACCATGCCGAAAATGGCAGGAAATATCTGTATGATATTTTGGCAGTAAAAAAAGAAACGAGCAAGCCGTAGCAAGATGTACGGTGAAAACCCATTTCTTACTGTCAATAATAAGCTATTTTTCAATTCCTGTCAATCCCTGATTTAAATTTTTTCAAAATACCGCCATTGGCATTCCTAATGCAATGGGGGAACTTTGTTCCCCCTTGACCACTCCATAGCAGGAGACACAGAGGATGTCAAGACCGCCGCAGGCGAGGCAGAGCCAGTGTCTTGACATCCTCTGTGCCTCCTGCTACAACCTGCGGGATTTCAACAAAGTTAAAGAGAATAAATCAAATCATGCAGCACCACTTCCTCCGCCCTGCTCCTGATTCCGTTCATCTTCTGAAGCCAAAGTAACCAATCATCAGATTTAAGCTGCTCCGTTACCCCCTCTTTCTTTGCCATCTGCCTTACAAGTCTGTCCATCATTTCATTACATTCTTCATCAATTTCCGCAAGATGCTTCCATAAGGTTTCCGACAAAATCATATACGAATAAATGCCCCTATGGTTTTCTTCTAAAAAACGCTTCCTCATCCGTCCATACTTCCCGA
>JAIECJ010000175.1 GCA_029068555.1 Lachnospiraceae bacterium
GATATGCTCACGGATAAGGATACTGGTTTCGTGACGCCGTACTGGAAGCACAATGTTATCTACAAGGAAGATGCAAGCGGCAAAAAGGTGGCGGATTATTCCTCCGCATATGTGTTTAACCTGAAAGAAGAAATATCAACAGGAGGGGAGACAGATGTCGGAGAACTCAGGGCACTGCTTCTGGCGCGCGGTGACCATGTTGCAAATTACACGGATCTGACTGTAGGCATGTGCAATGATTACAAGCTGGATAAGCTTGGAATCAAAGAAGGCAGCTACAATGACAAAGAGGGGCTGAAATATTACAACGATTACATTGCGAAGTCTGTTGTCATGAATGCACAGGCAGAGTTTGATAATCTTGTTCACGCCATCATGACAAAGGTAAATGACGTGCTTGCAGAGAATTGTAACCCGAAGAGCGGATATCTGTGCAACGAGGACGGTACACCGATGCAGATGTTCCAGAAAATTGGTTCGGACGCATATGAGAAGGTAGTACTAAGTACTGCTGAGGCAGAGACACTAAAAGCACAGGGCACAAAGCTTTATCAGATTTATGATGAGAACGGGGAACCCATCCGCGGAATGTACTGGAAGTACAACGAGGAGAATGCGAACTCCCAGTTTTCGCTCTACAACTGCCAGAATATCAAGATTAACCAGAAGCTGGTACAGATGCCGTCACTTCTTGGCTTTACCGAGGAGGATCAGTCGGCAGATTTCAATATCGGAAAGAAATTTGTGGAAGCATTCCAGAATGAAGGAATCTACCTCAATCCGAATGCGACGAAAATCAGCAGTTTTGAGAACTGTTATATTGACCTGATTAATCAGGTTGCGACATCGGGATATGTGTGTCAGGGGCTGTATGAGTATGAGCAGCAGGCGATGGAGCTTGCCGACAATGAACGGCAGACTGTTATCGGTGTTTCCTCCGACGAGGAGTTAGAGCATATGATTATGTATCAGAATGCATATAATGCGGCAAGCCGTTATATCAATGTGATTAATTCCATGCTCGATACACTTCTGGGTATGGGGGCATAATGTAAAATCAAAGATTTTACATGGCAAATTTGCAGATATATTGGAAAAGTAGGAGGAGAATATAAATGGCATCTACGTTTATGGGGTTAAATATATCATATTCTGGTCTGGTGGCATCCAATGCGGCGCTCAATACGACTGCGAACAACATTGCAAATGTTGAGACGGCGGGTTATTCAAGACAGGTTGTCAACCAGACGGCATCTGCGGCGATGCGTGCGTTTGCAGGACATGGCTGTATCGGAGCCGGCGTTGACACCCTTGGTGCGGAGCGTGTAAGGGATATATATTATGATGAAAAATACTGGAACAATAATTCCAAGCTCGGTGAATATGACAAAAAACAGTACTATTGTGCGATTATAGAAAATTATCTGCGGGATGACAGGGGAACCAACGAGGTAAAAGGTTTCATGACAATATTCAATGAATTTCATTCCGCGATGGACTCCCTTTCAAACCATGCAGGTGAGAAGGATTATGCGCTGGAGTTTATTGGAAAGGCTGGAAATCTGTGTGAATATTTTAATATTTTATACAATAATTTCCAGAAGATGCAGACAGATGTTAATGATGAAATCAGCATCAAGGTTGATGAAGTCAACAGCATCGCGCAGGAGATTACCCTGCTGAACAGGCAGATTAACATGATAGAAGTCGGTGGAAACACCGTGGCAAATGAACTGCGCGACAAGAGAGATCTGCTCATTGACCAGCTTTCAGCGATTGTGGATGTAAAGTGCGAGGAGAAACCGATTACAGACGATCTTGGAAACGAGTCAGGGATGATGGAATACAATGTTTCGATTGTAGGCGGGCAGTCTCTGGTAAACGGTTACAGCTACAGGCAGCTGGAGTGCGTGCCGAGACAGCCATGGCAGAAAGCAAACCAGAATGATGTCGAAGGACTTTATGATGTTGTCTGGACAGACACCAGACAGGATCTGGGGTTGGGCGCTAAAAATGCAAGAGGCGAGCTCAAGGGTCTGTACGAGATGCGTGACGGAAATAACAACGAAGCGTTTAACGGTACGGTTTCAGGTGTCAATACAGCGGACAGGACAGTGACCATAAAGGTTAAGGATGACTACTTAAAGGATATTTCCAAGAGCACGCTTCCGCTGACGGGCGGACAGATTCGTGTTGGCGGAGATTACTACTATTACGATAGTTTCTCATTTGAGCTCAATGAGTCCGGGGAGGCGTCTTACACATTCAAGCTTTCTGAGGATTTGTCAAAAAATCCGACGACGGTAAAGCCGAATAAAGTGGGACAGAGCGCAGGTGTCGGCGAGCAGGTAAACTATCAGGGTATCCCATATTATCTGGAGCAGATGAATGAGTGGGTGCGGGATTACGCGCATCATTTCAATGAGATATACGGCATGAGCGGCGCCACAGATTCTAACGGTGATGACCATACAGGCGATATCTTCTTTACAGGAGACGATGCTGCCACAGGAAAGCAGTTTGATTTTACAACCTCGCTGTATGCCACAAAATATGACAGCGTGGGTGATGCAGGGTACTTCATGCTGACAGCAGGAAATTTTAATGTAATGAAATCCATACAAAATGATGCGGCCACACTCGTTACGCACACGGTTGCAAGTGACGGTGAATCAAAGTACGATATCCTTGACGAACTTAAGGACTTGTCGACCAACAAGGACAAGATGGCGTTCCGCGGCTGTGATGCACAGAGCTTCCTGATTTGTCTGATGGGTGATTCGGCGTTGAATGCGCAGAGTGCAAACAGCTTCCAGGAGATTTACGGCAACATAGAGGAATCCATAGCAAACAGCCGTTTTTCGATCAGCGGTGTTGACAACGACGAGGAGGCTGCGAACATGATAAAATTCCAGAATGCCTACAATCTGGCAAGCAAGATGATATCTGTGATGAACGAATGCTATGACAGACTGATTACACAGACGGGCGTATAATGACTTTACGGTTATATAGGTTATATGGGAGTATAAGAAACAGATAGGAAAGGGGAACATACATGGCAATGAGAATCACGACTAAGATGATGCAAAATACATCACTTAGAAATTTGAATATTAATAAATCCCTTCAGGAGAAGCTGACTAACCAGATGTCGACAGGCAAGAAAATAACGAGACCGTCCGATGATCCTGTTATTGCAATCCGCTCGCTGAAGCTCAATTCCTCGCTGGACAAAATTGACCAGTATTATGAGAAAAACGCGTCGGATGCAGACAGCTGGATTGGTTTGACAATGTCGTCGCTTTCGGCAGTCAACGATATACTGACAAATGATGTCAGGACAAATATTATCTCGGCAAACAACAACTACAAAGAGGCAAAGGACAGAGAAGCAATTATCAAGAACTTGCAGCAGGCCATTGAGGAAATTTACTCCATAGGAAATGCGGACAGTGCCGGAAGAACTATTTTTACAGGGTACCGCACCGATATGCCGCTTAGCCTGAAGACAGATAAGACAGAGAAAAATGTTATCACAGAGCAGCTTACAAATGCGGACATTGACAGGATGACCTTTGTCCGGACCGGAGACTTAAAGTCCATCAATGAAGGAAACTTCCGCGACAAGGACACGACGGAGTACAAGGTCAACACAGAAGAAATATACAGGTTCCGCCTCGCATATGACAATGTGGACATCACGCCGAAGCAGGATGCAAACGGGAATCCGGTTAAGGACGCGGATGGAAATACAGTATATGAGTCCAATGTAGACATCGCTTTCATGAAGGATGCGAAAGTAAGTGGTAACAGTGCAGTGATTAATACAAGTTCCGTGACAGCGGTAGTATCAATCGACACAACGGTTCTGCCGAACGAGGCAGTGTTTACGATAGACAATCAGGAGTACAGGGTAAAGAAAGGCACTTCTACCACAACGCCGCCTTTGCCGGCATCAGTGGGAAATGCGACAGTTTCGTATGGAGATGACGGTACAATCAAAATTGTAGACAATAATGTGGTGCCGCAGGAGACCGTAACGCTCGGAAGCAGTGTCACAAAGGATGCAAACGGCAAGAGTGTCGTCAGCCTGGATGAGAAGTTCAAGACTTCGCTTGAGATATCCAACTATTATCCGACTGGATCGGATGACAAGGCTTATCTGTCTGTGGTAGGCGACAACAATGCCAATAATATAACATATATTGCTGACACAGGGGAACTGCTTCTCGGCGCCAATATCCAGAAGCGTCTCTCGGAGCTTTCTTCTGACACAGAGCTTCGCATCACTTATGAGAAGACAAACTGGAAGAAAAACGACCTTGACCCGGTACATTATTTCTATACAGAACGTACTACAAAGGGTAAGAATGGCAATGATAAGACAGTGAAGTACAATGAGAATTTCCTGTCAGACCCGAGTGCGAACGGAAAACAGATTATCGAGTATGATATCGGCAATAATCAGTCAATCCGCGTCAACACGACGGCAGATGAAGTATTCACCCATGATATGGGCAGGGATATGAATGAAGTTATCGACATGCTGAACGAGTATGATAATCTTGAACAGTGTCTGAACACTGTGAAGAGCATGATAAAGTCAGAAAAATATGACGGTGAGGATCTCACAAAGCTTGAGCAGCATCAAAAGGCACTTGAAGAGACATTGACCAGAGTGGGCGATAAGATTAAAAACCGCACACAGGAACTGATTGATGACTGCGACGGATATTTTGAGCGTGCCCAGCTGGCAGAGACAGACTGCGGCGCCCGTGGGTCAAGGCTGGATCTGATTCAGAACCGTCTGGAGATGCAGCAGACCAATTTTGGGGAACTTGTAAGCGAGAATGAAGATGCTGACTACACGGATCTGGTTATCCAGCTAAAGAGTATCGGTATGACATATGAGGCAGCATTGTCATCCATCAGCTACGTAATGCAGACCTCACTGCTGAATTTCATCAGATAAAGAGCCTGACATATTCATAATTAGACGGAAATGAAATGAAGAAGCAGGCCTGAGCCGCATAGGCCGGGCTTGCAGACTATGAAAGGAGCATGGTTGTAAAAATGGTAGAAGTTAACACGAGGATATTTGGCATGATAGCAATAGAGGAGGACAAAATTATCCGTTTTGACCATGGAATACTGGGATTTCCCGACTTGAAAGACTTTACCCTGATATTCAACGAGGAAAAAGGTGCGGATTCAAGCATTAAGTGGCTTCAGTCCCTTCAGGAGCCTGCCTTTGCCATGCCGGTTATGAATCCGGATCTGGTCATTCCCGGATACAGCCCCAATTTTGCGGCTGACCTTTTAAAGCCTTTGGGGGATAATCTTGACAGTGAAAACATACTGATGTTTGTCACCGTGACAGTGCCAAAGGATATCACCAAGACAACGGTGAACCTGAAAGCGCCGATTATTGTCAGCGTCGAAAACCGCAAGGCAGTGCAGCTGATCAGCGATGATGAGGCATACAGCGTGAAACATGCTATATACGACGAGATAATGGCGCAGAAGACAGTACAGGCATAGGGAACATTAGACTATAAAAGAAGGCAGGTGAAAGATATGCTGGCACTATCAAGGAAAAAAGGCGAAGCCCTGATGATTAACAATGATATTGAGATAACGGTTCTCGACATCAAGGGAGAGCAGGTAAAAATAGGCATCAGCGCACCCAAGGAGGTTCCGGTATACCGTAAGGAGGTATATATCCAGATACAGGAGGCAAACAAAGAAGCCTCGGCAAATCTGGAAGGCATGGAGCAGCTGGCAAGCTTATTTGGCAAATAAATGTGAAATGGTACAAAATAAAAGAGCAGCCGGACGGTTACTCTTTTATTTTGTCAATATCGGTTAAATTTACGCCCATAACATTGAGGACAGCTTTTAGGGAAACGTAATCATCTTTCAGTTCGGCATATGTTCTTGTGGCATTCTCTTCTCGTGCAATAATCATATAACGCTGCACTTTCCTAAATTGTTCAACAGTGTCTTTTACGATTTCTGCATTGCTTGGCATGCAATCACCACCCTTTCGTGTGCCTGCAAAAGAGCAGTCAGGCAGTTACTCTTTTATTTTGTCAATATCAGTTAAATTTACACCTGCAATATTCAGAAAGCTTTTTAGGTATAAATATTCATCTTTCAATTCGGCATATGTCCTTGGACAATTTTCTTCTTTGGCCAATAACATATATCGCTGAATTTTCTTGAAGTCTTCCATCGCCTTCTGTGTTATTTCCAGATTTGTATTTGGCATGCAATCACCACCCTTTCGTGTGCTTATATTATAGCAAAGAATTGGATGGGAGTAAATAAAGTTTATAGAAAAGTCTTGCAAAATAAAAAATAATAATTTAGAATAGTAAACAGATGTAAATACGGGCAGCAAAATGGAAGAATATGGGACAGTTGGCTGAAATGACAGAATCAAATACACAAAAAATACAATTAGCTATAAATTATTTCGCCCAGCTGTCGATATATATTGCAAAGCTAAAAATAATTGGCGCAAGAATATAACAAATCTTGAGTGCAGAGCTACATAGCTATATTTAGTATCACTTCGCTAATAGCCGGAGAGACTGCGACAGCAGGCGCGCCACCGTGGTTGTTTCCGGATATTATAAATGATTACAGATTGATATTGAAACCGGTATCAATTGTAATATATACAACTAAATAGAACTATACACAGTGTCGTTCAACGGATAAAAGGATTTATGCGCAGACACTCCCGCAGGAAGGAACCTGAGGGGAAACACAAGGAGGTAAATTTATGGTAGTACAGCACAATCTTAGAGCTATGAATGCCAACAGAATGTTGGGAATCACACAGGGCACATTGTCCA
>JAIECJ010000176.1 GCA_029068555.1 Lachnospiraceae bacterium
GTACAAGAGTAGTAAAATAAATCCCCTGAAGAGTCTTTGAAAATTAAGACGAAACGCCTTTAACAGGGCGTCGGGATAGCAACACAATCCTATAATAATAGCAATCAAACTAAAACAAATAGGTAAAGGAGATCAAATTATGTGTATGACAATTAAAGAAATGAACGAAACAATGCAGGCAATCAAGGAGTGGGAAAGAGTGAAGGAAGAAGCAGAAGCAAATATCACTTCTCTGAAGGCAAAAGCAATTGAATTTTTGAATGAAACCGAAGAGTGTGAAGCCGTTGACAAGAAAGGTAATCCGATCCGTAAATTTATCGGCACATTATTCAAAGCAACGTATTCACCGCAGGAACGTGAAACAGTTGACAAGGAAGAAGTCAAGAAGCTGCTTAGCAAAGAAGATTATGCGAAAGTCAGCAGTGTTAGCCGATATAGTGTTTTACGCATTAGCTAAATAAAACTCGTTCCGGCGAGTATAAACAGGACTTTAAGCCGGAAGCGTTGACCGTCACAAAAGGCGGTCAGGTAGTCAAGAATAAGGAGGTGAACACCAATGCAGCGCACACAGACAATAGAATTTGCAGTCACACGAGACAGAGACAAGGGCAGTATTACCAGAATCGGAAGGACAGGCATTTTACAGCCGAAAATCAATTTTAGCGGCGATACAGTAAAGTGGTACAATGACAAGTCCAAGAAAAAACAACTGAATAACGACAAGTAGGCGAATGGCTTAGTGGGGTTCAAGTCCTCACGCGCCTATTACCAATTAATAATAAGGAAGGAGCTGGAGCAACCATGATAGACAAAGATTTATCACCATTGCAGTTACAAATCTTAGATGCTTATTACGCAGACAATGCAAGAAAGTTATATAGAGTTGTTGATAGAATCTTATCTAAGTTTGGTGGACTTACATACAAGGATATGGGCGATTTCTATTCCCTTGCTAATGTGGTTTTTGCGGATGCAATTAGAAGATATGATTGTGAACAGTCATTTGACGGATTTCTGTATTCGTGCCTGTCAAACAAGATCATGTCAGAGATTACCAAAAGGAACCGTGAGAAGCGTAAAGCGGACAGACTGAGCATATCACTTGAAGCAACCAACGATAAAGGTGAGGATTACAGCTTACTTGATGGTATTCCGTCAGATTTTGACACATTCGAGGAGGCAAGCAAGCGTCAGGAAAACGGACACTACTGCAATAAGGTACAGCAATATATATCAAAGTTCTGTTATGATATCAGATTACAGCGCAGATGCATTGGATGATGCATGGATTGAGGAAGTATACAGTATAGGACATGAAGATCCGTTGTATGCACCATTGAAGGCAGATGTCATGAAGCAGATAGAGGAAATATTGTTCTGTGAGTAGATGGAAAATAATTTATTGCGTATTCCGCTACTACTATACGAAGTTTCCTTTATTGGCAAGGAAAAATGATGTATGTTTACAGTCCTTGGGGATAATACGAAGTTTAGGACTATTAAAATACGAAATAAAGGGGATGTTTGTCATAATAAACAAGAAAACAATAGCTCTATCCGAGGAACAATACATGCAGATAATCAATACGATTCGTAACGGATTCATATATGCTGATGGACATATGGCAAAGCCAAATAATAGGATTGCGACTATTTTGACTCTGGAGGCTAATCTTGGTATGCGGATATCTGATATATTACATTTGAGATTATCTGACATTATTCGAGATGGGGAACGCTACCGATTAAACATTATTGAGAAAAAGACACAGAAAAAACGTGAATTTACAGTTCCATTAGAAATTTATGTATACATACAAAATTACGCATTGGAAAGGAATATTAATCCAGCGGCTAAATTGTTTGATATATCAGAAAGGACAGTACAGAATCATTTGCAGCTTGTATGTGATTATCTTGGATTGGATAACATTTCGACACATAGCTTTAGAAAGTATTTTGCGACAAGTATCTATGTTAATAATAATTACAAATTGGAGATCGTAAGAGTTTTATTACAGCATAGTTCTTCAAGTATAACACAACGCTATATAGGATTGCAGCGCAAGGAGATTGAGGAAGCACTGCAGAAGCACATAAAGCTATTGTGATTATGACGCGCCATTGTAATAAGGAAGAAACACATGCAGGAACAGAGAAACATACAATAAAAACTTATCTGAGGAGGGATTGTATATTGAATGAGTTAATGGAAAGTGAAGCATTTAGCGTAGGGGTCGCAACTGGAATATCGCTTTATCAAAACAAAGTGGTTACAGCTCATGAACATAAGTTACCGATTATCATAGGGGATAATGTCTACTACGTTCAGAGTGGCAGGGAAAGGCTACAAGAAGCAATTGATAAGATATGCAGATAAGACAGATGGGAGGAAATCAAAACATATGGCAGTATATAGATTGCAAGTAATGAGAAAAGGAACAATTATTGTTGATGGTGTTGACAGTCTGGAAGAAGCACAAGAATATATTGAAAGCTGCAATCCAGTAGATGATGTAAGCTGGTCAGATTTTCTTGAAAC
>JAIECJ010000177.1 GCA_029068555.1 Lachnospiraceae bacterium
AAGCAGTTGTTTGAAGAAAAGACGACGCCCCGCAACAGGGAAGAAGATGAGATTATGGGGTACAGAGATGTACTTAATACAATTCACGAAAGCAATGAGTACATTCCGATCAGACCATCATATATACTACAGTTACACAGAGACCTTTTGAAAAGAGCGGGATTTTCGTACGGCGGGAGTTTTAAGAGTGTACAGAACTATATTAATGAAACAAAGCCGGATGGAACAGTAGTCACAAGGTTTACGCCAATTGCCCCATACGATACACCAGATGCAGTTGAGCGGTTATGTACGGCTTATGAGCAGGCAATTGCGAGTGAGAAGGTGGATTCCCTCATATTGATTCCTGTTTTTATATGTGATTTTTTGTGCATTCATCCTTTTAATGACGGAAATGGAAGAATGAGTCGGTTGCTTACTCTGCTCCTTTTATATAAGAATGGGTATAGTGTTGGTAAATATATAAGTATTGAGAGACAAATTGAGAAAACAAAAGACAGGTATTATGATGTCCTTGAAACTTCGGATATAGGATGGCATGAGGGCAAAAACGACCCGACACCATTTATACGTTATATGCTTACGATCATTTTGGCTTGTTACACCAGATTTGAAGAACGTGTAGGAATCATAGCGGGAAAGGGAAATACCAGTAATGCTTATGATATTGTAAAAAAATATGCAGAAGAAAAAGTCGGGAAATTTACAGGTGCAGAAGTTGTTGCACACTGTCCAAGAATAGGGAGATCATCAACTCTAGCGGCGTTAAAGAAACTGGTGGATGAAGGAAGTATTATTCGGTATGGGAGTGGCAGAAGCACCTATTATGTAAAGGCTGACAGACAGTAAGATAAATTGAGGAAGGGAATGTGCAGAGTGATTCAAGTAGATTTAGTAGATTATAGCAGGCTAACAGACCTTGGAATGCAAATAACAAAATACGTCAATAGAAATTTGAAGGATATAATACGTGTATTAATTGATGTATTGGAAACAGATCCGGAATTTGAGTTAGATGGATTTTTTCCAAGAGATTACTTGGAAAGAAAACCGCAGGAATGTAAAAATGCTGTGTATGAGTTATATGAATTAATATGTTCTGCAAATATCAGAGATTATATGAAGCCTAAATACGAATATTTGTTATATGCGATATTAGGGTGGTGGGAAGATTGTGCTGACAGTGAAGAAGATTTGATAATCAATTTGGTAGATGATAAGCTTAGGGATGCTTTAGATAATGAGAAAGGTCGAACTATTTTAAGACGTATAACGGATTATGAAGAATATTATTATTTTTGTTTTGAAGATCATGATTTTTTGCCGTCTCAGTTAAGCAATATGGTCATGATGTATTTGCGGAATCCGGAGTTAGTAGAGACGTTTTTACAATATGATAATCTTGATGATTATCTTGATCTGATGGAGTGTGATTTAAGAGAGCGATATTTGGAAGTTCGACATATGAGCGAAAATGGAAATCATACTTCATTAACTCAAAATATTATTATGGAGTTATGTTCCGCAATTCGGCGTTTTCAAAAGAGAATCCCGCGTTTTGAAGAGAGGGACGAGGTGCAGATTACTGCGGATTTGCATGATTCTGTAGAAGGTATTTTGAATAGCAAATATGGATTAAGTGTTGCAAGAGAATTTACAATGGGTAGGGTAATTAAAAAATTAGGTGAAACGGATTTATACATATACAAAGAGTCAGATGGAATAATTACAGATTACGCAATACTTGAAAATAAATATATTGAGAACTTTACGGAACAATATAAACAGCTAATGGGATATTTAAATTCTTATTTTAAATTTGGAATTACTTTTTCTTTAAATAGAAAGATGTCTCTGAAACAAGGGGTTGACGAAATATAAAATGAATTTAAAACAATTGATGGAGATTTTGCTCCAATAAATATAAAAAGAATTGGTGAAAGTGAAACATTAATGATTGTTAGTGAACATATTGTACCGGAAACTGGCAATAAAATGAAAGTGTATCATTTGATTTTTCAATTGAATGACAAGGAAAGAAAAGAAGTGGCAGCACTGGCAAGAAAAAATCGAGCTAATCATGTGTAGACCCAACAATATCAAAGACTGTTAAATCGCTTGGAGTTTCGCCTATTTGTATGCAAATGCTGTTGAAATATAGGAGATATTGTCGAATCCTGTCATGGTGTCTTAGAGCGTGTTTGAAAAATCATTCCTGCCACCTGCACGCCCCACTTTGTGCGATATTTGCACCAAATTCAGGTTACATAGCCCGCTATGCGCCCTTCATTTGGTACAAATCTCCCACAAACTGTGACGCACATCTGGCAGAAAGCATTTTTCAAACACGCTCTAGTTCTCGGTGGATAAAGTTGCGGAAAGCCCACAAAGCCCGAAAATACGGCATTCTTGGCAGTACATAGGTCTGAAAGTTACATTATTTTCTTGTGTTTTTAGGGGCAATTTTACATTCGGGAGATAGCGAACCTTTGTTCTGGGGTTCTTTTGCCAAAAAGTATAAACGATTTGGCGAAAGTCGGATACAATTTGGCGAAAGTGATACCTTTTGGCAAAACAGGCAAATGTATACGAAACTGTTTTGGAGCCAAATTGTATAGGGTTTTGCCGAAAAGTATAGGGGTTTCGCCAAATGATATATGAGTATAACGGCAAAAAGATAATGGGAAAATGATAAGGGGCTGTGCAGGCTCTTTTTTGCTTTCCATACCCGGAAAATAGTCGTTTCATGCAATCCAATAAAGTGCGGGAAATGTGGCGGTCTGCCGTTTTCGCAAGCCTGCCGCTATGCTATTTTTCATAGGGATTTTGGTAATCCGGGCAGAGGTATGTTTCGCTCCATGCCATCATGGTCTGCAGGACGGGGATGAAGCTCTCCCCAAACTCAGTAAGTGAGTATTCCACTTTCGGAGGTATTTCCTTGTAAATCTCCCGGTGGAGGAACCCGTCACTTTCCAGTTCCCGGAGCTGCTTTGTCAGCGTGGACTG
>JAIECJ010000178.1 GCA_029068555.1 Lachnospiraceae bacterium
GTGCAAAATCTGTTATAATTCACACCTCAATAACTTATAAGCTGATGAAAACTGGCGTTGGTGTGAATTGTAACCAGATTTTTATAGTCTTTTTGTGAAACTATGCATTTAACAGTTTTTCCACGGAAACAAGTTTCACGCAGAGCACAAAAATCTTCGTGGCGTCTTCCATTTCTGCAGATGTCGGAAAGGTCGGAGCAATACGAATGTTCGAATCCTCCGGATCGATTCCGTAAGGATATGTCGCACCGGCGCCCGTAAGCACGACCCCCAGTGATTTACACTTTGCGACAATTGCCTTTGCACACCCCGGCATAGCATTAAAGGAAATAAAATATCCGCCTCTTGGCTTAATCCAGCTTCCGATTCCGGTGCCTGTAAGCTCGGCATCCAATGTGTTCAGCACTGCCTCGAACTTCGGACGAAGAATCTCTGCATGCTTTTTCATATGTGCATTTAATCCGTCTATATTCCTGAAAAACCGTGCATGACGCAGCTGGTTAATCTTATCATGCCCGATAATCTGTACTTCCATGAACTTCTGAATATATTCCATATTTTCTTTCGAAGTGGCAATCGCTGATACGCCGGAACCTGGAAAACTTACTTTTGAGGTCGATGCAAAGATGTACACCATATTCGGATTGCCTGCCTTTTCGCATTCCTCCAAAATGTTTAAAATTTCATCTTGGATATCATCATAAATGTGATGGATACAATATGCATTATCCCAGAAAATCCGGAAGTCCTCCGCTTTCGGTTTCAGGTTTGCAAACCGCCGCACCACTTCATCTGAGTATGATATTCCTGTAGGATTTGAATACTTGGGTACGCACCAAATCCCCTTTACCGCAGCGTCATTGTTCACATATTCTTCCACCAGATCCATATCTGGTCCGTCTTCTTTCAGCGGAATATTTATCATCTCAATGCCAAACAATTCCGTAATTTTGAAATGTCTGTCATATCCCGGCACCGGACACAAAAATTTTACCTTATCCAGCCTGCACCAAGGCGTAGAGCCATTCACGCCCTTTACCATGGAGCGCATCACTGTGTCATACATAATATTCAGACTGGAATTGCCGCATACGATTACATTGTCTTTTTTCACTCCTATCATATCGGCCAGCAGCCGCCTGCACTCACCGATCCCGTCCCAGTCTCCGTAATTTCTGGTATCATTTCCAAGCAGTGTATTCATATCTGCCTCGCTGTTAATAACGTCCAGCATTGGCATTGATAATGCTAACTGTGAAGCTCCTGGCTTACCTCTTGCCATATTGAGAGACAGACCTTTTGCCCCTGCTTTCTTAAACTCTTCCTCCAAGCTTGCTTTCAGTGTCAACAGTTCTTCCCTGCTCATATTTTTGTATGCTTTCATAACATGTCTTCCCCTTTTCGTATTTTTTTGGCATCATATTCCTATTACATCATATTCTATCATTTTCCGGTCTTTGATGCAATATGCACGGAAAATCTAAGATAACATTTGATGAGCATAATAAAAAAATCGTGCGTACCTGACCCTAAGGATCGTCGCAACAGGCTGATTGCGCTTACTGAAAAGGCGAAATTTCTGCAGAACGATTACATGAATATCTCACAGAAAATGAATGAAATCTATTACGCCGGTTTCACAGAAACAGAAATAGTGCAGTTTGAATCCTATTTGCAGCGTATACTCAATAATTTGGAAAAGGAGCAGCGATAATATGAAAAAAATATCAGTATCTGCAACAAATGATATATGCCCTCAGACACTATTTGTCTATGGCAGTATGAATGAAGATGGCACGCCTGATTTTGGCTTGTTTTGTTGGTTTAGCTATTGTTGGTTTGACCAGCTTGCCACCGCTTCGCCTGCGTTTTTGAAGCAGCACTCTCAGAAAAATATTCTGCGCCAAACTATCCAAAACTTAATTTTCACTGTACTAGAGCGTGTTTGA
>JAIECJ010000179.1 GCA_029068555.1 Lachnospiraceae bacterium
TTAGGCTCAACCGCAAAAATGGGTGCCGGAACCAACGTGCAGGACAGGCTCATCGCTTTACACCACCTCGATGTGCCTTGGCGTCCGTCCGACATTGAACAGCAGGAAGGGCGGATTTTAAGGCAGGGCAACATGAATGATAAGGTAAAGATTTTCCGGTATGTGACGGAAGGGACATTCGACAGCTACTCATGGCAGCTCATCGAAAACAAGCAGAAATTCATCGGTCAGATCATGACGAGCAAATCCTCGGTGCGCAGCTGTGAGGACATAGACGAAGCCGCCCTCACTTATGCGGAGGTGAAGGCTCTGGCAACGGGCAATCCCTACATAAAAGAAAAGATGGATTTAGATATTCAGGTATCCAAGCTAAAGCTGTTAAAAGCGAACCACACCAGCCAGAAGTACCGCTTAGAGGACAATATCGTGAAGCATTACCCGGTACAGATAGCCGCCATGAAAGAAAGGCTTGCGGGGTATCGTGCCGACATTCAGACCTACGCACAGAATAAATTCCCGGATAAAGATACCTTTTCCATAAAAATCGGCAACCGGGTATATACGGACAAAAAAGAAGCCGGGGCAGCGCTGATTGATATGTGCCGGAGCGCAAAACAGCCGAATATGGCGGTCACAATCGGGGAATATCAGGGATTTAAAATGAGCGTTTCCTTTGATTCGTTTTTTTCCAAGTTTACGGTCAACTTAAAGGGCAGCATCAGCCATGAGGTGGAAATCGGCACTGATCCGTTGGGGAATCTACAGAGGTTAAGCAATGCCTTAGAGGGCATGACCGGGAGAATGGATACGGTGGCGCAGAAACTGGAGAACGTGGAGCATCAGCTTGAAACCGCAAAAGTGGAGGTCACAAAGCCATTCGCACAGGAAGCGGAGCTTGCGGAGAAGCTGGAACGCCTGACAGAATTAAATGCCCTGTTAAACATGGACGAAAAGGGCGGCGATGGGATTGATATGGACGATGAGCCGGAAATTGACGGGGAACAGGAGGAACTTGATACAGAGGAAATGGGGCGTGATGCGGAAGCGGTGGCGGATGCGCCTTTTAAGCCGCAGATTAACCGGGCAGTATCGGAAAAGATAGCGGAGCATGGGAAGGAGCGAATATTAGCGGACAGTTCGAGAGGGCGCATTTCCGTAAAAGAAAAACTTGCCGAGATGCGGGAGAAGGCATACGGGCAGAAACCGCCGGAAAAGCCGGATATTTCAAAAGGTAAAGGAAAAGAGGAAAGTTTGTAGTATTAGGGAGGGGCAACCCTCCCTGTCTAAATAAGAAGTTATTTTACTCAAATGGCGTGTTCTATGGTATAATAATAAATATTTTGTAGAAAATCGTCAGAAGGGGGAATTAGCTGTGTTTTTAAATTATTTGCAAATAGTGAATTATAAAAATCTTAGTTCTACACGTTTTTCTTTTACTGAAGGCGTGAATACAGTTATTGGCGAAAATGATTCGGGAAAATCTAATGCAATGACAGCATTGAGAATTTTGCTGGATGATACATATTATTATAATACTAAAAGGTTAAAGGAAAATGACTTTTCTGATTTGTTAAGTAATTGGAAGGGACATTGGATTATTCTTTCAGCAGTATTTGGAAAGATTACTTCCGAAGATAAAGAAACAGAAGTTTGTGCTGGAATCATACCAGAAAAAGAGAGTGAAGATTTTTTAAAGTCTTATATTAAGAGTGGAACAGATAATATTGGCGTGATTTCCCTTTTTATTCGTCCTCAAAAACAAGTGCGTAAAAAATTGAGTGAATGCTCATGTACGGTAAAGAAACAAGCAACCGAAAACAAGAGATAGACCGCCAGCACCACACTATTCCGAACCAAAGAAGATAAAAACCAAAAGACAAGCATTGTGGAAATGTGCATAACAGGCTATGGAATCATGGATAACTCTATTCACAGCACATGGAAAAGCTAAAGTGCAGCTTTCCCACGTCCTGCAAACAGAGTTACCCAAAATTCCATGAGATAGCCAGTTATACACATTACAGCACAATGCCGACTGTTACGGAATCCATATCATGTTTTCACTTTATGTAAAACACTTATTCAAAAAATAAAAAAGCAAACAGCACATAACATTCTGCAATTATTATATATAGCCATCTTCTCAAAAACGGTCAACGGGATTATAATGCGCTTATATTAACCGATACGGTTAATGCGGAGGATATTATGAACAATAAATTTTTCGGTTTATCAATAGAAAAACAACAGCGGATTGTCAATGCTGCTTATAAAGTGTTTTCAGAAAATAGCTATAAAAAAGCACCCATGTCTGAAATAGCAGATGAGGGAAGCGTTTCAAAAGCATTGCTATTTCACTATTTCACTATTTCATTAACATAAAAGAACTGTATATGTATTTGTGGGAAAATTCTATCGAAATGACAAGAAAAGCAATTATAGAATACAAGACTTTAGAAACATCTGATTTTTTTGAAATGTTAAAAAGGAGTCTGTTATCTAAATGTTCTATTATGCGGAAATACCCACACATATATGCGTTCTCATTAAGAGCATATTATGAAAACTACCCGGAAATAGAGGAAGCTATTCAAAAGAGCTATTCTAAAACAAGTAATGCAAGTGAAATTATTGTATTTGAAAAAATAGATACCTCTATTTTTCGGAAAGATATAGATTTGAAATCTATGTATTCAGAGATATTTTATGCAGTTGATGGATATATGCTAAATAAATATCGTTCCGGGCAAATTATTCCTGCTGAAATTGAAAACGAGATTGCGGAACTTATTGATTTATGGAAAAAGATATATACAGAAAGAGAGGATTGACGAATGCAGCATAAGCAAATTTTAGCACAGGGAGGAAATGTCCATTATTGGATTGACAAAAAAGATGATGGTGTTGATTGTATTGTTTTTACTCACGGTGCAACGGCAGATCATACAATGTTTGAGAAACAGATAGAGTTTTTCTCTGATAAATATACAATAGTTCTTTGGGACGTACCCATGCATGGATTATCAAGACCCTATCAGAAATTTTCCTATCGTGATACGGCGGAAATATTACATTCTATTCTTCAAGAAGAAAATATAAATAGAGCTATTTTGGTTGGAATGTCTATGGGAGGTTATTCAAGTCAACATTTTGCTGCCATATATCCCGACATGGTAAAAGGACTTGTAGCGTTAGATACAACTCCATTAGGAGTGCAATACTATTCAAAATCGGATTTATGGTGGTTAAAACAAGTGGCACCAATGGCAAAGTGGTTTCCGGCAACTATTTTACGAAAAAGTATGGCAAAGTCAATTTCTGAAACAGACTATTCTTACCAAAAGATGATGTCAATACTAAAACCACTTTCAAAGTCAGATATTATTGAGCAAATGAGAATAGCATATGGAAAATTTACGCATGAAAATAGAAATGTTATGTTCCAATTTCCTGTGCTAATACTTGTCGGGGATAGAGATAGTACAGGCAAAGTAAAGGCATATTGCAAAGAATGGGCAAAACAAACAGGGTATCCGTTACATTTTATTAAAAATGCTAAACATTTCGCAAATGGGGATAATCCAGAACAAGTAAATTTTGAAATTCAACAATTTATTAGAACTATCAATGACAGTGAAAAGCAACCATAAACCATGCAACACCCCATGTGGGAGAAAGGGGGAATCATCTATGCCTTGCACAGAAGCATATAAAGAACACATCATGTATACGTTCAACGGCTTTTGTAAGACCGTCATACGCTTTGCGGCACTCAATGCATGGCGTGACAGGAGCAGACGGCGGCAAAAAGAAATATCCCTTGAATACCTCACAGAAGAAAAATTTTATCCTTTAGGCACAACAGACGAATATTTTGAAGCACCCTATGAAGAATACCCCGTTACGATATGCGGTCAGACAGTTATCCTCAC
>JAIECJ010000018.1 GCA_029068555.1 Lachnospiraceae bacterium
CCAAAGTAGTGGGAATCATGCGCCAAAATGCTTGCCTTTTAGCATTTTGTGTGCAAAATCTGTTATAATTCACACCCCAATAACTTATAAGCTGATGAAAACTGGCGTTGGTGTGAATTGTAACAATATTTAAATTAAAATTAGCTAAATTTGCTTATAATCTTGAAATATTTCCAAATTTTTGATTTAATGGAAGTGGAATGTGGTGCAATCTTACCGAAACCTGAAATTGCGTTGAGAGGGCACTGAGTTTAATGTATTTAAGTGGAGGTAGCAGTATGAGTTTTATGGATGAATTTAATTTCTGGCTCAATGATGATTACTTTGACCAGGCAACAAAGGACGAGCTCTTAAAGATTAAGGACAATGAGAGCGAGATTGAGGAACGGTTTTACAAGGAGCTTGAGTTTGGTACAGGCGGACTCAGAGGCGTAATCGGCGCAGGTACAAACCGTATGAACATCTATACCGTAAGAAAAGCATCACAGGGGCTGGCAAACTACATTATCAAGGCAAACGGACAAAAGAAAGGTATTGCTATCGCATATGATTCCCGTTTCATGTCGCCGGAGTTTGCGGACGAGGCTGCTTTGTGTATGGCGGCAAACGGCATCAAAGCTTATGTGTTTGAGTCCTTGAGACCGACACCGGAGCTTTCTTTTGCACTTAGAACGCTTGGATGTATCTCCGGAATTGTTATCACAGCGAGCCACAATCCGCCAGAATACAATGGCTACAAGGTATACTGGGAGGATGGCGCGCAGATTACAGCTCCCAAGGACAAGGAGATTATCGGTGAGGTGCAGGCGGTGACAGATTACCATACTGTAAAGACCATGGACAAGCAGGAAGCAATCAATGCCGGATTGTATCAGGTTATCGGCAAGGAAATTGATGATGCATACATGGCAGAGTTAAAGAAACAGATTATTCATCCCGATGTGATTCAGGCAGTTGCCGACGACATCAAGATAGTCTACACACCACTCTGTGGCACGGGAAATAAGCCAGTCAGAAGAATTCTTTCCGAACTGGGATTCAAGAATGTATATGTTGTTCCAGAGCAGGAAAATCCGGATCCGAAGTTCACGACGCTGGATTATCCCAATCCCGAGGATCCAAAGGCATTTACATATGCCTTAAAGCTTGCAAAGGAAAAGAATGCGGATATCGTACTTGCCACAGATCCGGATGCGGACAGACTGGGCATTTATGCGCTCGACACAAAGAGCGGCGAGTATAAGGCATTTACGGGAAATATGTCAGGTATGCTGATTGCAGAGTATATCTTAAGAGAGCGCAAGGCGACGGGAACGATGCCTGAAAATCCTGCCCTTGTCACGACGATTGTTACAACAAATATGACAGCTCCGATTACAAAGGAGTATGGTGTGAAGCTGATTGAGGTGCTCACAGGATTTAAGTTTATCGGAGAGCAGATTAAGCTGTTTGAGCAGACAGGATCCAACAACTATGTATTCGGTCTCGAGGAGAGTTACGGATGTCTTGCCGGAACACATGCAAGGGATAAGGATGCGGTTGTCGCAGTAATGTGTCTGTGCGAAGTTGCGGCATGGTGCAAGAAGAACGGCAAGACATTGTATGACATGATGCTTGAAGTCTATGAGAAGTACGGCTATTACAAGGAGACACAGTACGCTATCACAATGAAAGGCATTGATGGATCTAAGCAGATTGCGGCACTTATGGACAAATTCAGAAATAATCCGCCCAAGAAGTTTGGAGAGCTTGATGTTGTACGTCTGAGAGATTATGAGAATGATGTTATCACGGAGCTTGAGACAGGCAAGACATATCCGACGGGACTTCCGAAGTCCAATGTTCTTTACTTTGATCTGACAAACGATTCGTGGTGCTGTGCTAGACCTTCCGGTACAGAACCGAAGATTAAGTTCTACATGGGTGTGAAGGGAACGAGTCTTGAGGATGCCCAGAAGAAAGTAGAGGATCTGACAAACGAGGTTAAGGCGGTTATCGAAGAATAAATCGTTAAAAATAGTGGAATATATACTAAGAAACCGGACACTACAAAGGTGGATGTCCGGTTTCGTTTTAAAGAGTGCGGAGAATGAAAGATGAAAAAACTATTTGCTCAGATTATGAAATTTGGCATGGTGGGTGTCATATGTTTTGTGATTGATTATCTGATTGGAATTGCAGTTTTGAATATTATTTTGAAGCTGGGCGGAGACCAGTATTTTGAGTTTGCATCCATGGCGGGCTCTGCGCTGGGCTTTACGGTTTCTGTGATTATAAATTATATATTAAGTTTTCAATTTGTTTTTGAGCGGAAAGAAGACCTGAACCGCAAGGCGGAATTTGTGGTTTTTATTGTTTTAAGCATAATCGGTCTGGGGCTCAACCAGCTTATTATCTGGGTATGTGTAGGACCGATTTACAATAATGTCGCACTGCTTCGCAGACTTTTGAACTACAATCTTGCCTATACAGGCGCGAAAGTAATTGCGACAGCGATTGTTATGGTGTACAATTTTATTACAAGAAAGATATTTTTGGAAAAAAAGGATGAAGCATGATGGAGGATTGCGATGTCGCTGGTACAGAATATAAAAAAGACAATGAACTACAGCAAAAAAAACGGTTATGGGGAGGCGCTTTTTGCTGCGTGGGAGAGAGTGACCGAAAAGTACTGTGCTGATTATGAATACCATGCTCCCGACGAGGCGGTTTTGGAGGAGCAGAGAAATAATAAGAACGTGTCCGATATCAAATTTTCCATACTTGTTCCGGCATATGAGACGCAGGAAGTGTATATGCGTGCGCTGATAGACAGCTGTATCGGACAGACATATGGCAGCTGGGAACTGATTATAGCGGACGGCAGCGCTAGTGATATCGTGAAAAACACAGTGGATAAGTATACGGATGAACGCATCAAATATGTAAAGCTTGCGGAAAATAACGGCATAGCCGAGAATACAAATCAGGCGATTGACCATGCCACGGGTGACTATTATGGTCTGCTGGATCATGATGACATGCTCACCGTGGACGCATTGTACGAAATGGCACACGCCATACAGGACAGCAGACCGATAATCGCATATTCCGACGAGGACAAATGTGATACGTCTGGAAAGCGGTTTTATGACCCGCATTTTAAGCTTGATTTTAATCTGGATCTGATTCTGACAAACAATTATATCTGCCATCTGATGGTTGTCAGGGCAGATGTTCTGCAGAAACTGCGGATCAGGAAGGAGTATGACGGCTCACAGGACTATGACATTATCCTGCGGATTGTGAGTGGACTACTGTTAAAGGAAAAGGAAAACAAGGATGCAAGACCGGTTGAGGAAGCGGTTGTCCACGTGCCGAAAGTGCTTTATCACTGGCGCTGTCATGAGAATTCGACAGCAGAAAATCCTCAGAGTAAGATGTATGCGTATGAAGCAGGTAAGAAAGCATTGATTGACTTTGCAGCGCGCATGGGCTGGAAGGTGGATGTCCGGCACAATAAACATCTGGGCTTTTATCGCATAGAATATGGTGACAGCGTGCTTGCGCACAGGCCAGATCTGGCGGCAGCAGGGGGACTCGTGGCAAGGCATGGGAAAGTGGCATCCGGAATATATAAAGGACAGCCGGCGCTGTATGCCGGTTATATGAACAGAATGGATTTGTTTCAAAATACACAGACGCTGGATATCCGCAACATGGCAGTGAATAAAGCATACCAGAGAATCTATGAGGATGTGACAGGACATCCATACGAGAGTACACTGTATTCGGAAAAGAGGGAACTGCCGCAGTGGATATGTGATATGGCCAGGACTCCGGAGGGAAACAGGCAGCTTGTGGAACTCAGTGCAAGACTCAGTGAAGCCATGATAAAGAATGGGGCAAGGCTGTTGCTGGATCCGGTATGTGTGAGGAAAATATAGAGAAAATAAATCGGATAAGAAGTGTGAACATGACAAAATCAACGATTGTGATCCCAAACTACAATGGAATAAAATATATACAGGCATGTCTGGAAAGTCTATACTGCGGGACAACAAAGGATATCCGGGTAATTGTGGTGGACAATGCCTCGACGGATGGCAGCATGGAGCTTGTGCGTGATCAATTTCCGCAGGTTCAGTTGATTGTAAACCAGAAAAACACGGGATTCAGCCATGCGGTCAACCAGGGGATAAGGGCGAGTACAACACCATATGTTATATTATTAAATAACGATACACAGGCAGATATTTCCTTTGTACATGAGCTGGAAAAGGTAATGGATGACGACAGAGGCAGGAGAATATTTTCTGCCTCGGCGAAGCTTGTGTCGCTGCATGACAAGAATGCAATAGATGATGCAGGAGATTACTACTGCGCCCTCGGATGGGCTTTTGCCAGAGGAAAGGGAAAGGAGCCTGACCAATACAGCGGAGACTGCGATATTTTTGCATCCTGTGCAGGGGCGGCGATTTACCGCAGGGAATTGCTGGAAGAAAATCAGGTAGGACTGTTTGACGAGGAACATTTCGCATATTTTGAGGATATTGATATCGGGTACCGGGCAAAAATATATGGATATAGAAACAGATTTGCGGCAAACTCTATAGTATACCATGCCGGAAGCGCCACGAGCGGTTCCAGGTATAACCGGTTTAAGACAAAGCTTGCATCAAGGAACAGCGTTTATGTTATATATAAGAATATGCCGTTTTTGCAGATTCTGATTAATTTGCCACTGCTGACGGCAGGATTTTTGATAAAGCTGTTGTTTTTTGTAAAAAAAGGAATGGGCAGGGATTATGCGGCAGGACTCGCCAGCGGAGTCAGACTTTCCCTGAGTCCCGCTGGGAAAAGCCACAGGCAGAAGTTTCATGCGGCGAAAATTGGAAATTATGTGTCAATACAACTGGCGCTTTGGAGAAATTTATTGAGACTTTTCGAATAAGGATGTGTAATAGAAAAAAAAAGTTGTACTTTTTGCTCAAATATTGTAGAATGAATAGAGTTAAATTTTTCATTCCATTGAATAAGGGTGAGATAATTGATAAGAGATAATCAGAAGTATTTTAACAGACTGCTGGTTCTGCTCGATGCACTGGTTATAGGGGCTGCCTACTGGCTGTCATGGTTTCTGTGGCTCAGCGGGTATGTCAGGGAGAACGAACCCGGCATCGGTATCTTGTCGGTGGAGATATACTTTATCGCGTTTCTGGCAATTGTACCAGGATATCTGATTTTGTACAATGCATCTGACCTGTATTCGTCTAAGCGGACGGCAAAGACGGTGTATGAGGTTTTTAATATTATAAAAGCCAATACTATCGGGCTTCTGGCAGTCATGGTAGTGCTGTTTGCCATCAATATTCCGGATTTCTCGCGAGGAATGGTCGGCGTTTTCTACGGAGTCAATATCATGGCAGAGACGCTGATGCGAAAGTCCGTCAGGTATGGGCTGCGCCGTTTGCGCAGGAAGGGCTACAATGTCAAGCATATATTGCTGGTAGGCTACTCGCGTGCGGCTGAGGAGTACATCAATAAGATAAAGGCAAATCCCGAATGGGGATACGAGGTGTGCGGCATTCTGGATGACCATGTCCCGAGAGGGGCAGTCTACAAGGGGGTCGAGGTTGTCGATGAGATTGACAGTCTGCACAGGATTCTGCCCGGGAATGAACTGGATGAAATTGGCATAACACTTTCTCTGTCGGACTACGACAGGCTGGAAGATATTGTAAATATATGTGAAAAATCGGGAGTGCACACAAAATTTATTCCGGACTACAACAGTGTAATTCCAAGTCGCCCGTATCTGGAGGATTTGGATGGGCTTGCGGTGGTGAATATCAGGCGGGTTCCGCTTACAAACACAGCCAACATGTTGATCAAGCGTCTGGTGGATATTGTGGGCGCCATTGTTGCGATTGTGCTGTCCTCGCCGTTTATGCTTGCTGCTGTTATCGGGATAAAGACGACAAGCAGGGGACCGCTGATTTTCAAGCAGGAAAGAGTCGGACTACACAATAAGCCGTTTCAGATGTACAAGTTTCGCAGCATGGAGGTACAGAACGATGCAGATGAGAAAAAAGGCTGGACGACCAAAAATGATCCGAGAGTCACAAAGGTTGGCAGGATACTGAGAAGCACAAGTATTGACGAGCTTCCACAGTTTTTTAATGTGTTGAGGGGCGACATGAGTCTGATAGGCCCACGTCCTGAAAGACCTCTTTTTGTGGAGAAGTTTAAAGAGGAAATACCAAGGTATATGATAAAGCATCAGGTGCGGCCGGGGATAACCGGATGGGCGCAGGTAAACGGATACAGGGGAGACACCTCTATCAAGAAAAGGATAGAGTATGATCTCTACTATATTGAAAACTGGTCCATGACATTTGATTTTAAAATCTTATTCCTTACATTCTTTAAGGGCTTTATCAATAAAAATGCCTATTAAAAATAGGAGAGAAAACAAAATGCAGGATTATAATGACAATTACCAAGACAAAAATATAAGGAGAAGTCAGGGCGGCAGGACACCAAATGGAAGACCTTCAGGCGCAAGAGTTTCATACGGAGAAGCCGGGCAGCCAAGAAGACAGTCACAGGGACAGCAGCCAAGACCGTCCGGACAGCCAAGATCAGCCGGACAGCCAAGAAGACCAGTACAGGGACAGCAGCCAAGACCGTCCGGACAGCCAAGAAGACCAGTACAGGGACAGCCGGCGGCACAGAGAGGTCAGCAGGTGAGAAGGGCGCCACAGCAGGGGGCACAGAGAAGAACGCAGGGACAGCCAAGGCCGGCAGGGGCTGGCGAACGCATGCCACGCGGTGCAGCTGCCGCCCCGAACAGGAATGCAAATGTAAGGAAAAAACCAGGGAACAATAGGACGCCGCATCAGGCGGCGAAGAAAAAAAAGAGTAAGAAAATTGTGCTGTTTGTGGCTGAAATTTTTTTGCTGCTGATACTGGTGGGCGCATTATGGGCTGTAAAGAAGGCACAGAACGTTCAGCTCGTAAAGATTGACGAGACGGATGTTATTGTAAATCCGGGTGTCGGGAAAACGGAAATAAAGGAAGGAAGCAGCAGTAAGAAAGGTTACAGAAATATAGCTTTGTTTGGCGTTGACTCGCGCAACAAGCAGCTTGACAAGAGTACACGTACGGATGTTATTATGATCGCATCCATTAATCTGGATACAAATGAGGTTAGGCTGGTATCAGTATACCGTGACACTTGGCTTAATCTGAGTACAGATGCCTACAATAAGGCAAATGCTGCCTATGCAAAGGGAGGACCTGCGCAGGCAATCAGTATGCTCAATATGAACCTTGACCTTGATATCACTGATTTTGTCACAGTCGGTTTTGACGCCCTGATTGAAGTAATTGATGCTGTCGGCGGCGTAGAGATTGATGTGACAGAGGCGGAAAGAATCCATCTGAACAATTATCAGATATCAATGGTCGGAAAAGTAGTTGGAAAAAATGAGAATGGTGATGATGAGTATTACGCGGAACCAGGCACCTACACGCCAGTAGAACACGCGGGATTACAGACACTGAACGGACTGCAGGCAACTGCATACTGCCGTATCCGATATGTGGGTGACGATTTCCAACGTACTGAGCGGCAGAGAACGGTTCTGACACTGGTAGCCAAGAAAGCGATGACTATGAATGTCGGTACACTGAATAAAATAGCAGAGTCGGTGTCTGGGGAGATGGCTACATCCCTTGACATGTCGGAGATATTTTCATTGTTGTCAGGCATTGCAAGTTATAAGATAGGTGAGCAGTCCGGATTTCCGTTTACGGAGTACCGCCAGACAGGGCGTATCAAGGGGGCATCTGTCGTAATACCAGTTGACCTGAATAAAAATGTGAAAGAGCTTCACAAGTTTTTGTTTGACAAGGAGGACTATGAACCATCAGACACGGTAAAACAGTGCAGCAAGAAAATAGCGGCAGACTCCGGTGTAAGCTATAATGGAGAATAAAGGAACCAATGAGGGGCCGTAACGTCGGTCCCTTTTTGCCATGTATGTGCAAAGGCGCAAAAATTGGAAATACTGCAAGGGGGTAGAAGGATGCAGTACAGCGTAGATGTGATTTTGCTGACTCACAAACCGGGAAACCAGGTTATGGAGCTGATTAAGGCGGTGGAGGAGCAGACATATCCCATACGGAAAATGATTATCATGAATACGGAAGAACGGTATTTTGAAAAGCTGTTTTATGGGACAAGGTTTCTTGAAAAATATAAGAATATTGAAGTGCATCACCTTTCAGAGAAGGAATTTGACCATGGCAGGACCAGGGCAAAGGCGGTACAGTATTCCAAGGCGGATATTTTTGTGTGCATGACACAGGATGCAATTCCGGAGAATAACCAGTTAGTGCAAAATCTGGTGGAGTCGCTTACACAACAGGACGATATCGCAGCTGCATATGCAAGACAGCTCCCGCTGCCGGATTGCAGAGAAATTGAAAAATATACCAGAAGTTTTAATTATCCCGAGCAGTCATCCGTGAAAGCAGCAGCAGATATGGACAGGCTCGGCATCAAGACGTTTTTTTGTTCGAATGTATGTGCTGCGTATAACAGGGAAATCTATGAGAACATGGGTGGATTCGTGAAAAAAGCAATCTTTAACGAAGATATGATATACGCGGGTCATGCGGTCAGTGCCGGCTACCGTATTGCTTATGCGGCGGACGCGAGGGTACGTCACTCTCATAACTATACCTGTATGCAGCAGTTTCGCAGGAACTTTGACTTAGGCGTTTCGCAGGCAGAGCATCCGGAGGTGTTTGACATCGTATCTTCAGAGAGTGAGGGGATAAAGCTTGTAAAGGATACGATAAGACATCTGAACAAGACAAAACGCAAAAGACTGATACCGTTTTTGATTGTGTCAAGCGCATATAAGTTTATCGGTTACCAGTTGGGGAAACATTATGAAAGTCTGCCGGACAGAATGGTAAAGTGGTGCAGCTCAAATAAACTGTATTGGGAATAAAGGTTCTGAAAAATTGGAGAAAATGAAGGAGAGAATGTAAATGTGTGGAATAGTAGGATATATTGGAAAATACGCGGCGGCACCGGTAATACTCGAGGGTCTTTCAAAACTTGAATACAGGGGATATGATTCGGCAGGAATGGCAGTGTATGATGGAGAGCGCATACAGATAAAAAAGTCTGTCGGAAGGCTGAAAGTGCTTGAGGAACTCACACATGGCGGGGCGACAATGCCAGGCATGGTGGGAATCGGACATACAAGATGGGCTACACACGGTGCACCGAGCGATGTCAATTCGCACCCGCACTACAACACGGAGGAGACAATTGCAGTTGTTCATAACGGCATTATAGAGAACTATCTGCCTTTAAAAGAGAAACTGGTATCAAAAGGGTACGAGTTTGCATCGGACACTGATACGGAAGTGCTGGCACATCTGATCGACTATTATTATAAAGGGAATCCGCTTGAGGCGATTACAAAGGTTATGCACCGTGTACAGGGCTCATATGCGCTGGGGATTCTGTTTGCGGATCATCCTGACCAGGTGTTTGCAGTCAGGAAGGACAGTCCGCTGATTGTCGGGCAGAATGAGGATGGATGCTTTATCGCATCAGATGTGCCCGCGATTCTGAAATACACGAGAAAAGTTTATTTTATCGAAAATCAGGAGGTTGTCCGTTTGCGTGCGGACCATATGCATTTCTATACCGTTGACGAGGAGGAGATTACAAAGGAGGCTGTCACGATTGAGTGGGATGTAAATGCAGCAGAGAAGGGCGGCTATGAACATTTCATGCTAAAGGAAATGTATGAGCAGCCCAAGACTGTGACGGACACCCTGATGCCGAGAATCAAGGATGACGATATTGTAATAGAGGAGCTTGGGATGTCTGACGAGGATATCAAGACGGTTAAAAAGATATTTATTGTCGCATGCGGATCTGCCTATCATACTGGAATGACAGGAAAGTACATTATTGAGGGGATAGCGCGAATACCCGTGGAGGTTGATGTGGCAAGTGAGTTCCGGTATCGCAATCCGATACTCGAGGAAGGCACCATGGTTGTCGTCATCAGCCAGTCTGGTGAGACGGCTGACACACTTGCGGCGCTGCGTGAATCACAGAAGCTCGGACACAAGGTGCTTGGAATTGTGAACGTGGTAGGAAGCTCGATTGCAAGGGAGGCGGACAACGTCATGTATACATGGGCGGGACCGGAGATTGCGGTTGCAACTACAAAGGCGTACAGTGCACAGCTGATTGCACTATATCTCCTTGCGATGAAATTTGGAAAGGTGCGAGGCAGCCTGGGCGGTGCGGAGTTCTGCCACATGCTGGAAGATTTGAAAAAGCTGCCGGCGCAGATTGAGATGCTTCTCTCGAACAAGCAGAGAATACAGCGTTTTGCAAACCGATATGTGGGTGCAAAGGATGTATTTTTTATCGGACGGGGAATTGACTATGCGATTTCCATGGAAGGCTCGCTGAAACTCAAAGAGATCTCTTATATCCATTCCGAGGCATATGCCGCGGGAGAGTTAAAGCATGGAACGATATCATTGATTGAGGAGGGCACACTGGTTGCGGCAGTGGCGACACAGGATGCGCTGTTTAAAAAGGCGTTAAGCAATATGGTGGAGGTTAAGGCGAGAGGTGCATTTGTGCTCGCAGTTACAAATGAGGGAAATACGGATATTGAGAAGGCAGCGGACTATGTAATCTACATTCCGCGGACAAACCCGTATTTTACAAATTCACTGGCAATTATTCCATTACAGCTTTTCGGGTATTATGTGGCAGTCGGAAAAGGCTGTGATGTGGATAAGCCGCGAAATCTGGCAAAATCTGTCACAGTCGAGTAGATAGGAGGTCGTTCGTGTATGGGAAAGAAGAATGCAACGTTTAAGAATATTATGGTGACGCTGGGATGCGGCGCATTTGCAGGTGTGGTTGTCTTAGGGGGAGGCTATATAGCAAGCTCCTGCATAGGTGATGGAAATACAAAGCCTGCATGGCTCGACAAGGTTGAAATACGTGTGAACGAGGAGGCGGCAGTGTCTGCCTCAGCAGACGGAAAACTTCACACAGAAGCCTTCGAGAATAATTCCGGCGCGGAACATACGGACGCTTCAGCAGGCGGAACCTATGCTGGAAAAGGAGCGGATAACAGTGGAGACGGCAAGCCTGATCCGGATTTGGACAATGCCCCGCAGGAGCCTAGATTCAAGGATGATAAGGGCAGGAACGAGAAAGATGAGGATATAGAGACAGAAGCAGAAACTGAGACAGAGACAGCGACAGAATCCAATACAGAGACAGCGCAGCAGACAGAAACGGAGTTAGAATCAGGCACAGAGCTGGATTCAGAAGATACTACGGAAACAGCAGAGAGTGAAAAAAATAAGATAGATAAAAAAAATGCGGGAGATAAAAAGGAAAGCAAAAGAAAGCCGGTAGAGGTGGAGCATGTACAAACCATCCAACAGGAGGAATTGACCAGTGCGGTCATTGCGGATGTGACAGCGGTGGTCAAGGTGGCAATGCCTTGTGTTGTGTCTATCACAAACGAGTATACAGCGTATGATTACTGGTATGATGAGGAGTACGACGAGAAAGCAAACGGTTCGGGAATTATCGTTGCGCAAAGTGACGAGGAGCTTCTGATTGTTACGAACTATCATGTAATAGAGGACAACAATAATCTCTTTGTGCAGTTTAATGATGATGAGGAGGCAGTGGCTTATGTGAAAGGACAGTCTCCGGAAAATGACCTTGCAGTCATCACCGTATTTTTGGATGATGTGTCTGATGAAACTTTAGAGAATATTGCCATTGCAGCGCTCGGTGATTCAGACAGTCTTCAGGTAGGTGAACCAGCCATCGCGATAGGTGATTCGCTTGGATATGGACAGTCGGTTACAACAGGGGTGATAAGTGCCCTGAACAGGGATATCTTTGCGGATGACCCAGAAGTGAATCCGGGATATCTGATACAGACGGATGCGGCAATTAACCCAGGCAATTCAGGCGGTGCGCTTCTGAATGTAAGGGGTGAGGTAATTGGTATTAATTCAAGTAAAATTGCAGATTATGTAATAGAGGGAATGGGGTATGCGATACCAATATCAACGGCAAAACCGATTATAGATGACTTGATGAAGAAAGAGACAAGGAAAAAGGTTCCTTTGGAGGAGCGCGCTTTTCTTGGCATAGCGGGGACTGATGTGACAGAGGACGCGAATGCGCGGTACGAGATGCCCGAAGGTGTATATGTCACAAATGTATTGGAGAATACAGCCGCAGACAAAGCAGGAATCCTGAAAGGAGATATTGTTACCTACATAGAAGGGGAAAAGCTGACGCAGATGGATCAGCTGCAAAGTATGCTTGAATATTATGCGGCGGGGACAGAGGTTGAGATTGTCATTATGAGGCAGAGAGATGGTGAGTACAGACAACAGACAATCTATGTGACGCTGGGTGCGAAAGAAGATTAGGGAAAACAGTAGATTACAGCAAATGGAGGACAGCATGTTAGATAATTATTTAGATAATAATGAGGATATGGAAATCGTGAATATGACAGATGAGGAGTCTGGTGCAGATGGGGAAAAGGAGCAGAAGAAAAAGGATGATAGGACATCTGCGGACGGCTTTGGCGAGGATAAGGAAAGTGAGTACGAGGACGTGTGCTTCATATGCAGACGTCCGGAGAGCAAGACCGGAAAAATGTTCAAACTTCCCAATCATATCTCCGTATGTTCGGACTGTATGCATAAGACGATGGATACAGTCAGCCAGTTTGACTATCAGGGAATGCTGAATAATACAAACTTTAATTTTGACAAGGACAATGGCAAGGATGGGCGGAAACATTTTCCGAATATCAGTTTTGTCAATATTGCTGACTTGCAGGGAGACGGGGGGATTCCCAACCGCCAGAAGCTTAAGAAGAAAAAGCCGAAAGAGAAGAAGGACAAGGCAGTGTTTAACATTAATCATCTGCCGGCTCCCCACAAGATCAAGGCGCAGCTTGATGACTTTGTAGTCGGACAGGATTATGCCAAGAAGGTGATATCAGTTGCTGTCTACAATCATTATAAACGGGTGACGACTGGGACAATGGATGACATAGAGATAGAGAAGTCTAATATCCTTCTGCTTGGACCGACAGGGTGCGGCAAGACTTATATGGTTAAGACGCTGGCGCGGCTTCTTGATGTGCCGCTTGCCATAGCAGATGCCACATCGCTGACCGAGGCGGGATACATCGGTGATGACATTGAATCCGTGATATCAAAGCTTTTGGCGGCAGCAGACAATGATGTGGAAAAAGCGGAACAGGGAATCGTGTTTATCGACGAGATTGACAAGATTGCCAAGAAGAAGAACACCACATCGCGCGATGTGAGCGGCGAGTCGGTGCAGCAGGGGATGCTGAAGCTTCTGGAGGGCTCTGATGTGGAAGTGCCTGTGGGAGCCAACAGCAAGAATGCGATGGTTCCGCTTACAACAATCAACACAAGGAATATATTGTTTATCTGCGGCGGGGCATTTCCGGATTTGGAGGAGATTATCAAGCAGAGACTGACCAAACAATCCTCCATTGGATTTAACGCGGAGTTAAAAGACGCCTTTGACAAAGAGAAAAATATCCTGAAAAAGGTAACGATTGAGGATATCAAAAAATTTGGCATGATACCAGAGTTTATCGGACGTCTTCCGATTATCTGTCCTATGGATAGTCTGACAAAAGAGAGCTATGTGAAGATTTTGAAGGAGCCCAAGAACGCAATTCTCAAGCAGTACCAGAAACTTCTTGAACTTGACGAAGTAAAGCTTAACTTTGATGACAGTGCATTGGATGCGATTGCCGTCAAGGCGATGGAGCGCGATACAGGGGCGCGTGCACTGCGCGCGATTATAGAAGATTTTATGCTGGATATTATGTACGAAATTCCAAAGGATGACAATATTGGCGAAGTAACCATTACTGGCGATTATATCAATGGTACCGGAGGACCAGTCATTGATATCAGGACGGATCATGTACATGTAAAGCCGCTTTCAGAGGAACCGGCTGAGAAAAAATCTACCACAGACGAACCGGAAAAGGTGGAGGAACACAATTTTTATGAGTTTTAATTTGAAAAATGTGAAATGCTTTGCACGTCCGCCGAAGTTTAAGAACCGTATGATTATGATGCTGTGCGGGGTGTTGTCACAGGGAATGGGACTGTCGCTTTTGCGGTCTGTCAATCTGGGTACAGACCCCTGCTCCTGCCTGACACAGGGAGTCACAAACTTTGTGCCGCTGAGCTTTGGAACGTGCCAGCTTTTGTGTCATCTGGTTACGTTTATGTTTGTCATTCGCTTTGATGTCGGCATGATTGGATTTGGAACGGTTGGAAACATGTGTTTTCTTGGATATATATCTGACTTTTTCAAGTGGATATGGACGCTGGTTCTTCCGGCAGGTTTTTTTGAAGCTGCGATGAACCGCTATCTGCTGTTAATACCGTCACTTGCTGTTTTTCTGCTGGGTGCTGCGGCATATATGTGCGCGGGGCTGGGTTCATCACCTTATGATGCACTTCCGTTTATCATCTCAGGACATGTAAAAAGGATTTCTTTTAAGGTTGTGCGCATGATTTGGGACATCAGTTTCATGGCTGCGGGGTTTCTGCTTGGCGGCGATGTCGGGATTGTTACGGTTCTGGTGGCATTTTTCCTAGGACCGATTATCACCTGGGTACAGAAAAAACTGGAGGTTTTTATCATATAGATGACAGAACTGGAGAAATATTATAATAAATTTAATGAGGAGAAGCGTCTGAATTCCCGGCATGGACAGGTGGAGTATCGCGTATCAATGAAATATATTCACGCGTATCTTGAAGAAACAGTGTCAAAGAAGAAAAGTGCATCTGCTTACGAAGCTGAACCGGATATAAAAGGCGAGGTGAAGGTGCTTGATATTGGCGCGGGAACGGGGCGTTACAGCGTGGCGCTTGCGGAGGAAGGCTATGACGTAACGGCAGTGGAGCTTGTAAAATATAATCTTGGAATACTGAAAAAGAAGACCAAAAGTGTCAAGGCGATACAGGGAAACGCAATGAATTTAAGAAAGCTTGAGAGTAGCAGTTTTGATGTAACGCTTTTATTCGGACCAATGTACCATTTGTTTGGATTTGATGACAAAAAAAAGGCACTTGCTGAAGCATTGCGAGTGACAAGACCAGGTGGCGTGATTCTTGTGGCATACTGTATGAATGAATACAGTGTCATCACTTATGGTTTTAAGGAAAGGCATATCCTCGAATGCATTGCGGAGGAACGTTTTACGGGGGACTTCAAGACAGTATCATCGCCGGAAAGACTGTACGACTATATGCGTATAGAGGATATTGACGCACTGAATAAGGCTGTCGGACTTGAGCGCATTAAAATAATATCTCCAGACGGACCGGCAAACTATATGAGACCATTTTTAAACCAGCTTGATGACGAGGAGTTTGAGGTGTTTGTCCAATATCAGATGGCAACCTGTGAGCGGCCTGATTTGATTGGAGCAGGGGCGCATACGGTTGATATTTTGAGGAAACAAGCGTGAAGAAACAAAGTGAAAATTTCACTATCTTGAATTGGGAGCCCGCTGAAGCGGGCGAATAGGAGTTCGTATGAAAAGTAAGTTTTTCCACAGCAAGAATGGGGGATTAGTATGGATATAAATCGGGTAACGAGTGAGCTTGACAGGCTTTTTGCACAGGAAAAAATAGACGAGATACCGCAATTTCTGGAATCACATATTGCACAGGCGATGGAAGAAGGCGCGCAGGATATCGTGCTGACTCTCTACAACGAGACCATCGGTTTTTACAGGGAAACAGGGCAGTATGAGCGTTCTCTCGAAAACTGCCAGAAGGCGACTGCGTTATTGGACGAGATGGGGATTCAGGACACGATTCCCTATGCGACAACCCTGTTGAATGTCGCAAATGCATACCGCGCTGCAGGGCGGCTGCAGGAGTCTTTGGCGTTTTACAATAAGGTACGGCCTGTTTATGTGGCGCTGCTGGATGAAGATGATATGTATTTTGCGAGTTTCTACAACAATCTGAGCCTGCTCTATCAGGAGATGGGAGACTTTGCGGCTGCCAAGGAGCAGCTTGTAAATGCCCTTTTCATCGTAAACCACAAAGAGGATAAACAGTTTGAGGTTGCTGTGACGCAGGCAAACCTTGCCAATACATGTATAGAACTTGAGCAGGATGATGAGGCTAAAGCGCGGGCGGAGGAGGCAATCCGCATTTTTGAAGAGATTGGTGTGGACGATGCGCATTACAGTGCAGCATTGTCTGCGCTGGGCAGTCTTTATTATATGGATAAGGATTATGCGAACGCGTTGGAAGTCATGGAGAAAGCGCGGGAATGTGTGGCAAAATATCTTGGAAGTGACAATATCCAGTATCAGAGACTCAGCGAGAATATTAAAATTATTAACGATAAGGTACGTGAAGCGGAGAATGAGAAAGCGGCTGCAGCTGAGGCGGAGAACGTGGATGAGGCAAAAAACCCGGAGGGGCTTTTGGATCCTGAGGTACCTGCCGCAGAGACAATAGAAAATGGAGGAGAACAGCAGGATTCTGAAGCGCCATACACAGAAACGCAGGCAGATGCTTCGGGGTTGAATGACACAGTGCAGCCACAGGAAAGCGATGCTATGATAAATGACATGATTGCCGGTGCTGACATGGGTGATAAGCAGCAGGAGGCAGATTCTGTCACCATTCAGGATGACAGGGAGAGTGCAGCGGAGGATGCGGAAACAAGTGCGATTGAAAGCAGCATGCCTGAAATGACAGGACTGGAATTATGCAGGCGCTATTATGAGGAATATGGAAAACCGATGATAGCTGAAAAGTTTCAGGCATATGAGTCTGCCATTGCAGTGGGGCTTGTCGGAAAAGGTTCAGATTGCTTTGGTTATGATGATATCCAGTCAAGGGATCATGATTTTGGACCGCGTTTTATCATGTGGGTTTCCAAAAAAGTATACAGCGAGATTGGTGAGGAGCTGCAGGCTGCTTATGAGAAGCTTCCAAGGCGTTACATGGGGGTTGACAGGATAGAGACATTCCACGGCAGAGACCGCAGCGGTGTTATGTTAATAGAAGACTTTTACAAAAATATATTGGGAAATGATTTGATAGGCGCTTTGATGCAGAACAGTGGAAATGATTTGCTGGACAAGGAAAGCCTGGCAACAATAAAAAGCTGGCTGGCAGTGCATGACTATGCGCTTGCAGCAGCTGTCAACGGTGAGGTATTCCGTGATGACGAGGGAGTCTTTACACGTTACCGCAATAAATTAAAAGCATATTATCCCAAGGCTGTGTGGTATCGAAAAATTGCTCAGACCTGCGCGCTCTTTTCACAGAGCGGTCAGTATAACCTTCCACGTATGCGGCGGCGGGGGCAGCTTGTGGCGGCGGAGCTTGCCAGGGCGGAGTGTGCAAGACAGGCAATGAAGCTTTATTATCTTTTAAATAAAAAATATGCGCCGCACGATAAATGGCTTTTTAAGGCAATGCCTGAAAATCCCCAGATGTCAGTTAGCGATCAGGATGGAAACAACGTGCAGGTACCGGAGCTTGTGGAAAAAATGTGCCTTCTTCCTGTTGATAGTGCGCATGAGCCAGAGCTTACCATAATAATAGAGTCGCTTGCTGTAATTTTTGCAAATGAGCTGGAACGGCAGAATATGATTGGTCAGTGTAACCTCTATCTGGATGCATCCACAAAGGAGCTGACGGCCAAGAGTGATGCTTTGCTGACAGCAATTGTCGCTGATACACCGGTTATAACAGCGCTTTCGCTCTCCATAGCAAAGGCGGAGTTTGAGGCGTTCGACAAGGTGCAGAACGAGGGAGGAAGGGCAAGCTGTCAGAACAACTGGCCGACATTCAAAATTATGCGCATGAGCCAATATATGACATGGACAGAAGATATGCTTCTGCAATATTTGTACGAATTTAAGACAAGCTATGAAAAAGGCAGAAACATGATAGAGGAGAAATATGCCCGCATGATGGAATCCACGGCACCGGATGAATATGCGCGCTTTGCAGATAAGCTCCCGCCGATATCAGGGGATAAGAAGACCGTTATGGAGCAGATTATCGGGTTTCAGGTGAAATGGATGGAGGAGTTTGCCGCAGCGTACCCGAACCTTGCAGGCAATGCCCGTGCCATACACACATCGGAGGATCTGCCATATGATACATCATATGAGACATATCTTAGGGGCGAGCTGGGCACATACTCTGACAGAATGCTGGAAATGTATGGGCGCTATGTGGTTGAATTTGCCCAGAACGGCAAAAACTTGACATATGAGATAATGAGGAATACAGTCCGCTTCTACGGTTATAAGGACTTGGAGACAGCAAATCAGCATGGCAATTTATAGTAGATGATGCATATGACCGCGTAAGAAATTTAGCCGCTTTGCGTTTACTAAGATTAATATAGAAATGAGGAATAGAATAGATGAGTAAGATAATTTTAACAGGTGACAGACCGACAGGAAGGCTGCATATTGGTCACTATGTAGGTTCGCTCCGAAGAAGGGTTGAACTGCAAAATTCAGGGGAATATGACAAAATATATATTATGATTGCAGATGCGCAGGCACTTACGGACAATATCGACAATCCTGAGAAAGTGAGGCAGAATGTCATCGAGGTTGCATTGGACTATTTGTCTGCGGGACTCGATCCCGCCAAATCCACACTGTTCATACAGTCCCAGATTTCTGAGCTCACGGAGCTTACATTTTATTACATGAATCTGGTTACGGTTGCGCGGCTTCAAAGAAATCCGACTGTCAAAAGTGAGATACAGCTTCGCAATTTTGAGGCGAGTATTCCAGTAGGGTTCTTTACGTATCCAATCAGCCAGGCTGCGGACATTACGTTCTGTAAGGCTAATGTGGTTCCCGTAGGTGAGGATCAGCTTCCGATGATAGAACAGACCAAGGAGATTGTGCATAAGTTTAACGCTGTATATGCGCCGGAAAATCCTGTCCTGGTGGAGCCAAAAGCACTGATACCAGAAGCAGAGGCATGCAAGAGACTTCCAGGGACGGACGGAAAGGCGAAGATGAGCAAATCGCTCGGAAACTGTATTTATCTGGCGGACAGTGCGGACGAAGTGCGCACCAAGATTATGAGTATGTATACGGATCCGCTTCATTTGCAGGTGAGTGATCCTGGTCATCTTGAGGGTAATACTGTATTTACATATCTGGATGCATTTGCGCGTGACGAGCATTTTGAACGCTACTGTCCGGATTATGCAAATCTTGACGAGATGAAGGCACATTATACAAGAGGCGGACTTGGGGATGTCAAGGTCAAGAAGTTTTTGAATAATGTTGTACAGGAGGAGCTCGAACCAATTCGGAATCGCCGCGCCGAGTTTGAGAAAGATATTCCTGAGATATACAATATTCTCAGGAAAGGTTCTGATGTGGCAAGGGAAGTGGCGGCTCAGACATTGTCTGAGGTAAAACATGCCATGAAGATTGATTATTTTGAGGACACAGAGCTAATCAGGACACAGAGTGAAAGATATACAAACGGAGAAAGTGTGACAAAATAAAAAAGAGTGGTAAGCAGGAATGCATCTGGTTTTCAGATTGTTTTCCTGCTTTTTGGATTCCTGGTTACAATTCACACCAACGCCAGTTTTCATCAGCTTATAAGTTATTGAGGTGTGAATTATAACAGATTTTGCACA
>JAIECJ010000180.1 GCA_029068555.1 Lachnospiraceae bacterium
TGCAAAATCTGTTATAATTCACACCTCAATAACTTATAAGCTGATGAAAACTGGCGTTGGTGTGAATTGTAACAAATCCCCGGCGCTTTTATCACTATATAGTATTATTTTATATAGAAGGAATAAAACGGGAACACAGGAAGCTTTCTAATCACTCAGATAAAACAGATAGGGCGAGGGCTGGTATTTCCATCCCTCGCTCTATTTTCGGCAATTTTCTCATTTCATCTCCCGCAGCGCCTGAACTCTCGCAGCAATATTCTGCTCAAACTCCTCGTCGGAATACTTGGGATCTCTCGTCGCGCGCCAGATATCACACGGCACCTTGTCACATTTGCCGCAGTCTCTGAACTTATTTTCATGGACTACACAATTATAAATCGTACATCCCTCCGGAGAGTGAAATACTTTTCCCTTGCAGTCATTGCAGCCGCTGCACATCTCCCCATAGCAGTAGCAGGCACTGCAGTCGGTGCCGCAGACGCTCATCAATGCATTACAAAAACTCATAAGCGGTTCCTCCTCTTTTGCCTCAATACAATTATATCAAGCTTAGGCTCTGTCATGACAGCTCCTTACTCTAAGCATACTATAATCCGAGGCGCCTGTCTTGTATATTTACGACATTCTGTACTGCATACCTCCTCGCGTCCGCCATATTCATTGAGTGATACTTCTTAAAATCATGGCACAGATGCGCCTGATCAGAATACCCGTAGCGGCAGGCAGCATCTGCTATATTAAAATTCTTATCCCGCAAAAGTTCATTCCATATATACTGATACCGTACCATAGCGGCAAGTGATTTCGGTGAAACGCCGACATACTCCAAAAACAGTCTTTGCAGCTGTCTGCTGCACACAAAGACATCCTGCTCCAATGCCGTCACCAAAATATTTCCTTTCTTTTCCAGTATCCTTGTCATTGCCTGAAAGACGGTCTGATTTTGATGCCGTTCATTCAAGCGGCACTGCAGTATTTTTTCCACGACAGGGATAAGCTGGCAGATATCAGTGATGTCAAACAGATACCGCTCAATCTCTTTTTTGATTGCAGAAAAATGACAGCCCGCATCAAAAAAAGCATTTTTTGTCCCCCGCAGGGAATCTTCTGCAAACAGGGCTGCGCCCCATGGATAAAACCGTACCGCAAACACCAAAAATGTTTTCTTCTCTCTGCTGCCATGCTGCGTAACAAACGCCCTGTCGTCTATGCCGCAGAAGCTGCTGAATATACAATTGTTCGTGAAATCCACCGTAAAGATAATGTCCATACAGGTATCGGGTATCACGATTCCCATTTCGGCTGTACTGTTTTCCTCATGCGCGACTGCCCTCCTTGAGCCCCAGAAACACCGGATATACGGTTTCAGTGCATCACAGGGCGCAAATTCCATGTAGTCCTCGGTACATTGAAACGGAGTCGCCGTTATCGGATTGTAAATTTTGTGTATCGCATTTGCATTCATACAACTTTTTGCCATCCCCCATCAGAATCTCCTCTCTGATTTTGAAACGGACAACCTGTTCGTTCAGTTCCTCAGCAGACGATGTCAGTTCTTTCGCCCCAGCGGAAACACGCTCACTGCAGCATTTTTCTCTTTGCCCTATTCTTTCCCATCCCAGCAGTATGTGCACAGCTTACAGCGATCCAGCCCTGTTGCGTCAAGCATGTCATCCAGTCTGTTAAAACGAAGCGAAGTAAAATTCAACTCTTTGCGAATCTCCTCAACCATCTGTCCATACTTCTCGGATTCAGGGTCTGCATACTCCTCAAGAATCTCTTTCGTCACATTTCCATTTTCCAGCCGCTCAATCACTCGTCTGGTAATCAGATCCAGCTCCGATGAGGATCGTGAAAAATTCAGGTATTTACAACCATACAATAACGGTGGACAGGCGGGTCTGATGTGCACTTCCTTCGCACCGCTCTGGTACAGAAACTCTGTCGTCTCCCGCAGCTGCGTTCCTCTGACAATGGAGTCGTCAATCAAAAGCAGGCTCTTATCCTTAATCAAGTCGTCAACTGCCAGCAGCTTCATCTTAGCTATGAGATTACGCTTGCTCTGTATTGTTGGCATAAAAGAGCGCGGCCATGTCGGCGTATACTTGATAAACGGCCTAGAAAACGGAATACCCGATTCGTTCGCATAACCCACCGCATGCGCGATGCCGGAATCCGGTACCCCCGCCACAATATCGGGCTCTGCATTGTCACGCTGTGCCATCTTCTCACCACAACGATAGCGCATCTGCTCGACACTGACCCCCTCATACGAGCTTGCCGGATATCCATAATAAACCCATAAAAATGTACAGATTTTCATATCACTCTGCGGATTAACCAGTGTAACACAGTTTTTCTCTGTCATCACCACAACTTCTCCGGGTCCCAGTTCCTTGTAGTCCACATATCCGAGATTTTTGTATGCGAAGTTCTCAAAAGATGCACAGAAACCATCCTCTTTTCTTCCGACTGTAACCGGCGTCCTTCCATACTTATCTCTCGCTGCATAGATTCCCGCCTTATTCATCAAAAGAATCGACAGTGATCCCTCAATAACATCCAGCGCAAAGTTAATACCTTCTATTAAATTTTCCCTGCGGTTAATTAGTGCCGCAACAAGCTCGGTGGCATTAACCTCCCCGCCGCTCATCTCCTGAAAATGTGCATGTCCCACATCAAACAAACGCTGTATCAACTCGTCCGTGTTATTAATCTTTCCCACCGTTGTCAACGCATACGTGCCATGATGCGAGCGGATGATCAACGGCTGCGGCTCATAATCCGAGATACAGCCTATTCCGTAATTTCCATGCATCTCATTGACATCCTTGTCAAACTTTGTCCGAAACGGTGCATTCTCAATGTTATGAATCGCCCTGTTAAAACCGTCTTTTCCATAAACTGCCATGCCACCGCGCCTCGTTCCCAGGTGCGAATGATAATCAATTCCAAAAAATAAATCAAACACACAGTCCTGCTGTGATGCTACTCCAAAAAAGCCGCCCATTTTCTTTATCCCTGCCTTTCATTTTTTATACAGACATTGCCGCTCTGCTCTTTAGCATTTTTTTGTTTGCATACATCGCACTGTCCGCTTCCATGACCGCCTCGTCTATCTTCTGCCTGTCAATGACATCACAGATACTAAATCCATTTGCTATTTGTATCTCGTAAGTATACCATTTTGCCCTGTTTGCCTCATCTATCAGTCTCTGAAATTCCACGAGCCCTCTCTCATACATATCCTGCAGCCCCAGCCCCGTCAACAAAACGCAAAATTCGTCACCGCCAATGCGATATGATTTTCCCAGTTTTCCGAAGCTGTCGGATATAATTCTCGAAGCAACAGTGATCAGCTCATCCCCCTTTTCATGCCCTTGGTTGTCATTGACCTTTTTTAGATTGTTGACATCCAGAAACACGATTCCAAGCTGCGAAATTCCTGCCTCCCCGCCTGCATATGCCTCAAGCTGCTCTAAGTAAGCTGTCCTGTTGCCAAGCCCCGTAAGTCCGTCCGAGTATGCAAGGCTGCTAATGATATCAAACTTAAGCCCGTTTTCGAGCAGTCTGTATGTCTCAAGCTGGCTGCTAACGGCAAGACATATGACAAATACCAGCATTCCGACCCTGAGATACTCCGCCCTGTCCATGTGATCGGACTGGGAATAACGCATCATCTCAAACAGCGCCGAAATCCACAGGGAACATAGTCCTGACAATTGCAGTACATAGTTTAAGACAGGCTGATGTCTTTTCACCATATTTTTCAGTCTGAAAACCACCCATACCAGCAGCGTGGTGCAGCTTACCACCAATGTCAGCATCGCACCCGAAAGCAGACCATGCAGGTCATTCAATCCAGAAAGCTGCACGCCTGCAGATACCAATATGTATACCACATCAGCATAACAGAACAATCGCATAAACCTAAATTTAAAAATTTGGTATTCACAGTCCAGGTACAGCAGCAATGGCATACTGTCCACTATCATGATCATGTTGTCAACAAGCTGCAAAATACGCATATCCGCCACAAAAAACTGCATGGCATTTGTCTCAATAAGACTCCACACACCAATCAGTGCAGAGTACAGTCCCAGCCATACCATACCGTGGTGTTTTCTTGCATGGCTGTAAGCAGGCATCAGGTCAAATGCAATCAGGACAAGACCTATGATAATCATAAGCATGCTCACCGCAATGCCAAAAAGCTTATCTTTGCAAAATGTCAGAATAATATCTGTCTTGTCCCCCCACAGTGTAGAGTCAACCGTAATCGCATTCGTATCATATACCATATAAATCTGCATCTCGACAAGCTTTCCGGCGCTATCTTCATGAAATTTTGCAACATTCCACAAATTTCCCGGAGAACGGTTGTAAAATCTTGACTCATACACATTTGTCTCAAAAACGACTTTTTCATCAATCAGCAATTTTGTATATACATCCTTAGAGCGAAATACCAGACTCTCATCTCCGTCCATATCTGGAAGTCTGTGATATATGGATAGTATACCAGTGCGCTCATCCATGTATTCTCCAAGTCTACCCAAATCCGCCTGCCGCGTTCCCTCCTTATCCAGCGTCCAGTCAGCACTAATATTTATATAGTCAGAAACCCCATTCTTACCCAAATCAAATTGTCTGGTAAAATGCACTCCTAACACAATACAAATCATTCCCACAAGTCCCAGCACATACATAGGAGCAATCAGCCTTCCAGCAAGTTTTTCTCCATTATTCATTCCCCCACCTCGAATGTCATATGTATTGACGATACACAGTATCACCTAATTATATTATATTTGCTTACAGCGAATACCACAAGCGAAATTTAAAGAAAAATAAAAAGGCACTGTTCACCAGCGCCCTCAATCTTATTTCTGTATGTAAAAAGCATAATCCGGCATTTCCTCGCCGCGTTCCCTCAGCTGCCTTTCATATTCCCTGTCATATTTCCCATAAAAATATATCTCCAGCAGTGTCTTAAAATCAGGAATTGTCCTCGCTCCTGTAACCACGCCTCTCTCATCAATATATCCTGCCTTCTCCCAGTCAAACACCGTCTGTTCAAATCTTGACAGCTGCCATGTTTCAGGATTATTCTCCTGCACAGCTGTTTGATTAATGTCCATACATAGCAGTCCATCCCACTCACCTATCGGTATAAAGTTTCTGACTTTGTCCAGTCCCAGATTAACCAGATCACTATCCGTACAGATACTACGAAAGCTTTCCATAAAAGCGTAAAGATTTTTCAGCGGATCCTCCTTTGGCAGGGAAACCAGTTCCATCCACCACAGCCCTTTCTCACTTCCCGGTTCCCAGTGCTCCATGCCATCCACAGGAACAGGTGCGCATATCACTGAAAAATCATAACAATATGCTTTTAGATATGTCCTGAAAAGGGATGGAATCTGGATATCAAAAGTCTTTTCAAATTTGACAATATCCAAGTCTGTCACCGTACTTGGAGTCAGCATCTGCTCTGTCGCTGCCCCTCTCTCAATCAATGCCCGGAATGCTCCTTTTACAAACCGTTCTTCATCTGTTCGTGTCATAGTTCTTTCCTTTTACCTCATCTGATAACTCATTTAATTTTATAAACTATATCACACTTGCAGCCGCTTTTGTTAAAAACGGCGAAATCACTATGTAAAATGGCGAAATCCGTTGTTTTCAATATCAGTATTCGTTTTGATGGAAACATACATCAGAATCCTCACGTCAAATATACCATTCTCATCACTGATTTCTGTGGTTCCCTTGTATTTTTCCACAATTCTCTTCACATTTTTAATCCCTATACCATGAATTTGTGCCTTGTCCGTCCTGTCATAATTCTTGGTTGTAATATATTTATCATCCGCCCTCACCAGCTCACCGTTGTAACTATTTTTGATATGGATAAAAAGGATGCCCCTTTGGTAATTAATTTTTATATGGAGAAATTTGTCTCCTGAATTCCGCGCAGCAGATATTGCATTATCCAACAGGTTTCCGAGAATAATATTCCAGTCAAACGACGGTATATCTAGCTCCCGTGGGACACACACTTTGCATTTGACATTTTTCAACTCACTCTTTGCCTTGTCAAGCATCAGGTTAATCAGACTGTCAATGTCCGTATTGCCGCTGCTCGCATACTCTCTCTCATAGGTCATATACACCTGCATATCCCTGACATAGTCCTTGATTTCGGTTGTCTTGTCCGCATCTGCCATCATCAGTATTTCGCTGAGGTGGTGTTTTAAATCATGGCGCAGTCCCCTTACTTTCTCCTCTGACTTCATGATGACATCCAGCTGGTTTGAGTAGCTCTCAAGCTGTCTCTCAACCAGTGCGCGTTCTTCCAGCCGGGTATATGCACCGACAAGCTCGTCACAGATATAAAATACAATCAGGTTCAATAAAATCATACCTATACTGACAGTCACCCCCACATACCGATTCTGGATATCCTCGGAGAGCATGATAAATAACACTGCAACTGTGATAATTGGCAGAAATATCAGCAAATCCCAATGCTTTAACGCTGTGCTCTCCCTCATGTTCCTGATACCGAACTTTTCTATAATTCGTTCACATACAAACATCAAAAGGAACATAAGGTAGTGTACTTCCGGACTGTTTCCTGCACTGTCATACACCAGATACAGTGCTGCGACTTCACAGAGCAGGTTCATTCCCTGTAGCAAGAATGCAGCAACCAGTTTTTTCCCTTGTTTTCCGGGATAAATCTGCGCAAGCAGGAAAATAGATATCATGTTTGCCGCAAAATGCAGCATAGTATCGCTATACCCATTACTGACCAGCCAGACTGTCACAAAATAAAAACCATATGCCGCCAGTTCCGTTGCTTTTTTCACCTGTGCAGTGTCAAAAAAGCAGTGCATATACCTATATACAATATATAATACCGCAATATGTAATAGTAACATTTTTAATCATCCTGTCCCCATGCGTAATCCATAATGGATTTTCTTACCATCTTTCTGTAGGGCTGACTGATATTCAGCTCGACACCTCCACTCATTTTAACAGTCTCATAGCTGCATTCACAGATATAATTCATATTGATAATATAAGACTGATGTATCTGTATAAAACTCTCCGGCAGTATCTCAATAATATCCTTTATCTTGCCGGTAAACTGCACTGTCGAATCCTTCGTTACCATATTAATCTTTTTGTTCTCGCTGTAAAAGTAAATGATGCACTTATGTGGAATTCTGCAGCTATAACCATTTGCCCTGTAATCAAAAACGGTATTGCCCCGATTGTACAGGCGAAGCGCCTCATTAATAGTGTCCCAGATATCCTGCGCGCTCACTGGTTTTATCAAAAAATCTATTGGATGAATCTTGAAAAGTTCAAGTGCATAACTGCTTTTTGAAGAAATGTAAGCTATGCTGATATCCGGATTTTCCAGCTCATTTCTTATGCGCCTCCCAATCTGTATGCCGCTTGTGGAAACCAGGTCAATATCCAAAAAAAGCAGGTCAACCGGTTTCCTGTCCGCCAAATCCTGATAAAGAGCCTCCCCTGTGTTCCATATCGAAACTCCTATCTCCACATTTTCCTTTCTGCCATACTCGTAAACCATATTTGCTATCTGCGTGCATGTATCTTTCTCATCATCGCAAATACCTATATTGTACATATCAATCATGCCTTTCAATTATGTGTAATGTTTTTTACTTTTTTTGTATACACCCTTATCACAGGGCGCACCCCAAATCCGCTCACGCCTGCTTCTGTAGTCTGCAAAAGCTCTGAAGTGTAACCGTTGTCAACCAAATAACACTTGCTCGACTTATTCACCACAGGATCCCGCAGCCACCAGTAGTACTCCTCCACCCCATACACCAGGGAAAATATATTGTAATAGTTTGTCTGATCCTGCTCGATAGCCTGCTCTGTGGGCTTTACATAGAGTTTGACATCCGCATCCTTAAGCCACAGCAATTCCTCCTGTGAAAGCAGCCATACCAGATCTGTGCTCTCTATCGGTTCCTTATCCAGGGCATTCCCCTGCGTGATATTTAATGTCGGTACGATCGCTTCCTTCTCCTGTTCGGTAAAGCCAAATAAAAAACCCTCCTCATTTGCATATCCGTTCTTTTTCTCTGACGTTGCACTGGCAACAGGTCCGATCCCATCGTAGGTCACGTTCTCCTCGTCCGAATTCAGCCATGTCCTGATATCTGAAGTCGCCCAGCGGCTGCTCCCGCGCACATATTCCTGTAATTCCAGATTCCGGTCCGCCTCCGTCTCAACAACACTCCAATAATCATTATTTTCATCGTCCATATTGTAGATGCCGCTTTCTGGTACATCAAATGCCTTATTTGTCAAAATATATTCGGAAATCAATGTGGCGGTCCCATTTTCATGCGCCTTAAGTACCCGCCATTGAATCGGTTCACCCAGATATGTGCCAAATATAACGGCAGAACCCTTTTCAAACGACACCCGGGATCCTTTTTCATGAAAAAACATGGCAATGCATATCGCTGCAATTGCAATAAATTCTATCAGCTCAAGAACCCGCTTCCTCTTGTCTCTGTTCTTGCTGCGAACCTTATATTCCCCAGTAAAAACGGACCGTTTTTTGTCCTTTGTCTCATCATCCCTGCCGTCCTCTTTGCTTTGCCGTGACCGGTTGTCCTCAATATTTTTAATGCCTTCCAGAATTTTCTCATAATTGTCTGCGTCCTTACCTACAATCCACTGGTTTGACATCAAAAAATATTCAAGCGGTTTACTTAACCGGACATCCTCAATCTGATAGACCAGCGTAGGTACACAGTGGCTGACCGCATACTCAATCTCCTTCAATACAGACTCCGAACGGTTTGAGTCATTGGACAATATCAGAAGCAGCACATCGCATCTGCTGTCTGAAATACTGCCCTGTGAAGCACACAAACATATATGATCGTTAGACTCCAGCATCTCGCATATTCTTTTTGTCGTATTTTCATTTTTATCTGAATGTGAAATATATATATACATGGTGAACTCCGTATTATTTTTTCTATCGCACCTATTTAAGGTTACCGTTCAAACACGCTCTAGAGTGTGTTTGAAAAATGCTTTCTGCCAGATGTGCGTCACAGTTTGTGGGAGATTCAATCATCTTACAGATGACTGGCCAAATGAAGGAAGCGCAGGGGGCAAAGGCATAAAGGGCAATGCCTTATGGTGACTGAATTTGGTGCAAATATCAGCGATTTTGCATGGCTTAAGGCCTGTGACGGAAAGCCGAATGCTGAACAGTTACTTTCTATTTTACTATTAACTATGTGTTTTGTGCAATATAAACTTTTAATAAAATCCACGCAAATGTTTAGATTTCTTCATATTCTATAAGCCTCAATCCATATTCATGTACATATATGCACCATATATGATAAAAAAAGAACAGACATGTAGTCTGTTCTCCCTGTCAGGACTTCAACGTCCTTGTGGCGTTTAACACCGCAATAATCATCACGCCCACATCTGCAAAAATTGCCCACCACATATTTACAAAGCCCACCGCACCCAGCGCAAGGCATGCAAATTTTACAGCAAGTGCAAACACTATATTCTGATGCACAATACCCAGTGTTTTTCTGGAAATTTTCATTGCTGTGGCAATCTTTAGCGGGTCGTCATCCATCAGTACAATGTCTGCTGCCTCAATCGCCGCGTCTGAGCCAAGCGCCCCCATTGCAATACCGATATCCGCCCTCGAAAGCACCGGCGCATCATTGATGCCGTCCCCGACAAACGCCAGTCTCTCCTTACTTCCTTTCTCGGCCAGCAGCCGTTCCACCTCTGCAACCTTGTCTGCCGGAAGAAGTTCACTTTTTACGACATCCACGCCAAGCTGTGCCGCCACTGCTTCCGCTACATTTGCAGCATCTCCGGTCAGCATGATCACCTGTCGGACACCTGCCGCCTTCAACCCTGCTACTGCCGCCTCTGCATTTGGCTTCACCACATCCGCTATCAGGATATGCCCTGCATAATTTCCGTCAATTGCCACATGAACCTCGGTTCCTGCTTTTTGTGGTTTGGTGTAGGAAATGCCCAGTTTTTTCATAAGTTTGACATTTCCAACAGACACTTTTCTGCCGTCAATGACAGCCGAAACCCCGTGACCGCTTATTTCCTCCACATCCGAAATCCTTGACGCATCTATTTGCTTTCCATATGCCTCTTTCAGACTCCTGCTAATCGGATGGCTGGAATAGCTCTCTGCACAGGCAGCCGTCTCAAGAAGCTCGTTGTCCGATACGCCCTCTGCAGGCTCAATGTGCGTCACTTCAAAAACACCTTTTGTCAATGTGCCTGTCTTATCACACACAACATATTTCGTCTCTGACAGCGCCTCGAGATAATTGGAACCCTTTACAAGCACTCCCTGAGAGGATGCTCCGCCGATACCGCCGAAAAAACTAAGCGGTATGGAAATAACCAGTGCACACGGACAGCTTATAACCAGTGTCGTAAGCGCTCTGATAACCCACTGTGACCAGTTGGCAGGATTTCCCATAATCATGTTTACCATGGGTGGCAGCATGGCAAGCGCCAGTGCGCCAATGCATACTGCTGGTGTATAATACCTGGCAAATCTTGTGATAAAATTCTCCGATTTGGACTTTTTCATACTGGAATTCTCGACTAAATCCAGTATCTTTGACACCGTGGACTCCCCAAACGCTTTCGTTGTCTCTATGCGCAGAAGTCCTGACAGATTGACGCAGCCGCTGATGACTTCGTCCCCCTCGCCGACCTCTCTCGGAAGACTCTCCCCAGTAAGTGCACTTGTGTTGAGCGTGGAGACTCCGCTTACGATAACCCCGTCTATCGGAACTTTTTCACCAGGCTGTACGACAATGATTGTTCCAATTTCAACATCGTCCGGATCAACCTGTTCCAGCTCTCCATCCTGCTCAATATTAGCATAGTCCGGGCGGATATCCATCAGCGCCGATATGTTCCTGCGGCTCTTTCCCACTGCATAGCTCTGAAACAGCTCTCCTATCTGGTAAAAGAGCATTACCGCCGTCCCCTCTGTATACTCCCCAAGGATAATGGCTCCTACTGTCGCAAGCGCCATCAGGAAGTTTTCATCAAACACCTGCCCGTTGACAATCCCAAGCACTGCTTTTTTTAAAATATCGTACCCGATAATCAGGTACGGAATGAGAAACAGCGCCAGCCGGATATATCCGTCTTCTATCGGCATCAGTCCAAACGCCACAACCAGCACTGCTGAAATAATGATTCTGACGAATACTTTTTTTTGCTTCTTTGTCATACTTTCACGTCCTTTCCATTTTCATCTGGTACAATTTATGTATGCCGCAAAATGGCTCCCGCATCTGACGCGGAGCCATAACAGTTCAGCTTTCGGCTTCCTATTACAGACATCAAGCCATGCAAAACCACGTACCGTGGCTTGATGTATCTCAGCCTCAACTTTGTTTCACGGACTTTGCAGCAAGTGCAAAGTCCTAAGCCGGGCTGTTACAGAGCCATTTCATATGTAATTTCTCTATTTACACTTATAAAAAAATTTCACAGTCAGATTCGACCTTCTTGCAGTTTTTTAACACCTCTGCCATGACTGCTGACTCGTCAGCGCCCTCCTCAAACTCAACTTTCATTTTCTGGGGCATAAACGCTACTGTCGCCTCCTTTACACCTGCTGTCTTCCTTGCCGCTTCCTCCATTTTTGCCGCACATGCCGCACAGTCTACCTCAATCTTATACGTTTTTTTCATTTCATTTGCCTTCCTTTCTTCATTATAAAATTTTTCATTTACTCTAAAATATGTTCCATACCGATGCGGATTATCTCTGACACGTGTTCGTCTGCAATCGAGTAATAGATGCTTTTTCCTTCACGTTTTGTCTTTACCAGCTTGCTCTGCTTTAAAAGCGCCAGCTGATGGCTGACTCCCGACTGTGTCATATTCAGCCGCTCGGCAATGTCACCCACACACATCTCCCCACTTTCCATGAGCAGCGAAAGGATTGTGAGCCTTGTGAAATCCCCGAATATTTTGAATACACCTGCCAAATCCTCCATTGTCTCTGTTGTTATTCTTGTATCTTTCAATCTGTCACTCCCTTTCTTATATGAACATTTAATCATATATTCAAATATATGTCAATAGGAAAACCAAAATATTCATATGAAAATAAAAAGATATCCAATGTCCTTATTCATGACATTGAATATCTTTTTCAGATTCCTTTATGCGATCAGTGCTAACATTTCATCTACATTTTTCTTTCCAAACACAATCTTTTCATCATTGATTACAATACAAGGCACACTCATGACATTGTACCGCTCTTTCAAATCCGGAAAATGCGACAGGTCAAACATCTCCGCCGTAACATGCTCCGAATCCGCCGCAATTCGTTGGGCAGCCATCACCGACTCCGGACACATGGTGCATGTGAGGGACACGAGAATTTTAATATTTTTCGCTGCGGTAAGCGCCCTAATCTTTTCGCTGGTCTGACTGTCAAGCTGCTGCCCGGGACCTGCCACATTGTACAATGCAATGATAAAAGAATTAAACTCATGCCCGCCCGGCACGCCATGAAAGTATATTCCACTGCTTTTACCTGCGCTGTCCAGTATCTCAATCGCAGGTAATTTCATATCAGATGCATCCGCTGTTTTTTCTGTCCATGCCACCTTGTCTGTCATACCTGTAAGCTCATTTAAAAATCCCCTGATTTCTCCTGAAAGGGAACTGTCATCAAGCCACGCCCTCACAGTGACACCGGATGCAAACTTTGAAAAAACACCATCAAGCTGCTGCCTGATTTCGCTGCTGATAAATCCATCCCCTTTTGTAAAGTAATCTTTCCCATTTTCTTTTAAATTTGATTTCGTCTGGTCAGGCTCCTTATACAAATCCGGAATATCCAGTTTTGCATGAATCTCCGACACAGCTTTCTCAAGCGAAGTCGCTGCAACCGCCCCATCCGATACCGCCGTCACCACCTGTCTGAGATTTTTCACGCATACATCACCTGCCGCAAATACGCCAGGTATATTTGTCTGCCTGTTGCTGTCCGTAAGCAGATATCCCTGTGCGTCGCGTTCCACGCAGTCCGTTATCCAATCTGTATTTGGCACATATCCTGCAAAGACAAAAATTCCAAAGGTGTCCCCCTGCGGTGCATCATACCGCCAATCTTCTCCTGTAGCATTATTTCTGAATACAGCATACGACAGTGCATGCTCGCCTCCCGCCTCGAGAATCTCAGTCTCAAATACAGTCTCAATGTTTTCATAATCTTTTAACTTGTCCGATACGGTTTTCGCACAGGTAAAGTCTGGTTCACGCACTATCATCGTGACCTTTCTGGCATACTTGGTGAGAAACATTCCCTCCTCGACTGCCGCAAAGCCGCCGCCTATGACAAAGACATCTTTTCCTGTAAAAAATTCACCGTCACAAGTGGCACAGTAAGCCACTCCCCTGCCCTGAAACGCTTTCTCTCCTTTAAAACCTAGTTTTCTGGGGTTTGCTCCCGGCGCAAGGATAACACCAAGCGCTTCGTAATCACCCTTGGTCGTGTGTAGAAGTTTCATGTCCTTATCCAGATCCATGTCAAGCACTTCTGCTATTGCAAACTCTGCCCCGAATCCTTCAGCCTGTATGCGCATGTGCTCTGTCAGCTCTTTACCGCCTGACAGCTCCACTCCCGGATAATTCACAATTTCAGAGGTTATGGTTATCTGTCCTCCTATTTTGTCTTTCTCCAATACCAGCACCTTATACTTTGCCCGCGCAGCATAAATTGCAGCAGACAGTCCCGCAGGTCCAGCCCCTACTACAACAACATCATATAATCTGTCATGTGCTTCTACCATGCCCGTCAAATCCCACCTTCCTTTTTCGCTACATGTTTCTGCTAAATCAGTCCCACTAAATCAAGGCTGGGCTTTAATGTCTCTGCCCCAGGCTGCCACTTTGCCGGACATACTTGGTCTCCATGCTCTGCCACAAACTGCGAGGCCTGTACACGGCGGAACAGCTCCTCGGCATTTCGGCCGACATTTCCTGCTATCACCTCGTATGCTACAATCTTTCCCTCTGGATTGACAATAAAGCTTCCCCGCTCTGCAAGACCATCCTCCTCTATTAAAACGTCAAAGCCCCTTGCAAGTACTGCGGTTGGATCAGCCAGCATCGGGTACTGTATTTTTTTGATAGTCTTGGACACATCATGCCATGCCTTATGCACAAAATGCGTATCGCAGGAAACGCTGTATATCTCACATCCTATTTTTTTAAACTCTTCATACTTATTTGCCAAATCTTCAAGCTCTGTCGGACAGATGAACGTAAAATCCGCAGGATAGAAAAAGAATACGCTCCACTTTCCGAGCACATCCTTCTTGGTTACTTCCTTAAACGCATTGTTTACAAACGACTGAACTTTGAAATCCACAATTTCCTTATTGATTAGTGACATATCAAATCCTCCCTATTTAGTCAAGTCTTTTTTCCTTATTTTTCAAGGATTTTTTAGTTACATATCTCAGATGAATGAGCC
>JAIECJ010000181.1 GCA_029068555.1 Lachnospiraceae bacterium
CAGATTTTGCACACAAAATGCTAAAAGGCAAGCATTTTGGCGCATGATTCCCACTACTTTGGCGTAGGTGTGAACAATAACCCCCATATGCCAATGTACGTAGTCTCTGCCAGCGGCCGGCTGACCTTGGGTAATGGTGCGAAAACCATCCACACAATGCACATGCAAAAATAGTAGAAAAATTTTGTTTACATTTTTGGATTTTTCTCCCTTTTAAATAGTTGACCAGTCAAAAATAAGATAAAAGGAGAGAATAAATGAGCAATAATTTTAATGTTACGGCCACATTGAACAAAGATGGAACAATATCGTGTTCATGGCCCAGCGTGGTTGGTGCGGATAGTTATCAGGTGTATATCCGTGATTTTGGCAGCCAAGTTTTTTATCACGAGGTGATGACTGCAACAAGCTGCGTTACTCCGGATAAGGTAAGGCAAGGCGTCGGGTATCGCATTATAGTGTGGGCAACGAAAAAAGGCGGCAGTAGCTTGGCTAGCAAGGAGATAGAACTGTTAGTGCCCACTGATTTCTACGCGAATAGCTTAACCGTTCCGACTAATATAAAAGCAAATGTAGGCACTGTTTCGATTAGCCTGACCTTCAGTCCCGTAACCGGTGCAACAAGCTATGACATACTGTTTGACGGCAGGGTGTACAACACAACAAAAACAAATTATACCTTTTCAGGGCTTGCGCAAAATTCAAAGCACACTTATGCAGTCCGGGCAAAAAACAGTAATGTGACAGGAGCATACAGTGCAACACAGACGGTCACAACAAAAGCAGCAATTCCGGGAGTGCCCTCTGGAATCACAAAGAAATCAACAGATACGTCAGCAGCAATCAGCTGGAGCCCGGTGTCGAATGCGACAGGCTATGATTTGAAATTCAATGGAAGTACATACAGCCTTACAGCGACAAGCAAGACGATTACAGGTCTGAGCGCCAATGTGGGATTCCGGTTCCAGGTACGTGCCAAAAATGCCAACGGCACAAGTTCGTACAGTGCGGAGCAGACTGTGACAACAGCACCGAAACCGCCGACAAGTATCAGTGCCTCAAGTACGACAAATGCAGTGACAATAAAGTGGAACAAGGTGACAGGAGCAGGTCTTTATACGGTTAACTTCAATAACAAGAATCATGTAGTGTCGGGGGGAAACACATCCCTGACAATAGACAAGCTTAGTTCAAATACCACTTACAATTATAAGATATGCTGCAATAACGCGGATGGCGCGGGAGCCTTCAGCACTGTAAAAAGCATTAAAACACAGGCACCGTCCGCTCAGGTGCCGCAGGTGCCCTCCGGCATCGGAAAAAGATCGACAGACAGTTCGGCAGTGATCAGCTGGTCTGCTGTAAGTGGTGCGACAGGATATGATTTAAAATTTAATGGAAATGTATATAGTCTGACAGGAACAAGCAAAGAGATTACAGGGCTCTCAGCCAATATTGGTTATAAATTCCAGGTGCGTGCCAAAAATGCCAATGGAACAAGCGCATACAGTACTGAGCAGACTGTGACAACAGCGCCAAAGGCACCGACAAGTATCAGTGCGACAGGCGCTGCAAATGCAGCAACAGTAAGCTGGAACAAAGTAACAGGGGCAACAGGGTATACCCTCAATTTCAACAATAAGGATTATAACATAGGAGCAGACGCCACTTCCTATACAGTCAGCGGACTGAATCCAAAGACAACATACAGTTACAAGATGTGCTGTAAAAATGCGGACGGAACAGGAGCGTACAGTACCAGCCGGTCAGTGACAACAAAGGGAGCGGTTCCGGGTGTGCCTGCCGGGATACAGAAAAAGGCAACGGATAATTCCGTAACCATCAGTTGGAATCCGGTCGCAAATGCAACAGGATATGATTTTATATTTCTCGGAAAAGTATACAGTCTGACTACAACCAGTAAGACAGTGACAGGTCTTAGCAGCAACACTGGTTACAAATATCAGGTTCGTGCAAAAAATGCAGACGGCGCAGGTGCATACAGCGCGGAGCAGACTGTGACAACAGCGCCAAAGGCACCGACAAGCATCAGTGCAGCAAGTACGGCGAATACAGTAACTGTAAGCTGGAATAAAGTAACCGGTGCGACAGGGTATGTTCTCAATCTCAACAATAAAGATTATCATATAGGTGCGGCAGCAACATCCTATACAGTCAGCGGACTGAATCCAAAGACAACATACAGTTACAGGGTGTGCTGTAAAAGCGTAGATGGAACAGGAGCGTACAGTACCAGCAGATCAGTGACAACACAGGCGCTGCTTCCGGGAGTGCCTGCGGGGATACAGAAAAAGGCAACAGATAATTCCGTGACAATCAGTTGGAATGCGGTACCAAATGCGTCCAGTTATGATTTATATTTTAACAGAAATACTTACAGTGTGACTACAACCAGCAAGACGCTGACAGGACTTACCAGCGGCAGGGAGTACAACTATCAGGTGCGGGCGAGAAATGCGGATGGTGCAGGTGCATACAGTGTGGAGCAGACAGTGACAACAGTGCCGAGTGCACCGACAACTGTTAATGCGCAAAGCACTGCAAATGCAGTAACAATAAACTGGTACAGGATGCCGGGAGCGACAGGATATATCGTGAATTTCAATGACAGGGATTACAATGTAAACGGCAATACCACCACATCGCTTACTGTCAGCGGACTGCAGCAAAATACAACGTATAATTATAAAATATGCTGTAAAAATGCAGACGGAACAGGTGCATATGGCATTGTCCGGTCAGTGACGACACAATCACTCCTTCCTGCAGCGCCATCCAGAATAACCAAATGTTCTTCAGATAATTCCGTGACACTTAGCTGGAGTGCAGTCAGCAATGCGACAGGTTATGATTTGATGTTCAATGGAGAGACATACAGCCAGACACTGCCGGAGAAGACGCTTACAGGACTTGAGGCGAATACAGCGTACAGATACAAGGTCAGGGCAAAGAATACATATGGGGCAGGAGCCTATAGTCCAGAGCAGACGGTGACGACAGCGCCAAAGGCACCTGCCAATATCACTTCAAGAAATGCAGATACCGAAGTGGAATTAAAGTGGGACGCAGTCAGCGGCGCGACAGGCTATGAGCTTAGTTTCAATGGAGAGACAAGCAATGAGACTGGAACCAGTAAGAAAGTGACAGGGCTGGAGCCAAATACAAAGTATCCGTACAAGGTGCGCACAAAGAATGCAGATGGCGCCAGTGCGTACAGTCCGGAAAAGACAGCGCATACGGCACCCAAATCGCCGACAGGCGTGAAAGCATCCACGGATGAAGACTCGGCAGACCTCAGCTGGGATGCGTCTGACGGTGCAGATGGATATGAGGTTGATGTGGATGGAAAGAAATACAGCGCATCAGGCAATTCCCATAAAGCAGGCGGACTCTCCCCGAATACGGACCATGATGTCAGTGTCAGCGCTAAGAATGCGGGAGGAAGCAGTAAACCGAGCGCCCCGAAAAAAGTCAGGACAACACCAAAGGCGCCATCCTCTCCGCATGCATCCGCAACAAAGGACAAAGTTACGCTAAGCTGGCCTGCAGTGGATGGAGCCACAAGTTATGATGTGCTGTTTGACGGGACACCGCACAGAACGACAGATCCATCAAAAGACATAGAAGGACTGGAGCCCGATACGGAGCATACCTATGCGGTGCGGTGTAACAATGCAGACGGCTCGAGCAGATACGGCACACCACAGAAAATAAGAACACTTCCGGAAAAAACAACCCCCGAACCGTCACACCAGAAAGATACAGGAATCCCGCCAAGAAAGCCAAAGAAGAAATACCCTGATAGAAAACAGGCTTACACAGAGCTTGATCCTGTAAATGTTGTGACAGGCGCCTTTATGTGGCAGCATACATGGCTTGCAAGAAACGGCAGGGACAGTCTCGAGTTTGTGCCGATGTATGAGTCCCAGCGCGGCAGCCGTTACGGAAAGATGGGTAAAAAATGGACACATTCTTTTAACTACATGCTCTATGCAGATGAAACATATGTATACTTTGAGACACCTGACGGCAGTATCATTCCATTTTACAGAGTCGGGGAACATCAGCACTGTCTGGCAGAAGGTGTCAAGTCCACGTACAGTCTCGGACGCGACGAGAATTTCGACTATTATGTGACAGACATAGACGGGACAGAATACCACTATAATAACAGCAGCCATCTTGCTTATATAAAAGAGGATGGGCTCACGGAGTACCGTGTCCGGACAGACATGGATGGAAAGATTTTGGAAATCACGGGCAGACATGGCGAGAAGCTGATATTTACTTATCAGAATGGATATATTGCGAAAGTAGCGGACGAGACGGGGAATGAAGTAAGCCTGCTGTATAAAGATAAATGCCTTGCAGCGATAAGGAATGCAGACGGCGAGAGCATCAGCTTTACTTATGATGATGCCGGAAACCTCCTTACCGTCACTGATTTTACAGGTGCAGGCTATCTGGTCAATACATATGATGAGAAACAGCGGATTGTCAGACAGACCATGACAGGCAGGGTGGAAAACAGGGTTGTCTATAATGAAACGGACAGGGAAACATACTGCTACACGGGAGACAGATATTATACCAGATATACTTACGACATATACGGCAATATCACGGATGTAAGGAACTCCGAGACAGGAATCCATAATAAGTTTGACAGTATCGGAAGCCTGATCGAGCAGACGGATGTGTTCGGAAATGTCACAAAAATGCAGTATGACGGGAAGGGACGCATGACCTGCATCACCTATCCTGACGAAACGGAAGAAAAAATCAGTTACAATGAGAACAACCAGCCGGTATCGGTGGAAAATAGGGATAAGACGACAACACTTTATACTTATGACGGAAACAACAACCTGACATCCATGACAGACGGGAACGGAAATGTATCGCGCTTTGAATATGATTCCCGGGACAACCTTACGGCTTACACAGACAGAAACGGTTCTCTGTGGAGCTATGCTTATGACGGGAAAGGCCATCTGCAGGAGGCTGGAGACTGTCTTGGAAACATATACCGGTACGTACATGATGACGCGGGACGCCTGACATCTTATACATCCCCCGCAGGGAATACCGTCGAATACACCTATTCAAAGGACGGCGACCTGTTAAGCGTGTCTGACGCCGACGGGGAAATCCTATACAGCTACGACGCAAACGGAAGCTGTACGGGTGTTACGGACAGAATGGGCGGCACGCAGCAGTTTGCATACAATGAAGCAGGGCAGCTCGTGTCTGTTACGGATGCAATGGGGAAAGTCCGCACCTTTACCTATGATGATGAGGGGAATCTTGCGGCAGAGCAGGATCCAATGGGATACCGGACAGCTTACCAGCATAACCAGTGGGGCAGCGTGACATCCTATACGGATAAAAACGGTAACACCACCAGCTATACCTTTGACGACGCGGACAGGCTCACTGTCGTAAGGAATGCGGCAGGCGGGGAAATCAGCTACGCGTATGATGTCATGGGACAGGTCACAGGCGTGACGGATGAAAAGGGGCGCATGACGGCATACCACTATGACCATGCAGGCAATGTCACGAAGGTTACGGATGCCCTTGGAAACACGGTGGAGTATGCCTATGACAGCAATGGGAACATACTGTCCATGACAGACGAGGAAGGAATTGTCACAGCGTACAGTTATGACAAGGAAGACAGGCTGCTCTCCATCACAAGGGAGGACGAGACCGTAAAATTTACCTATGATGCACTGGGCAGACTCGAATCCGTTGAGGATGCCTGCGGAAATATGGAGACAGCTGATTATGATGCGGATGGAAACGTGGTTTCCTATAAAGATAAGGAGACAAACCGAACCACATACGCCTATGACAGCGCGGGGCGTATATCGGAAGAAAAGGCGCCAAACGGTGCAGTAACAGGATATACGTATGATAAGAACGGCAACTGCCTTACGATCACGGATGCCCTTGGAAACGTGACGGCATATGAATATGACGCGAATGACCGCGTAACAAAGGTAACAGATGCGGCAGGCGGTACTGTCACATATGAGTATGACGACAGGGGAATGCCTGCGGCAGTGACGGATGCCTGCGGCGGAAGGACCGTATACGAATATGACGGCAACGGAAACCTAACAAGGGAGACAAATGCGGCAGGCGGCATCAGGCAGTACACCTATGACAGTCAGGACAGACTAACAGGAATAACGGACGAGGAAGGCCACAGCAGCTTCTGTGTGTATGATGCGGCAGGAAATGTGGTGCAGTATACGGATGCGAACGGAAATATCTGGACGTATGCATATGACTGTCTGGACAGACTGACGGAGGCAGCCGCATACAACGGCGCAGGCATTTCCATGGAATATACGGCATCAGGCAGACTGGCGGCAGTCACGGACCAGGAAGGCGTGCGGACAGACTACACGTATGACAGCAGAGGCAGACTGACGGGAATTTCGGACGCGGCCGGCAACAGCATGGCATACACATATGATTCCATGGGCAGGGTGCTCACGCAGACGGATGCCAACGGCAACACCACGGCATATGAATACTCGCCGAACGGAAACCTGACAAAGATCACGCTGGCGGAGGGCGAGACCATTGAGTATGCCTACAATGCACTCGGGCAGGTGAAGACCATGCGCGACGTACTTGGAAACACCACATCATACACGCACGACGCACTCGGGCAGGTGACAGCCGTTACGGATGCAATGGGAAAGAAAACTTCCTTTACCTACACGGCGGACGGCAGGATTGCCACGGTGACGGACGCGCTTGGAAATGTGACATCATATGCATACGACGGAAATGGGAATCTTACAGCAGTGACGGATGCACTTGGGAATAAGACAGCATTTGAGTATGACGCGCTGGACAACTGTATCAAAGAATACAGGGAGGCAGGGGAAGAAAAAGCCTGTATCACACTCTATCACTATGACAGGCGCAGCTGCATGATCAGGGAGATCAGTCCACTGCTTGAGGAAAAGAGTTACAGCTATGACGGAAACGGGAACATAACGGAAATCGTGGACGGCGAACAGAACCGCACCGTCGTGACCTACGACCTCAACAACCTGCCCACACGGATACAGTACGGCACGGACAAAGAGGCAAAGTTCCGCTACAACAGCAGGGGACAGCTTGTGGAGATGCAGGACTGGACCGGCACGACATCATTTACAAGGGATACACTCGGCAGACTTACAAAGGCGAAAGACCCGCAGGGAAGGGAGACTTCCTATGAGTATGACGCGATGGGCAGGCGCACGGGCATCGTTTATCCGGACGGAAGCAGGGCGGCATTTGCATTCGACAAGAACGACAGGCTCAAAAAGATAACCGACGCGGCAATGCGGTCAGCATCCTACACCTACGACAGCGCAGGGAACCTGACAAAGGCAGTACAGCCGGGAAACACCGTATCGTACACCTATGACAAAAACAACAGGCCGGTAACGGTGGAACGCCTTTTCGGCGTGGACACACGCGCCAGCGAGCAGATCACATATGACGCACTCGGACGTATCAAGACACATACGGGCACGTCATCCATACCGGAGTATGCATTCAGCAGGAGCTATACATACGATGCGCTCGGGCAGCTGGCATCATACAGCGACGGCGAAAATACGGAAAGCTACCTCTATGACACGCTTGGAAACAGAATCCAAAAGCAGGCAGGCGGAAAAACGGCGGCAGCATACCAGTACAATGCCATGAACCAGCTCACCGCGATGACACTGGACGCGGAAACATACAGTTATCGCTATGACAGCCGCGGAAACCTGACAGAGGAAAGGCTTGGGGAACAGGTATTAAGGAGTTATACATATGATGTTACTGTTCAGAGGCCAACTTGACCTAAAGAAACCGATGATATAGACTAATCTCAGTCAGAACCATCGGTTTTC
>JAIECJ010000182.1 GCA_029068555.1 Lachnospiraceae bacterium
CGCCCTTCATTTGGCACAAATCTCCCACAAATTGTGACGCACATCTGGCAGAAAGCATTTTTCAAACACGCTCTAGGCTACGAGAGATAAGTTGGCCAAAAGCAACGAAGTCTAATAACTACTACATTTGTAGTAGCAGAGTAAATGCGGCGGATATATGGAGAGAAAGAGCGTGCACCTTAAGTGTGGAAGTCTCACAGAGGTTTCATTAACCTAATAACAACGAACTGTGAGAAGTCAGCCGAGCCCATAGTAGTGAGGAAGTCTCTGTAATGGAGATGGAGCAAAGGGGCGAACAATCAATAAGTTTGAGTATGTCCCGTATTGCAGAGATGGCAACATCTGCCGTAACCAATCGGGTAAAAGATGGTCAAATCAAGCGAGACGGAAAGGAAAGAACGCATGGACACAAGTAATCTAATGGAGCAGATACTATCTAGCGATAACCTCAATAGAGCATATCTGCAAGTCGTACGGAATAAAGGTGCGGAGGGTGTGGACGGAATGAAGTACACAGAACTCAAAGAACATCTTGAAAGGAACGGCGAAAACATCAAGGAACAGTTGAGGGCAAGGAAATACAAACCTCAAGCAGTACGAAGAGTGGAGATACCAAAGCCTGAGGGCGGTGTCAGAAACCTAGGAGTACCAACAGTAACAGATAGATTTATACAACAAGCCATTGCACAGGTATTAACACCAATCTACGAGGAACAGTTTCATGACCATAGTTACGGATTCAGACCGAATAGATGTGCACAACAAGCAATCCAAATGGCACTGGATTTGATGAATGACGGAAATGACTGGATTGTAGACATTGACATGGAAAAGTTCTTTGACACAGTGAAACATGACAAACTGATAACTATTATTGGTAGAACAATCAAAGATGGGGATGTTATTTCCATCATAAGAAAGTATCTCGTCAGTGGATTGAGAGGGAAAGCCAGTATACGCTCGAAACAGTTTATACGGTCATTGATGAACGTTACAAGTCGGGAAAGCCTTTCATCATCACGACAAACATACAGCTTAATATATTGGGAAACCCGAAGGATTTGGAACACGCAAGGATATATGACCGTATCATGGAACGCTGTATCCTATATTCTTTGGTGGCAGGAATTACCGTTTTGGACTGGGGCGGGGCAACAGGGATAAAGCAAAAAAGATACTGACAGGGGAAAAATAAGAGACATAGAGCGGTATTTGGCATTGGGGAATGGTCATCTTCAATGCTGTTTTTATGCAGATTTATCTCTCTGTACAGAGAGGTGACAAGGATTGAACTATTACGGGCGGTAAAATGACCGCAGAAAGGACAGGAATAATTTTATGGTTGCAGACAGAGAAGTGAAAAAAGAAATAAAGGGGCAGACAAGATTTGTTGTGACAAGGGAATTTGGCGGTACACAGACCATGCAGGAAGCTTTTGAACAGCTTATAGAAAAAAAGACGGAGGAACACATTTCAAGAAAAAAAGACATGCAGACAGTTTAAACTAAGTTTTTGAATTAAATATTGAAATCGGGGTGGGGACATGGTAGTATAATTGCATCGTGTCCCTGTTCATAAAGGAGAGAACCTATGAACAGGAAAATCAATGCTAAGACTACCAGTCCATTACTTACTGCCCTTTATTGCAGATTGAAGTGCTATAACCGCCGGACAGGGAAAGAACGTGAGCCGATAGACAAGGCATATTATATCTGCCAGACTTATAACCGTTTAGGTAAAATGCCTGCACAAGCCAAAAAATCGAAGCGAGAGATTTATATAACCTTGTGCTTTCGGACATACAGGAAGTTGCGGCTATGGCATTAAAGGACAAGGAAGCGTTTTATGGCAGATTGAGCCGTAGAATGGAGAAACAGTATCTTGCGGATACGGACAGTCTGAAAAAGGAATATGAGAGCCTTGCAGGACGCAATTAGGAGATAGATGATACTTTCATCAGCTTATATGCAGATAAGGCAAAGGGGATACTTACGGAAAAACGTTTCCTGAAACTGACGGACGCAATGGAATTGTGCTATATAATTGAAAATGACAACCATGAGAGCAGAGATTCGAGAGAGTCCCTGCTTTTTTTGAGAAAATGAATTAAACACATCATATGGTAATATGCGAAAAATTGTGTTAAGCTAAGGGTGTTAAATAGTTCGATAGATCACAGTTTGGCGGATCAAAAATATATTATCAAATCATGGAGTCAGATGCAGAGTAGATAAACAGAAGTGGCAATTTGAATTTTATGGAGGTTGTGTGAGTAAATCAGTGTACAGACCTTTGATACCAATATCATCAGAACTTGCACAGGTACAATTGAAAAATGGGGATGAGGATGAATTGTTATTGCTTTCATTAAACATAGGCGAATATGCAAAGGATTGGAAATCAGCACAAGATATTTGCATAAAACTTATGGAGCATAGCAATCCGGCAATAAGAGCTAATGCTGCATTAGGGCTTGCATATATTGCAAGAAATCATAGAAAATTGGACAAAAGAATTGTTAAACCATATTTATTAAAAGAGCTAAGGGAGAATAAGGAATTTAATTGGCGTATCAGAGATGCAATTGAAGATATAAATTTATTCATGGAGTGGAATTTAGCAAGTAAAAAAGGTAACATTCCAGTTTAGCAATATGAAGGAGCAATATGTGATGAATAAAGATCCAGTAAAACATCATTATATTCCACAATTTATTTTAAGGAATTTTTGTTTTGATGATAGAAGTCGTTTGTATTTCTATAACAAAAAGACTTCAAAAACAATCATTAGAAAAACCAAAGAGATTTTTATGATTAGGAATTTATACCGTGATGATATAAACAATATTGACAATCCGATGAAAATTGAGAAAGATATAGCTCGCTTTGAAAGTGAAGTTGCTCAAATA
>JAIECJ010000183.1 GCA_029068555.1 Lachnospiraceae bacterium
GTGTGCAAAATCTGTTATAATTCACACCTCAATAACTTATAAGCTGATGAAAACTGGCGTTGGTGTGAATTGTAACCGTTGCGGGGTGTTTATTAAATTTTACACAAAAAACAGTTGTGGATTGCAGGTATGTTAGTATATAATGATGATATGATTGAAAAGAAATGTCGTTTCTTTTGGAAAGGGGTTATCATATTGACACATATAGAGAAAGCAACTGATTTTTTGCTGCAGGAGTTTCACTGTTCGCAGGCGCTTGCAGGGGCATTTGCTGAAGAGTTTGGCTATAATCTAAAGAATGTTATGAAGATCAGCACCTGTTTTGGCGGCGGTATGCACCGCGGCGAGTTGTGCGGATGTATAACAGCAGCAATGATGATATTCGGCATGGCATTTGGATTGTATGACCCACAGGACAAAGAACTAGAGGCATTCGGATATAAAAATGCAGACGAGTTTTATTACCGGTTTCGTGACAAGATGGGGGGAAAGACACTTTGCAGGGAAATTCTGGGAAAAGATTTTTCAAAACCTGACGAACTTGCCGAAATTCGCAGGGAGGGACTGGTAAAAAAGGTATGCCCCCATGTGCTGCAGGCAAGTATAGAGATTATAGAAGACATTCTGAAGCGGCATGAAGAGGATGGGGGATATATTCGACTGAATGCTGTTGAGTTTGAGGCGGCGGAGAAGATACAGACTGTGATAAAAAGTGTGAACAAACAAAACCGATTTCGGAACAATGTCCATGACCTTTTGCTTTCTTCGGGTAAGAAAATCGGATTTATACAGTTTGATGTCAGACGGTTTAAAATCATCAATGACCTTTACGGGGAGAAATTTGGTGATGAGGTTTTGTTTTTTATCAAGGACAATCTCAAGGAATTGTGCAATGACAGGCAGTTTTTCTTAAACCTTAGAAGTGATGTGTTTATGGTGGTCACAGAATATGACACGGATAAACAGCTTTTAGAATTTATTCGAAGCATTGAAGATGCATCTGCGTTGTTTAAGAATGTCAAGCTCCAGCTTGCTTTTGGCGTTTATTCTGTCGACGACAAGGGGATGGAGATTCGTCAAATGGAAGATCGGGCAGCGATGGCGAGAACGGCAGCAAAAGAAAATATTGTCTCCAACGTAATATTTTATGAGGAACAGTTTAAAGAACTTCTTTATACACGCAAATTTATAGAGGAAAATATGCATTCTGCCATAGAAGAAAAACAGTTTAAAATGTATCTTCAGCCAAAGTACAGCATTTCACAGAATAAAATTGTTGGTGCGGAAGCGCTGGTGCGGTGGACACATCCTGGAAGGGGGATGATATATCCCAATGAATTTATCCCGGTTCTTGAGGAAAATGGATTTATCAAGATGGTTGACTACTATATCTGGGAGGAAGCAAGCCATTTTATCAGGAATTGTATGGATATCGGTATCAATGACTGTCCGGTGTCAGTAAATGTGTCAAGACATCATTTGAAAGAGATGGATTTTATACGGGTTTTGATGGAGGATATCAAAAAGCATCAGATAGAAAAGTCGCTCTTGGAGCTTGAAATAACAGAAACTGCCAATGATGAGCAGATTGGTCAGGTGGCGATGCGCCTAAAGATTGACGGGTTCACGCTGCTGATGGATGATTTCGGAAGCGGGTATTCATCACTGAATGTTCTGCTTGAGACACCGTTTGACGTGATTAAGCTGGACAAGAAGTTTATGGATAATATGATGGCGTCCGACAAAGGGAAACTGATACTGGAGCATATGGTTTCCATGGCACAGGAATTGGGGCTTGGACTGTTGGCGGAAGGCGTGGAGACAAAGGAACAGGTGGAGCTGCTTGATAAGATTGGGTGTGACAATGTGCAGGGGTACTATTTTGCCAGACCTATGCCGCAGGAGGATTTTTTTGAACTGCTCAAAAAGGACAGGGGAATTTAATAAAGAAACAGGATAGGAGATAGAGACAATGGTGAAACATGTGATATTGTGGCAGTTAAGGGATGAACTGTCCGAGAGTGAAAAAGTGCAGATAAAGGCTGGAATTAAGGCAGGACTTGAATCACTTAAGGGAAAAATACCCGGTTTGATTGATATTAAAGTGGAGATAAATCCGCTGGCATCTTCCAATGCAGATGTGATGCTTGACTCATCTTTTGAGAATAAGGAGGCACTGAAAGGATATGCGGTGCATCCTGAACATGTAGCAGTGGCGGACGGAAAAGTTCGTCCATATACGAAAACAAGAGTCTGCATGGATTATGAAGATTGATAAGAGTCTGAAAAATGTTGCAAATCAAGATACATCAAGCTATCGCGAAGCGAATTTGCATGGATCGATGTCTGTAACAGGGAGCCGAAAGCTGAACTGTTGTTACAATTCACACCAACGCCAGTTTTCATCAGCTTATAAGGTATTGCGGTGTGAATTATAACAGATTTTGCACACAAAATGCTAAAAGGCAAGCATTTTGGCGCATGATTCCCACTAC
>JAIECJ010000184.1 GCA_029068555.1 Lachnospiraceae bacterium
AGAAATTTGACATAAAATAAGCAGGTTTTATACGGCCTGCAAGCGATTTTTTTCATATTCAACTGTCAAACTCCCGGGTCGTTATGAAGATGGCAGGAATGATTTTTCAAACACGCTATAAGGTTACAATTCACACCAACGCCAGTTTTCATCAGCTTATAAGTTATTGAGGTGTGAATTATAACAGATTTTGCACACAAAATGCTAAAAGGCAAGCATTTTGGCGCATGATTCCTACTACTTTGGCGTAGGTGTGAACAGTAACGCTATAAGTCCTGTCTGAACAGTATTTCTCAAAATAATTGAAAAATGATAAAAAATATTTTATAATTTATAGGTAAATATTTTTATAATCTGGGAGGCACATACATATGGAGAGTAACAAGGTTTACAAAAAAGTTTCTATTATCGTGACCATCGGGGTTGTGATGTTCATTGTTCTCGTATTTGCATTTTCTATAAACAATGTGATTGCCTGTAAAATGATGGAGAAAGAAGTTGTGAGGATATCAGGAATATCCATGGCAGAAGCTAAGGCAGAGATTATGGGAACAGTCACGATGATGACAGCAGTAAGTCTCACGGTGGGAATTATTGCGTTGATTATACTGGCCGTGATAATGGAAATTCTGGTAGTAACGCCGTTGAAAAGGTCTGTGGCGGAGATACACAGAATTGCGCGGTATGATCTGACAGAGGAGGATATGGCGGGTGTACGCGCCATGACGACACGAAAGGATGAGTTAGGAAGTATCAGCAGAAATATTGTGCTGATGTTTGACAATTTGCGGGACATTGTGACACGGATTGACCAGTCGGCAGTTACCTTGTCAGATAATGCATCCACACTTGCGGATCAGACAATGCAGATTAAGAAGTCGTCGGATGAAATCAGTGCTACGATGAATGATTTGAGCAATGCTGCCATGTCACAGGCGGATGAGGCAACCACGAGTGCAAATGAAGTAGCAAAGCTTGACGGACTCATAATGAGAAATTTGAGTGATACGGAGAATCTCAGAAGCAATGCAAACCAGATGGATAATGTGAAAAACAGTGGTCTTGCCGCGATTAAGGACTTGATAGACAAGACTGTTAAGAGCCGCGAGAGCATTTCTGTTGTGCGGGAGGCGATGCAGCAGAACAACGAGCAGGCGCAGAAGATAGAGATGACAAGTCAGAAGATTAATGATATTGCGGATCAGACCAACCTGCTTTCAATTAACGCTGCGATAGAGGCAGCAAGGGCAGGAGAAGCAGGCAGGGGATTTGCGGTTGTCGCAGAGGAAATCGGGGGACTTGCAGAGGAGACCAACAATCTGACCAACGAGATAGGAAGCATCATACAGGAGCTTCTTGAGAAGACGGCGGAAGCTACCCGGAATATGGAGAGCATGGAGAAAATTTTCGAGGAGCAGGAGCGCAGTGTAGGGGAGACTAGGGAAAACTTTATACAGATTGAACAGTGTCTTGAGAGCGTGCAGTCAAGTGTCAATACGCTCTACGAGTCAAGCAACGATATGGCGGACAGCAAACAGATTATTGTGCAGATGATAGAGGGAATCTCGGCGGCATCCGAGGAAAATGCTGCAGGCAGTGAGGAAGTGCTGGCAGCAGTTGAGACACAGGACAGTGTGATCTCGGATATCACAGGCATGACACAGAACCTGTCGGCTGTAGCGGAGGAACTTATGGAACAGGCACATAAGTTTGTACACTAAATGGCAGAATAAAATTTGAGAAAGATTAAATAACGAAAGGATGTATTTCGAAATGAAAAAAGATAATCTCTGGCTCGTATATACTGAGGAAGACAAAAAGAAAGTGAACGAGGTGTGCAGCCGTTATAAAAAGTGTCTTGATGAGGGAAAGACAGAGCGTGAGTGCGTTATGTCGGCTATAGATATGGCGGAAAAAAAGGGTTACAGAGAGTTGTACAGTACCCTTGCAAAAGGCGAGGCAGTTAAAGCAGGCGACAAGCTTTATGCAGTGCAGATGAACAAGTGTGTCGCTTTTTTTCAGATAGGAAGAAATCCGATGTCCGGAGGGATGCGGATTCTTGGCGCGCACATTGATTCCCCAAGGATTGACGTAAAGCAGAACCCATTATACGAAAAGGATGGTTTTGCATATTTTGATACGCATTATTACGGCGGGATCAAGAAGTATCAGTGGACGGCAATACCACTGGCAATCCATGGCGTGATTGCAAAAAAGGACGGAACTACGATTCCGGTGAGCATCGGTGAGAAGGAGGACGATCCGGTATTTGTTATCACAGATTTGCTTGTGCATCTGGCAGGAGAGCAGATGACAAAGAAGGCGACAGAGGTTATTGCGGGAGAAAATCTGGATCTTTTGATAGGAAATTGTCCGATAGAGCAGAGTGAAGACTTGGAGAAGGAGGAGAAAGAGGCTGTAAAAGCAAATATTCTCAAAATGCTTTCCGAGTCATATGGGATTGAGGAGGAGGATTTTCTTTCGGCGGAGCTTGAGATTGTGCCTGCAGGAAAAGCGAGAGATCTGGGATTTGACAGGAGCATGATACTTGCATACGGACAGGACGACAGGATATGTGCGTTCACTTCACTTTTTGCGCTGCTGGATATGTCAGATACGGTTACAGATAACACGCTCTGCTGCCTGCTGGCTGACAAGGAGGAGATAGGCAGTGTAGGGGCAACTGGCATGGAGTCGCTCTTTTTTGAAAATGCTGTGGCAGAGCTTGTCGCGGCTACAGAGAAAGATTCCCAGCTTTTGGTACGCCGTGCGCTTGCGAATTCAAAGATGCTTTCTTCGGATGTAAGCGCTGGCTTTGACCCACTGTATGCAAGTGTCTATGAAAAAAATAATTCTGCATTTCTGGCAAAGGGACTGACATTTAATAAATTTACTGGTTCACGTGGAAAAGCGAATTCGAACGATGCCAATGCGGAGTACATTGCAGAAATCCGGAAAATAATGGATGATGCGGAAGTGATGTATCAGTTTGCGGAGCTTGGAAAGGTTGATGCAGGCGGCGGCGGAACCATAGCAAAGTTTATGGCGAGGTATGGAATGAATGTGATAGACAGCGGTGTCTCCGTGATGAATATGCACGCACCGTATGAGGTCAGCAGCAAGGCTGATATATATGAGGCAGTAAGAGGCTATACTGCATTCTTAAAGGCATAAAAAGGGGCATATGCTCCTTTTTTTATGTTTTCACCTGCCCGATTGTGTGAATATGCGACTTTGTTTAATTTATATCAATTGTTGCAAAAACAGAAAATGCAGTGTACACTTTATGTAAGAGCTTACATAGTCTCTTACATAAAGTGTAAATCCTATATATAGTGAGAAGGATCAGCACAAAAGAATAAGGAGGTAACCAATGAGCAGACTTGAAATTCCCATACCGAATAGGGCGCAGGTCGTAGTAGAACAGCTTTATAAGGATTTGGAGAGAAGAATTGAGGCAAGTCCGTCAGGATTATGTCCCATAGATATGTCAAAGGCATTTTTGGAGCTGTGCCATGCGCAGACATGCGGCAAGTGCGTGCCCTGCCGCGTAGGGTTGAGACAACTGAAAAAAATGATATCGGATGTTCTAAATGGAAGAGCAGCATTGGAAACGCTGGATGAGATGAAAGAGACCGCTCTCAGTATTATGGAATCTGCGGACTGTGCCATCGGCTATGAGGCAGCCAATATGGTGTACAAGGGACTCATTGGTTTTCATGATGAATATGTGTCACATATTGAGCTGGGACGCTGTAATTGCAGTTATCAACAGCCAGTTCCGTGTGTGTCCCTGTGCCCTGCCGGTGTTGATATACCAGGTTACATAGCGCTTGTGCATGAGGGCAGGTATAAGGACGCTATCCGGCTTATCAGAAAGGACAATCCGTTTCCGACAACCTGCGGTTTTATCTGCGAGCATCCCTGTGAGGCAAGGTGCCGCAGGAATATGATTGATGATGCCATCAATATCAGGGGACTAAAGCGCATGGCAGCAGATTTTGCCGGAAAGGTTGAACCACCAAAGTGCCAGCCCTCCACAGGTAAAAAAGTTGCGATAGTGGGAGGCGGTCCAGGGGGGCTAAGCACAGCATATTATTTACAGCTTATGGGGCATCAGGTTGTCGTGTACGAGATGCTGCCAGAGCTTGGTGGTATGCTGCGCTATGGTATTCCGAATTATAGGCTTCCGAAGGACAGGCTTGATGATGATATTCATGCCATATTGGAAACGGGCGTGCAGGTGAAGCATGGTCTTCGGATTGGAATTGACATTACGATTGATGCATTACGGGAGCAGTACGATGCGGTGTTGATTACAATTGGTGCGAGTACGGATAAAAAACTTGGCGTGGAGGGTGAGGACGCGGATGGGGTCATCTCGGCGGTACAGTTTCTCCGTGATGTGGGAAAAGGAAGCGCCGTTGACCTCAAAGGGCAGGAAGTCTGCGTTGTTGGCGGCGGTAATGTCTCAATGGATGCAGTGCGCACTGCAGTGAGACTTGGCGCAAAGAAAGTGACGATTGTATACCGGAGACGTGTGGCGGATATGACAGCGCTTCGCGATGAGATAGAGGGCGCGATTGCAGAAGGAGTGGAAGTGGCAACACTTAAGGCGCCAGTGCGGATAGAGACAGACAATGATTACAGTACGAGAGGGCTGTGGGTAAGACCACAGATGATCAGCAGCATCAGAGATGGACGCGCGAGCGTGAAAGATACAGGGGAAAGTGACATTCTGATTCCATGTACCACGGTGATTGTAGCCATCGGACAAGACATTGAATCACAGCATTTTGCAGACGCTGGTGTTCCGGTAAACCGAGGTGTGATTCAGACAGGACGTCATGGAGGTTTTGATTTGCTTCCGGGTGTGTTTGCGGGCGGTGATTGCGCTACGGGTCCGGCGACTGTCATTAAGGCGATCGGCGCTGCAAAGGTTATCGCTGCAAACATTGACGAGTATCTTGGATTCCATCATGTGATACAGAGCGAGGTGGTTGTGCCGCTGCCCAATATGGCAGACAGGAATCCATGCGGACGTGTCAATATGACAGAACGGGAAGTATGTCAGCGAGTATGTGACTTTAATGGTGTGGAGCTTCCGATGACGGAGGCGGAGTGCAGGCAGGAGGCGTCAAGATGCCTTCGCTGTGATCATTTCGGATATGGAATATTTAAAGGAGGGCGTGAGACATTATGGTAAAGCTTACAATTGACCAGAAGGCAATCGAAGTACCAGAGGGAAGCACTATTATGGATGCGGCAAATATTGCAGGTATTCCGATTCCTAAGCTGTGTTTTCTGAAAGATATCAACGAAATTGGCGCCTGTCGTGTCTGTGTCGTTGAGATCGAAGGGAAGGACAAGCTTGTAACCTCTTGCAACAACGAAGTAGAAGAAGGTATGATCATTTACACCAACAGTCCAAAGGTTCGAAGAAACCGCAAAAAGACTGTGGAAATGATTCTTTCACAACATAACAGTAACTGTGTCACCTGTGTAAGAAACAGAAACTGCTCTTTGCAGACCATTACAAGAAATTTAAACATTTTGGATGTTCCATATGAGAAGGAGCTGACACCGCTTCCGTGGAATAGGAATTTTCCATTAATCAGGGACAATGACAAGTGTATCAAGTGTATGCGGTGTATTTCTGTCTGTGACAAGGTTCAGGGTGTTAAGATATGGGATGTCGGGGGAACTGGTTCACGCACAGGTGTATATGTGTCCGGAAACCGCAAGATTGAGGAGTCCGACTGTGTACTCTGCGGGCAGTGTATCACGCATTGTCCGGTTGGAGCGCTTCGGGAGCGTGATGATACAGAGAAAGCATGGTGGGCAATTGAGAACAAAAAGAAGGTCACGGTTGTTCAGGTAGCGCCTGCTGTGCGTGCTGCATGGGGAGAGGTGTTCGGACTTTCCAGCGAGGAAGCCACCATGGGAAAAATTACCGATGCACTTAAAAAGATTGGTTTTGACTATGTTTTTGATACGGTATTTTCCGCCGATCTCACCATTATGGAGGAGGGCAGTGAATTTGTGGAGCGTTTCTCGAAAGGAGATATGAGGCAGATGCCCATGTTCACATCCTGTTGTCCGGGATGGCTGCGCTTTGTGAAATCCCAATACCCACATCTGGTGCCAAGACTTTCCACTGCCAAGTCGCCCCAACAGATGTTTGGTGCAGTGATGAAAACCTACTTTGCGAAAAAAATCGGGGTTGCTCCTGAGGATATGGTGACAGTGTCCATCATGCCCTGTGTTGCAAAAAAAGGTGAGCGCAATATGGAACTGTTTTATGAGGAGTATGCGGGGCATGATGTAGATATAGTGCTTACTACAAGGGAGCTGACGCGCATGATACGCATGGCGCATATTGATCCAGGCACACTTGAGGAAGCTTCATGTGATGACCCTATGGCGGATGGAACAGGCGCCGGTGTGATTTTTGGCACGACAGGGGGCGTTATGGAGGCAGCTCTCCGCTCAGCGTATTATCTGATTACTGGGGAAAATCCGGATGCGGACGCTTTTACGGAAGTCAGAAGCACGCGGGAGCTGCCAAAGTGGAAGGAGGCAGCGTTCCGCATCAATGATATCACAGTAAGAACTGCGGTTGTAAATGGCTTGGCAAACACGAGGGAATTGATAGATGCCTTAGAGCGCGGAGAAGTCCATTATGATTTTGTTGAGGTCATGGCGTGCCCCGGCGGCTGTGTCGGAGGAGGCGGACAGCCTATCAAAGACGGGTGTGAGCTTGCTACAGCCAGAAGTAGAAATCTCAGGACATTGGACGAGACAGCATCTGTCAGATTTTCACATGAAAACAGGGCAGTGCAGCAACTGTATGACGAGTTTATGGAGAAACCATTGTCACACAAGGCGCATTTGCTGCTGCATACCGACCATGGTGCATGGCAGATGCCGGCTGCAAAGAAATATACAGAATGAAAGAAACCCCATCGTTTTATGATGGGGTTCTTTTAGTCTATAAATTGTTATGTTTTCTAATTTTTGCTTTTGCATTGTGCATAAGCTCTTATAAATATATAATAGAGTATGAAAAATATGCTGCTGCGTGCCAAAGTGCGTTTGAAAAATCATTTCTGTCATCTGCATAACGGCGTCAAAGTGTCGTATTCACTCTTTGCGTGATATTTATGACAAATTCATATGACGTAGGGCATCGACCGTTATGCCTTTGACGTCGTTTGACACAAAATGTGACGCATATATGACAGAAAGCTAAACACACGCAAAAACAAATGCGAAGTGTTTTGGAATTTTTATTGCAACGGTTAAATGCCGCAACATATTGCGCCCAACAAATCTTCATATGTAAGGCGGAAGACTGAACAGCAGCGGTTGATGACAACGCAGCAGACAGGGATTTGGACAAATAAGATGTTGTGACATTTGGCTGCAGAGTAATATCATAGCATAGTATAAAAGGACAAGTGTTTTTACTTGTAGGAGAGGAAAAGGAGATGGGTTCAATGTCTGTTAAAATTTTTGTAATGACACATAAACAGTTTGAGGTACCTGATGACCCGATGTACATACCACTCCACGTGGGGCATAAAAATGCAAAAGAAGACTTCGGGTATACTGGCGACGATACCGGAGACAACATATCGGATATGAATTGTTACTACGCAGAGCTTTCCGGGGTCTACTGGGTATGGAAGAATGTTGTGGATGCGGACTATGTGGGAATCTGCCACTACCGGCGGTTTCTTACAAGCGAGGAGGGATATGTGTTCTCGGAGGAAGAGTATGGGCGGATTCTGGAAGAGTATGACATTGTCACCACAAAGCAGCTTGAGCTGCCAGGCTCGTACAGAAACGGGTTTGGCGCACATCACAATGTCAGTATGCTTGATGAGACAGGGCGCATTATTTCAGAACTTTATCCGGAGTATTATGACACATTTGTCAGTTTGGTTCATCAGAATAAAACATATTTTGGAAATATCATGGTGGCAGGGAAAGTACTGTATGATGCGTATTGTAAGTGGCTTTTTACCATTTTTTTTGAATTGCAGAAGCGTATTGACCTGACTTTTGCGGATGATTATCATAAGCGCGTGTTTGGTTTTATTTCTGAGTTTCTGCTGTATGTATGGGTAACAGCAAGAAAACTAAAGGCATATGAGTGCAGGGTCGCCGTTATCGGTGAGAAGAAAGAAACGAGTGAAGTCATGAATAAAATGGCGTTTTTTTTCCGGAAAAGGGACGCAGCTGGTGCAAAAGCATATTTTGAGACCGTGCTGAAACAGAGACCAGATATTCTTATGGAGGCATCCGATATTAATGGCGAGTGCAAGCTTTGCCTTCAGGCAGTGTCTACAGCGAATCTGGAACTTGCGGAATATGGAAACTGTTTTCTGAACCATATAAATGACTATACTGTCATTATGGATTATTTCAGAAGGCTGAACAGTGCTGCGGCAAAGGCGGTTCGTGCTGTGTCAACAGAAAGTGAGTTAAAAAAACGGACGGCGAAAACAGAGTATGTAAAAACAATTGAGGAGAAAAGCTGCGGACATTCAAATGACAGCGTGCCCGTATGGACGTCGGATATCGCATTCCGGGCGGCTGTCCGGTTGTACGCTCCCGACCATGAGACTGCGGACAGAGCATATCAGTACTGTATCAGGCATAAAAATAATGAATAAAGGCTGAAATGTAAAAATTTGCACTTGTAATAAAAGTGGATTTAGCATAGAATAATTATTGGATATGCATAGAGGGGTTAAATAAGGAGTATGTGTTATCCAGTATGAAAAATTTAATAATTACAATAAAAAATAATCGTAGCAAATTCATTTTTAGGAAAAAGCATATATGCATGTTGTGTATATTTGTATTGGCGATGCTTGAGCCGGTTTTGCTGTGCGGATGTACACCGACGCATGACAACATTAAAATGGAAATTTCCGATACAAGTCTTTCTGAAACCAAATTTTCCGACGCAAAATTATCCGAAACCGAATATTTATCTGAAACGGAATTGTTCACGCATATAGAGTGCGATAAAAATATGACAGATATGTCAGAACCCGGGGAAACAGGACATACAGTTTATATATATGTATGCGGGGCTGTTGAACTCCCTGGCGTTTATTGCCTTAGGCATGGAAGCCGGTTATATGAGGCTGTCGAACTGGCAGGCGGCCTTACCGGTGATGCGGATGATACCTGTCTGAATATGGCAAGGGAGATAGTGGACGGAGAACAGATAGTAATTCTGACACAGGAGGAGACGGCTTTGCTGAAAACATCGGGGGCATATCTGCCCGGAGCAGCGGGGCAGGAAGCTTCGGACAAGGATTCCGGACTGGTCAATATCAACACAGCTACCATTGCAGAACTGACAAGCGTGTCAGGCATAGGGGAGAGCAGGGCACAGGCAATCATAGACTACAGGGAGAAAAATGGCAGTTTTCGCAGCATTGAAGATATCAAAAAAGTGGAAGGGATAAAGGACGGGCTTTTTTCTAAGATAAAGGATAAAATTAAAATATAGAAGTAGGGAGATTCATAAATCAATGGGAAAAAAGGTTTTGGTAGTAGACGACGAAAAGCTTATTGTGAAAGGGCTTCGCTTCAGCCTGGAACAGGACGACATGGAGGTTACATGCGCTTATGATGGCGAGGAGGCGATTGAGCTGGCAAAAAAAAATCAATACGATATTATATTGCTGGATATCATGCTTCCGAAGCTTACAGGTCTGGAGGTCTGCCAGCAGATCAGGGAATTTTCAGATGTGCCGGTTATCATGCTCACGGCAAAGGGTGAGGACATGGACAAAATTCTCGGGCTTGAGTACGGGGCTGACGACTATATTACCAAACCGTTTAATATCCTTGAGGTTAAGGCAAGAATCAAGGCAATCATACGCAGGACAGGTGGAAAGGCAAAAGAATCGACGGACAAGAAAGCGCAGATAATAGAGGCAGGGGATCTGAGACTGGACTGTGATGGAAGGCGTCTGCATGTGAGCGGGCAGGAGGTCAATCTTACGGCAAAGGAATTTGATGTCCTTGAACTGCTGGTGCTCAATCCGAATAAGGTTTATGGCCGTGAAAATTTGCTAAAGCTTGTGTGGGGAGAGGACTATCCGGGAGATGTACGCACTGTCGATGTGCATATCAGAAGACTGCGTGAGAAGATTGAGCCGAACCCGAGCGAGCCGAAGTATGTGCATACGAAGTGGGGTGTAGGGTACTATTACAAATAGGTGGGAAAAGTGGCTAAACTTTGGAAAAAGATAAAAAATGGGAAATTATATACAAGCTTTAGAAGCCTGAAAACGCGGATATTCTGTTTTCTGATGCTGACAGGAATGATTCCCTGTGTGGTGCTGCATTATGGCATCCTCAGCCGTTATCTGGACAATGCCATATCAAGCCGTACCAACACAGTGCAGACACAGGTAAAAATTATTGCAGACCATCTGATTACATATAACTATATGCTTGACAGCAGCAGTGATGTAGTCAATGCGGAGCTGTCACAGCTCTCAAACTTGTATGATGGGCGAGTCCTTGTCATAGATGGTAATTTGAAAATTATAAAGGACACATATGCGATAAGCGAAGGGAAAACAATTATTTCTGAGGCTATCATCAAATGCTTTAAGGGTGGCGGTGCATCCAATCTGATTAAGGAAACAGGCTATATTGAAATTATTGTGCCGATTGAGGAGAAACTCGAGGACAAAACTCGGGTAGCAGGTGTGATGCTCACCAGCGTGTCAACAGACAGTATTATGAGCGGATATGAATATATACAAAACAGTGCTTTTCTGCTGGAAATTGTGGCGATGGTGGTCATATTCGGAATCGCGCTTTTGCTCAGCAGAAAGATGCTGAAACCGTTTGGAAAAATTACAGATGCGATTAATGAAGTGAAGAACGGTTTTACGGATGAGGAAATCAGCGTTACAGATTATATTGAGACAGAACGTATCGGAGATGCCTTTAACCAGATGATGGGAAGGATGAAAGTGCTGGATGATTCCAGGCAGGAATTCGTGTCAAACGTGTCGCATGAGCTAAAGACGCCGCTTGCTTCCATGAAAGTACTTGCGGATTCACTCATAACACAGAAGGATGTGCCTGCGGAATTGTACCGCGAGTTTATGACGGATATTGCGGAGGAAATTGACAGGGAGAACAAAATTATCACAGATTTGCTGTCACTAGTAAAGATGACAAGGACATCGGCTGACATGAATGTGGAGTCCGTTGATATCAATGCAGTGCTGGAACTGCTGTTGAAGCGTCTGGGTCCCATTGCCACAAGGGCAGATGTCAGACTGATTTTTGAAAGCCGCAGACCAGTAATTGCTGAAGTGGATGAGGTAAAACTGACACTGGCATTGTCGAATCTTGTGGAGAACGGCATTAAATATAACAATGAGGGCGGATGGGTAAAGGTGATACTGGATGCAGACCACCAGTACTTTTCTGTCGAGGTTTCCGACTCTGGAGTCGGCATTCCACAGGAGTCCATTGAGCATATTTATGAGCGCTTTTACAGAGTGGACAAATCCCACTCCAAGGAAATCGGGGGGACAGGTTTAGGACTTGCAATCACGCGGAATGCAATACTGATGCACAGAGGTTCCATATCGGTGAACAGTGAAGAAGGTATCGGAACAATCTTCATGGTAAGGATTCCTCTGACTTACATTTCATAGTCTGAATAAACAGATTTTCGCACGGCAAATTTGTGCTTGTGCCCAAATTCGCAGACTTTGGCAAGAATGGAGGATTTATATGATTTTTGAGTCTGTGAACAGGCGGCATATGTTTTTTCCGATGCTGGTGCTCGTATTCCTTTTTATGATTCTGACAGACGGGTGCAGTAAAACGGAAGAAACAGGGACGCCTGTAGATATATCGTATTTGAATAAAAGTGAGACAAAGCTTGTGACAGAGACACATTATTTTGAAAGTGAAGATACAAAGGAACGGATTGTGGAAGTGCTGACGCTGCTGTGTTCTGTTCCGGATAACAAGGAGCTGAAGGCAACGCTCACAACAGGGATTAACATTATCACATACTCCTATGATGGGGAACAGGTTATTGTGTCACTCGGGGAAAAGTACAAGGAGCTTTCCAAGACAACGGAGGTGCTGACAAGGGCGGCTCTTGTCAGGAGTCTGACAAACATTCCGGGGGTACGTTACGTGATGATTACGATAAATGGGGAATCGTTAACGGATCTGTCCGGAAATGCGATAGGGATTATGACTGCGGATATGTTTGTTGATAATGCGGGGACGCAGGTGGAAACGGTTGAGAGTAAAGTCAACCTGCGGTTATATTTTGCAAATGAGTCTGGGGACGGGCTGATAGCTGTGAACAGGGAATTGACGCACAATGCAGATGTCTCAAATGTACCGATGGAAAAACTGGTAGTTGAGCAGCTGATTAGCGGTCCGGCAAATGACAAATCCTATCCGACTGTCAGCCCGGGAACGAAGCTGATTAATAGTACGGTCCGGGATGGTGTATGCTATCTGACTTTTGACAGTACACTAATTACCGCAGTCAATAACGTGACGACGGATGTGACAATCTATTCGATTGTCAACTCACTTGTAGAGCTGAGCAATGTCAATAAAGTTCAGATAGCCATTGAGGGAAGTAAGGACGGGAAGTTTAGGGATAAATACGAGCTTTCGACCGTTTTTGAGCGAAATTTGTCACTCGTGGAGTAGTCTGCCACTGGCAGAAATAGAAGGCGTAACGATTCAGCACAGGTCTGCATATTTACTACACTGACTGTAAGAAATTGTAAATTGCCCGATACATCATGCAGGCTGAGGAGTTTTTTGCATGGCTTGCTGCCTGTAACTATGAGGGAACTGAATCGTTACCAGAAAGATGAAATGGAGGATAAAAATGAAAAGACCACTATGCTGTGTCTGTGCAGCATTTGTGGTGATTGTGTTCTTATATCTGGAATGGAATCCGGCACCAGACATCATACATGACAATGCGGATGGCAGCAGGGTTACGCTGCATGGTGAAGTGTATCAAAAAGAGCAGCAGGGCAGTATGCTGGTGCTCTATCTAAGGCGTATCAGGAATAGCGATACCGTGGGTAAAGTGATGTGTTATGTAGAACTGGATGATTTGGCGGAGGAGGCGAGACTGGGAAGCACAGTCGTTGTGGAAGGAGAAGTTTCGTATTTGAAACGGGCGCGAAATCCTGGAGGTTTTGATGCAGAGGGTTATTATCAGATACTTGGCATAGATTTTAGGTTATACAATACAAAAGTACTTGCCGTCAGCAGTAGGTATTCACTTTATCATGAGACCTTATACCAGATAAGGTGTTACTTTGAAGACATATTCGACAGAGTTCTCTCTGTGAAAGACGCTTCTGTCATGAAAGCAATGATTCTTGGAGGAAAGTCGGGTCTTGATGCTGAAATCAGGCAGCTTTTTCAAAGGAGCGGGATAGCGCATATTTTTGCCATATCAGGACTTCACATTACGCTGCTTGGAATGGGGCTGTATAAATTATTGCGAAAGACATGTATTCCGCAAGTCTTTTGTGCATTGACGGCAATTTTTGTGATGACAGCATACGGGAATATGGTTGGAATGAGCAGCTCAGCGTACAGAGCGGTGTTTATGTTTGCCATGCGGCTTGTGGCAGTGATGCTGCGGCGGACGTATGATATGCTTACGGCACTGGCATTGGCGGCAGTGTTGATTCTTGTGGAGCAGCCGTTGTATCTGTATCATGCGGGGTTTTTGCTCTCATTTGGGGCAGTGCTGGGCATCAGCTGCTTTGGCGGCATCATGAAATCGGCGGACAGCAATGCAAAAAGAAAATTAAAAGGAGGCGCTATAAAAAAATCATTTCAGGGAATTTGTTTATCACTGTGTGCAAGTTTCAATATATTTATAGTGCATTTTCCGATTATGTTATGTGTATATTTTACGTTTCCGGTTTATTCGTTTTTGCTAAATCTGCTCGTCATTCCTGCCATGACGGTTGTGATGGCATCTGGTCTGTTATGCCTTTGCTTTGGCAGTCTGCCAGCTGCGATCGGAATCGGGATGGCAAAGTATGTCGGAGGACTGTGTCATATCCTGATTTGTGCTTTTGAGTGGCTTTGTGGAATATCAATGAAACTTCCGTATGCGGAGTGGATTGTCGGGAGACCTGAGAACTGGCGGATATGTGCATACATTGTGGTCATATTATTCCTGTATACAGCGCACTGTTATGCGGCACATTTTTCAAGAGGAAGATCATGTGGGAAGCGGGGCATCTGGATTGGTATACCACTGAATATAAAGTATATGATTGTGCTTGCGGCAGTAGTGCTGGTAAGTGATTCTTCGATTGATGGCGCCTCCATGACATTTCTCGATGTAGGGCAGGGTGACTGCATATGGATTGAGAGTGCTGGTGGAGAGCATTTTTTGATAGACGGGGGAAGCACTTCGGAGAACAAAGTCGGACAGTACACAATTGTGCCATATCTGAAATATATGGGTGTATCAAGACTTGATGCGGTTTTTTTGACGCATCTTGACAAGGATCATATATCAGGAGTGCTTGAAATGTTGGACGGCAGCACAGGCGTCGGAGACGGAATCCAGATTGGAAGGATATGTATACCGTGTGCCGCGATAGAAGATGAGGCATATGAGAAACTGGTAACATTGTGCAAATTAGAGAATATACCATTGTATAAGATGAAGTCAGGAGACAAAGTAACGGCACATGGACTGTGTTTTGAAGTGCTGCACCCACAGGAGGGCTATGAGGCGTCATCCAGAAATGCCAGTTCACTTGTTATGAAGCTTGAAATCGTGGGGCATACAGGCAGAGGGAAATCTGGCAAAGTGGCTGTGCTGCTGACGGGAGACGTGGAAGCTGACGGTGAATATGCAGCCGCCGAAATACTTGCCGATAGAGAGGGTTTTACAGGAATTGATATTTATAAAGCGTCACATCACGGTTCACGGTACGCAAACACTGCGGAACTAATATCTGTGACAGCCCCACAGCTTGGTATAATATCCTGCGGGGCGGATAACAGCTATGGACATCCGCATATTGAAACAATTGAGCGGTTAAGACAAGCGGGAAGTGATATAATGATAACAAAGGACACAGGAGCCATAATGATACAAATAAAAAAGGGAAACTATACAGTCACCCCATATAAAAGGAGCAGGTCATGAAACGGATAGCACAGGATATAAAGAGTGGCCAGTTTGGCAATATTTATCTTCTGTATGGAGAGGAGGCATATTTGCGCAGGCAGTACCGTGATAATCTGAAGAAGGCGCTTGTGCCAGAGGACGATGCCATGAATTGTAGTGTATATGCTGGCAAGGATATCGACGCAGGGGAGGTTGCGGATATCGCGGGGACGATGCCTTTTTTTGCAGGACGCAGGGTAATTGTCATTGAGAACAGCGGGTGGTTCAAGAGCGGGAATGACAAGATTGCTGAACTTGTGAAAACAATTCCTGATACAACTTATATGATATTTGTGGAGGGAGAGGTAGATAAACGCGGAAAGCTTTACAAAGCTGTTTCAGCAAAGGGCTATGCAGCACTTTGTGAAATGCAGGATGAGACAACACTCAAAAAGTGGGTTCTGGGGCTGCTTAAAAAGGAAAATAAACAGATTACGCCAGATGCGCTGAACCTTCTGATAGACAAAACCGGTACCAGCATGGAAACTATCAGAAGAGAGGTTGAGAAGCTTGTCTGTTATAGGTATTATGATCAGGGAATCACCGCCGGGGATGTGGAGGCGTTATGCGTCGTGCAGATACAGAACCAGATTTTTGACATGGTCGAGGCGGTTGCGCAGAAAAACCAGAAGCAGGCGCTGGAACTATATTATAACCTGCTTGCATTGAAGGAGGCACCGATGAAGATACTGGCACTTATCGCCCGTCAGTTCAATATGCTTTTGCAGGTAAAGGAGATGAAGGTGAAAGGGTACCAGGATAGTGAAATTGCAGGTCAGACGGGTCTGAATCCGTATTATCTTAAAAAAAAGTACATTCCCCAGGCTGCGCAGTTTAAGCAGTCGAAGCTTGAGGCAGCGCTCAGAACCTGCGTTGAGGCGGAGGAAAACGTAAAGCTGGGGCGTATGCCGGACATACTGAGTGTAGAACTGATTATCGTAGGTCTCAGTGCGGATGATAAAAACAGGAAGGAGAAAGAAGTAAAATGATGCCAAATGATCCAGTGATGCTCCTGAGTTATATCAACCTGAAACTCAGGGATTATTATCCAAGCCTTGCGGCATTCTGCGGCGATACAGGCGAGGATATGCAGAAAATAGTAGACAAATTAGACCAGATAGATTATCATTACGACGAGGCGGAGAATCAGTTCCGATGAGAAAGCTGTATAAAGTGTGATGAGACGATTTGGAGGTTTTGAGGAGATGAAAAAGTTTAACAGGAATAAGTATGTATCTTTTATTTTGACAGCTGTACTGCTGACAGGCTGTGCACAAAAAGCAGATGTCGATACGGTAAATGCAGTAGAGACTACAGGGGAGGAACACAGTCAGAGCGAATCAAGAAGTACTATTCTTGAGGAGAAGCGTGAAAAGGAAGCGGAGGAAAGGGAAGCATCAGAGCCCCAGACCCAGGAAACAGGGATTACATTTATGGATGATATCGGCAGAACAGTGACGGTGGAGAGCCACGACAGGGTAATCACGATGATTGGAAGCTTCACGGATATCTGGCTGCTTGCGGGCGGCGAGGTAGTAGGCGCTGCCAATGACTCATGGACTAGTTTTGATCTGGGGCTGGGTGAGGAGGTTGTAAATATTGGATCTCATGTGGAGCCGGATATTGAGAAAATCATTGCGGCAAAACCGGACTTAGTAATAGCAAGTGCCAATACGGACGCAGATAGGGACATGGAAAATATTCTTGCGGATGCAGAAATTACCACTGCTTATTTTTCGGTATCAAATTTTAATGAATACATGAATATGCTCGAGATTTGTACAGATATAACAGGAAGAAAGGATCTTCTCGAGAAAAATGGGTATGCTGTGAAGGAGCAGATTGACAAGGCGAGAGAGCAGGTCAGCTTAAGAAATATTGAGGGAAAACCAGCACCGAGGGTTGTGTTTTTAAGGGCGAGTGCGTCAAGCATCAAGGCAAAAGGAAGCTATGGGAGTGTGGGCGGTGAGATGCTTGCGGATTTAGGTTGTATCAATATAGCGGATAATGATGACAGCCTGCTCGATGACCTGAGCATGGAGGCGATTATAGCGGCGGATCCCGACTTTATCTTTGTGACAACGCAGGGAAATGATGCGGAAGCTGTTCTCCGGAATGTAGAAGATACACTGCTTGGCAATCCTGCGTGGAATCAGCTGACTGCCGTGAGAGAAGGAAGGTATATTATGCTCGAAAAGGGGTTGTACAATCTAAAACCCAATGCAAGGTGGGGGGAAGCTTATCAGAAGCTTGTGGACATTCTTTACGGGGAGGAAGGATCTGGCGTAGATTAGTAAAAGAAATAATAACACCCCTCGCCGTCAGAGAACTCTTTTAAACGGACATCAAAGATATCTTCGATAATGTGCTGGCGCAGGCATTCCTTCGGAGTGGCTGTGGCGGCTATTTTTCTGTCCTGCATTATGACGAGCATGTCAGAAATTCTAAGAGCCTGTCCAAGGTCATGAAGAACAAGGATAACAGTTTTTCCCTGATTCTTCAGCTGTAAAATCATTTCTGTTAATTCGCGCTGCCCCTTCAAATCAAGGTATGTGGCTGGCTCGTCAAGGACAATATAGTCACAGTCCTGGGCCAGCGCCATGGCAAAAAAGGCGCGCTGACGGATGCCGCCTGACAGAGTGTCTGCATATTGTGCGGCATAGGCATCCACATGTGTAAAATTCATGACATCATTGACGATTGCGATATCCTTTTCGGACTTTTTGCGCGAAAAACCCAGATGCGGAAAACGTCCATGCTCGACAAGTGTTTTTACTGGAAGGGCAGGAATAATTGTGCGCACCTGAGGCAGGAAGGAGATGCATCGGGCGCGCTCCTTAAACGGCATGGCAAGATAATCTGTCCCATCGAGAAGAATGGTTCCCGAAGTGACTTTTGAGGAGCCATTCAGACATTGGAGCAGGGTCGTTTTTCCGCAGCCGTTTGGACCGATGACTGTAGTGACTGCTCCCTTTTCAAAACATACGGAAATATCGCCTAATATGGGTGTTGCACCACAACTTATGCTGACATCACAAAATTCAAGCATTGATTCTGCGTCCTCCTTTCTTTTTCAATAGCAGGTACAGGAAGAAAGGTCCTCCGATAAAGGACATAAGAACGCCTGCTGGGAGTTCGAACGGTGCGAACAACATGCGGCCCAGAGTATCGCAGCCCAGCACAAAGCTGGCGCCCAGCAAGGCAGAACAGGGCAGCAGGTACCGCGCATCATTCCCAAAAAGCCTGCGGCATATATGGGGAACAATAAGTCCGACGAAGCTGAGCATCCCTGCATAGCTCACCACGCATCCTGCCAGCACACTCGACAAAATCAATACGACCAGCCGGACTACAGGGACATTTAACCCCAGAGAACGCGCGATATCATCTCCTAGTCCAAGGACATTGACAGATCTGGCAAAAAGAAGTGTTATTAAAAATGCTGTGAGAATAGCTGTGCCAGGGATCTTCAGCTTGTCAAAGGTAATACCGGACAGGGAGCCAATCATAAACGAAGTGAGATTCACGGAAATATCCGTGTCGAGAATCTTAATCGTGTTGATGCCTGCATTTAAAAAGCTTGATACAGTAATTCCTGCAAGAATAATGGTAGTACGCGAGCTGTCCGCCATATAGGCAAGTCCAAAGATGGCAAGCGAGGTGACAAGGGCGCCAAGGAAAGCGGCAGCAGGGAGGCGTGAAACCTGTCCGTTTCCGAGGAATAAGGCAAGCATAACGGCAAATCCTGCGCCAGAGTTTACGCCTATGGTGTTTGGACTTGCGAGGGAGTTGTTCATGACATACTGTAAGAGAACCCCGGAAGTGGCAAGTCCCATTCCGGCAAGATATGCTCCGGCGGCACGCGGAATCCGCACTGTATAAATAAGAACATAGGCGGTAGAATCCTTGTCATACCCGGTAAGGCATCTTAAGACGCTTAAGGGAGACAGCGGGACACTACCCAGAAGAACGCCGGCAAAGAAACAGAGTATGAGAAGCAGGACTAGGAGCAAAATTTTTTTACGCATAAAATGGTTCTCCGTTAAAAATCTGATAAATTATAGTAAACGCAAATATAATTTTCGTTTACTATAATTTATCAGATTTTTCCGCTTTAATCAAACAATATTTTATCGACTGTGACAAAATCATACCCCTGTTTCTGAAGCGCATCGACAACCATAATCGCCGCGTCTACAGAAGTGTCATAATAATCGTGCAGGAGTATAATATCATTATCCGACACTTTTTTGAGGACAGTGTTTGCTACACGACTGGCATTAGCTGTGCACCAGTCAAGGGGATCGATGTTCCAGAGTACAGGAAACATATTGAGCTCTGTCTCAATTGTTTTATCCCACGATCCATAGGGGGGACGCACATATTGCACTTCGTCGCCGGTTATATCGTAGAGAATTTCATTTGTCTGAACCAGCTCTCTCTGAAATTTGTCCCTGTTTGAAGATGTAAGCTGGATATGGCTGTATGTGTGGTTACCAATTAAGTGCCCTTCATCATGGATTCTTTTTATGATATCAGGGTGTAGTTCCGCATGTTCTCCCGTAACAAAAAAGGTTGCTGTCACGCCGCGTTCTTTGAGGGCATCGAGAAGCTTTTCTGTATACACGGGGTGCGGGCCGTCGTCAAACGTGAGGGCAACACGTTTGATCTCTGCAGAATCATTTCCAGGATTACTTTTAACCGCGGGGGAAGTAGTGCGAACCGATTTGTATGATAAAAGCGGTCTTGCCAGTGCGGTCACAGTCAGGCACAGGCATATGGTGTATAATATATTGAATATGCGATTATAATGTTTCATATACAGAACCGCCGTGTTGCACGATTTCATATATATCTTATGCAGAAAAAGAAAATTGGTTACAATAAATTAAAACAGTTCATTGTGTAAAAAAGGCAGAAATGATATACTAATAAAAAATGAATGAATAAGGAGAGAGTAGATGTTGGCAAAAAATGTTACGCTAGAACAAAAAAATATACTAGTGACAGGGGCAGCCGGTTTTATTGGTTCCAACCTTGTTCTTGAACTTTTAAAAAGTACAGAAAATGTGCATATTATCGGCATAGACAATATGAATGACTACTATGATGTCTCGCTCAAGGAGTTCCGGCTGGGTCAGATAAAGGAGCTGGAGGCTTCCGTATCGGGCGATTTTTCGTTTGTCAGGGGCAGTATTGCTGACAAGGCGCTGATAAATGAATTGTTTGACAGGTATAAGCCGCAGGTGGTTGTAAACCTTGCAGCGCAGGCGGGGGTGCGTTACAGTATTGAAAATCCTGATGCGTATGTCGAGTCAAACCTGATTGGATTTTATAATGTACTGGAAGCATGCCGGCACAGCTATGACAACGGTGCAGGCGGCGTAGAGCATCTTGTGTACGCAAGCTCCTCCTCTGTGTATGGCAGCAATAAGAAAATTCCATACGCAACGGAAGATAAGGTTGACAATCCAGTGTCGCTCTACGCAGCTACCAAGAAATCAAACGAGCTGCTTGCCCATGCTTACTCCAAGCTATACGGGATACCATCCACAGGGCTTCGGTTTTTTACCGTATATGGACCTGCAGGACGTCCGGATATGGCATATTTTGGTTTTACTGACAAGCTTGTGAACAATAAGACGATTCAGATATTCAATTACGGAAACTGTAAGCGTGACTTCACCTACATTGATGACATTGTGACGGGTGTAAAAGCCGTTATGCAGTGCGCACCGCTTCCAAATGATGACGGGGTGCGGTATAAGATATATAATATCGGAAACAACCAGCCGGAAAACCTGCTCGACTTCGTTGAGATATTGCAGGATGAGCTAAAGGCTGCGGGGATTCTGCCAGAAGATTATGACTTTGAAGCGCATAAGGAACTGGTAGGGATGCAGCCGGGTGATGTTGAGATTACTTATGCCGATGTGAGCGCGCTTGAGCGCGACTTTGGCTTCAAGCCGGAAACGAGCCTGCGGGATGGTCTGAGTCGCTTTGCGAAATGGTACAAGGATTTTTACGCATAAGTGACAAAATAGTTGATAAATAACTGTATAATTGTTGCAATTTGACAGTCAAAAAGTTATACTATTATATAAATGAATCAATCGACTGAAAACAAAGGCTTGAACGACAGGGAATGGTTCAGGTCTTTTTTTCTTAAATGTGACTACTTTAAAAAAGGACGTGGAATTTCATGGATTTTAAAAGAAAAAAAATAAGACTGGGTGATTTGCTGGTGGAGACCGGCAGTATTACAGAGGAACAGCTTCAAAAGGCGCTTGCAAAACAGAAAGAGCGGAATAAAAAGCTGGGAGAGATCCTTGTAGATGAAGGCTTTATCACCGAGGATGACATTGCGGTGGCGCTGAGCGATCAGCTGAATATCGAAATTGTTGATCTTCAGAATATAAACGTTGATAAATCAGTAACGCAGCTGGTTCCCGTAAATATCCTGAAAAAGTATACCATGATTCCATTTGCATTCAGTGAGAACAACAAGAATGTCCTCCGGGTGGCGATGGAAAACCCGCTTGACACTTATGCGCAGGAGGATATATCCATTATCACAAACTATCAGGTGGAGCCTGTGGTTGCGACAACCAGAAGCATCATGCTTGCCATTGACAAGTACTTTGGACAGGCTGAAATGAAGGACGCGCTCAACCAGTATGCAAAGGAAAAGAAGCTTGAGGTTGAGGTGGATGAGCATGAGGAGGCGGAAATCAACAGCTCTCCGATTGTAAAGCTTGTCAAGGAAATGATAGATTTGGCAGTCCGCCAGCGCGCATCGGATATTCATGTAGAACCGATGGAGGATTATATCCGTGTCAGATACCGTATTGACGGTGTACTACAGAAGAAAGCAACCTACAATGTTTCAGTGCTCCCAGCTATCATAGCGCGCATTAAAATTATTGGCGGTATGGATATTTCTGAGAAGAGAAAGCCGCAGGATGGGCGCATTACACAGGTTGTAGACCATGTCGAATATGATATCCGTGTTTCCATTCTGCCGACAGTATTTGGCGAGAAAGTCGTTATGCGACTTACGGCAAAGATGGCGCTTACAAGGGAAAAGAGCCAGCTTGGTTTGAAACCATATGAGCTCGAACAGTTTGACTATATTATCAAGAATCCGCACGGTATCCTTCTGGTAACAGGACCAACCGGAAGTGGTAAGTCGACAACGCTGTATACTGCTTTAAGTGAATTAAATACAAATGATGTAAATATTATTACAGTAGAGGATCCCGTCGAGGCTAACATTGATGGGATTAATCAGGTTCAGGTAAATCCCAAGGCAGATCTCACTTTTGCGAGTGCATTACGCTCCATTCTGCGACAGGATCCGGATATTATCATGATTGGTGAGATTCGAGACACAGAGACGGCAGCGATAGCAGTACAGGCATCCATAACAGGGCATCTCGTAGTAAGCACACTTCATACCAATTCGGCGGCAAGCTCCATTACACGTCTTGAGGATATGGGGATTGAGTCTTATCTGATAGCGGACTCCGTAATCGGCGTTATAGCCCAGAGACTTGTCAGACGACTTTGTCCGCTATGCAAGAAGCCGAGACCGGCAACAGAGCAGGAGAAAGAATTTATGGGAGTGGATATCAGCGAAGAAGTCACAATATATGATCCCTGCGGCTGTGCCAAGTGCGAAAATACAGGCTTTAAAGGACGAATCGGTGTATATGAAATTATGAAGATGACGCCCACGCTCAAAAAAATTATCAGTAGACGTGACGGCGCGGATGTATTGAAGGAAAAAGCGATTGAGGAAGGAATGCGGACGCTGCGAATGAGTGGTTCGGGTTATGTGCTGGATGGAACGACTTCCTTTGCAGAGGTAGTCCGCATATCCTTTGATTCATAAAAGAACACCATAAACAATAATAAAAACGCGGATGGAGAAGCGGCGGGCATGAAAGGGGTAAGAGACGGAAATGGCAAAATACGGGTATGAAGCCATAGATAAGCTTGGAAAGGAAGTAAAGGGTTCCATAGAAGCAGACAGTGAGGAAGAAGTAAAAAGTAAACTGCGAAGTCAGGGATTGACCGTTGTATCTGTAAAGGGACAAAGTATACTGACACAGGATATCAATATCCAGATAGGGGGATATCCGACGGCAAGGGATCTCAGTGTCATGTGCCGACAATTTGTTAGTATGAATAAGGCAGGCGTAACGATTATGGAAACGCTTCGCATGCTGCATGAACAGACAGAAAATAAGCGATTAAAGGATGCGTTGAACGAAGTAAGGATTGGCATTGAAAAGGGTGACACACTTGCCCAGGCACTCGGAGATCATCCCAAGGTATTTCCAAGCCTGATGGTCAACATGGTGGCGGCAGGTGAGGCATCAGGTACCTTACATATTGCAATGGATAGAGTTTCGACACAGCTTGACAAATCAAGCAGGACACAGGCGCTTGTGAAAAAGGCAATGATATACCCAATTGCGGTGTTTATTATTGCGATTGTGATTACAGTTGTCATGCTGGTTGTTGTTATTCCTTCCTATGAGACGATGTTCGTTGATTTGGGTACAGAGCTTCCAGGGATAACAAAGTTTTATGTGGCTTTGAGTAATGGACTGATAAATTACTGGTTTATCATTGTACCTGTTATTGCTGGAATTGCGATAGGAATCACTTATTTTGCGAAGACAATTGCTGGAAAACATTTTTTTGGAATGCTGGCATTAAAGATTCCTATTTTGAAAAACATGACAGTGAAATCAGCAGCGGCACAGATGGCGAGAACGCTTGGCACATTGCTTGGTTCCGGTGTGTCTCTTGTCGAGGCAACCGAAATCGTTTCTGGTATCATGGGTAACATCTATTTTAAAGAAGCATTGAAGGATGCGTCTGACCAGGTATCAATTGGTATGCCGCTGTCACGTCCGCTTGAAGACTGCGGGTTGTTTCCGCCGATGGTTTATCATATGCTCCGCATCGGTGAAGAATCTGGTAATACTGAGGATATGCTTGATAAACTTGCAGATTACTATGATGAAGAAGTGGAGATGGCAGTGCAGTCGCTGATGGCAGCAATGGAGCCGATGATTATCGTTGTGCTTGCAGTTGTGGTTGGCGGACTGGTAGCTGCATGTATGGCACCGATGATGACGATGTACACTGCACTTGATTCAATGTAAGGAATCATTGTCAACTTGATTGACACGATTTTGATGAGCGCTTATAATGAAAACAGTGAAAAATAAATAGAAAAAAGCGGAGGGCAGAAATGTCAGGATTTGATAAAGATGCATTTTGGACAAAAATACTATCCATGTATGATGCAGCAAAGGAAAACAATTATGTGCTCAAAGTCGACGAAGAGCAAATCAAGGAGCTTAAGTCAATTTACATTGACTTGTACATACCCATGGAAAACCTGAGTCATTATGATGACGAGAAACTGATGAAGAAAATGATGACTACAATTTCGTCAATGTACAAGGTTGATAAGGATACTATGGGAAATTCCGGCGAAATTGTCCAGCTGGTTAATACAGTTAATTATGACGGCAGAAATATGTATATCTGGTTTGCTAAAATATCCCCTGTAAAGATGAGGCGGATTCAGATTGGCAAGACAAGGGAACAGATTGCGGAACGAATGGGTTACGGGGTATCGGCGGTGAGAAATTGTGAGGCTTCTTTTTGTGACTTGTCAAGGCAGCCGGAAACATTGATACGAAAACTTGCAAATGCACTGGAATGTGATCCGTCGACACTTTTGAATTAGGCAGTTATTAAGGATATTATTAATGGAGGAATATAAATGGACAGCTACATTTTTACGGATATGGAGATAGATGCGATAGGAGAAATTTCAAATATTTGTCTTGGGTCGTCTGCATCGACTCTCAGTATGTTGGTGCGTCAGACTGTAGATATCACACCGCCAAAGGTTGAAATTATCGAAAAAAGTGAGTATACAAAAAATGTATCCTCTAAAAAGGTTTTCGTAAAGGTAAATTATGTGGAGGGAGTGAAGGGATGCAGCATTCTGATGCTTGAGGAGCATGACGCCAAGGCGATTGCCGACCTGATGATGGGAAGTGACGGAAACGGTGATTTTGCTAAGATGGAGTTGGGAGAACTTCATATAAGTGCTGTGTCTGAGGCGATGAACCAGATGATGGGTGCAGCCGCGACCTCAATGAGTGTTATGCTGGAAAGAAAAACAGATATTTCGACTCCGGAAGCAAAATTTATGGAGGACGGTGAATATATTGCATATGAATTTCCAAATGAAGACAGGTTTGTCAAAGTACGGTTTAAGATGCAGATAGGGGATATCATTAACAGTCCGGTAGTACAGTTATATCCTCACAACCTTGGTAAGGCAATCAGTGATCTTTTCCTTATCAAGAAGGCAAAGGAGAAGGAAAATCAATAATAAATGGGTACAGAAGCGTTAAAGAAGAAAATAAACAGAAATAATGTAAAAAAAATATACGAAATTTCTTACAGCTTTCTGAGAAAAATAAAATATGACCACGTGTCCTCATTTGCAGGACACGCGGCTTTATTTTTGCTTATGTCGCTGTTTCCGATGGCAATGTATTGCATATCCATGTTTAACTATCTTCCGATTGATACGGGACGTTTTACAGAATATCTGCTTGGGGTAATTCCGGAAGGGTTCACTCCTCTTTTGAATCAGATCCTTGCAGAAGCGTATGCGGAGAGTACAACTATGGTGAAATCCTTTACCATGCTTGTCATGCTTTTCTGTGCGTCAAAGGGTGTCTATGCAGTTATTATTGGTATGAATGCAGTATATGGCATCAGGGAGACTAGAGGCACGGTATTTGTGTATGCACTTGCAGTTATCTATGTGGTGGTCTTTTTTTCTGCCATGGGACTTATGATGGTTCTTATCGTTCTAGGGAACAACATTTTCAACTGGCTGCTTCCATTTGTACCTGGGATGGCTGTGTTCGATACGTTGTTTAAATATGGAAAATATTTGTGTATGCTCGTGTTTCTGCTGTTTTTCTTTTTGCTGGTGTATATGAATTTTCCCAACAGAAAGTCAAAACTTCGTTATGAACTCTGGGGAGCGCTGTTTTCCACAATCGCCTGGCTGGTTTATTCATGGGCATTTTCTTTCTATATCAGTAATTTTGCCAATTACTCTATTACATATGGGAGCCTCGCAACAGTTATAATTTTTATTTTGTGGCTGTACGGGACAATGAATATTGTGTTTGTCGGAGCTGAAATCAATGTGGTTCTACGTAAGTTTGCTGAATATGGGTACAATTATAGAAGAGCATATGAATATTATAAGGATAAATACCACGGTGATTTGATGGTGCAAAGGGGGATTTTGATAAAGTTTCGTGCAAAGAGAAGACGAGTAGGGAGAGAAAATGACATATGATTTGTTTGTTTTGTGGTAACAGGGTAAAATGCTGGAAGAACAAAAGCGACGAGGCTCTTTCGTTGGAATGGGTAAAATGCGGCTACGATGGTTATGTACTTGATGAGCAGATAGATTTGGATGATTTGATTGCAGAGTCCAATCGACGGATGGAGCCTGAAAATGATTAAACCAGGTGCAGTGTATCTGGTTTAATCATTTAAGACAATAACAAAATTGGAAGAAATATATGCTTCATAATCCTGATACATGATTTTGGTCCATCCATTGTCCATTATTTCCAATATATCGAAAGTAGTTCCCTCATCAACGGTATCGAGAACTCTCGCGTCCTCGGACGCCGCGTCACGGATATTGACACGTGTGGAGGTTTTTCCGTGTCTGGTGTCAGGCGTGTTTTCCACATCAGGAACAGGATCAGCTGTGGCAGATGCAGTAGCGGGGGCAGTGCTTTGTGCCTGCGGTTCGCCGGATAAATTGACGGATTCCACAATCGTTGCAATTTCCGATTCATTGCTAATGGTATAGCGGGGGCGCGTTATGATGCAAAAAATCAGGAAACAGATTGAGACGGACATGACAGTTATTATGCATATCAGGATTGTATTTATTGTTGTTTTTTTCATAAATGTCACCTCGTTTTTACACAGTTTTTGCAATAGTCGTTCGGTTGTGGAGCAAAACGTTTATAGCAAATATAGTATAGCTTATCTGTTCGCTATTGGCAAGAAATCGCAGGTATCGTTTATTATTCTAATATTTTATTAATAATATTGTAATAATATAGTTATATAAATAAAAAGGATTGACAACACGTCCTGATTGTGATATCATATTTTTCGGTAATAGCGACTGAGTCGCTTGAACTGGCTGCTATAGCACAGTCGGTAGTGCGTCGCATTGGTAGTGCGGAGGTCACGGGTTCGATTCCCGTTAGCAGCTTAATGTAAGCCTGAATAGTATTTCAGGCTTTTTTTGACCGGAAAATTTTGATTTTTGACACCACTTTTTAAGAGATATGGTGCTTCATACGGCACGTAATTTCTAAAAAGCATATTAAAAAAGCAGCCAGCATATAGCGTGTATACTGACTGCTTTTACCCGTTTTATTACTGATTATCACGTTCTGCTACAAAATGTTCTATAAGACGCTGCACATCTTCCAGACAGGTTCCACATACTGTTCCAGCTCCTGTTACTGCCTGAACTTCCTCCAAAGTACTTGCTCCAGAGAAAACTGCATCCTTAATCATTCCGGTAGTTACACTTTGACAGTTGCATACAATCTTGTCAAGATTCATACATTGACACCATCCTTTCAATATATAGAATGCACAATTCAGGAAAAATTATACTTTTCTGAATTGTGCACTGCAATAAATCAGCTAATCTGTGTCAGACAGCGGTTCTGCAGGTGCCTGTGGCTGCGCCTGTGCGGCTGCTCTCTGCTGCATCTCAAGCATTTGCTGCTGGAGCACTTCCTGCGCATTTGGAGCTGCGAAGAAGAAACTGTTATGCGGGCATAACTGCTTGGCTTCCGCTGTGTCGTCCTCTGGTACAGTTGTGAGTGCGGATCCCAGATTATTGTCCTGAAGCCGTTCTGGTACCTGTTCAATAACGGATGCCTGCTTAAAGGGACATTCATCCGCAGCGGCAAGTCCTGAATACAGACAGACATTCGAGTAATAATGTACATCACAATATTCTGTTGGCACAGTCCCTTCTGCAAAGTATTCTGTTTTTATACAACCGTCACAAACACCAGCAATAGGAAGGCGTCCGGATTTGGAACATATGGATGCTGTAACAATGCCTCCTGCCATGGGGAAGGACTGATATTCAAGATTTTCGTGAATTTTTGACATGACAGCTTTCCACATCGTTTTTGAAAGATTTTTCTCTTTGGAGGATTTCATACTTACATTATTGTCGTAGCCAGTCCATGTTGTGGCAGTGTAATATGGCGTGAAGCCCGAAAACCATACATCCTTGTAGTCAGAAGTAGTACCTGTTTTTCCGGCAATTGCCATGTTGCCAAAATTTACGGAGCCACCAGTACCAGATGTTACAACATCAACCATGGCGTTTGTGAGAAGCCATGCAGTTGATTCTTTGATTACCTGGGTAGACTCAGGAGCCGTGTTGTCTATCAATACATTTCCGTCATGGTCAATTATTTTTGTGTAGAGCTTTGGCTTGATATAGGTGCCTTTATTTGCAATGGCGGCATATGCGGCATTTAGCTCCAGATTGGTGACGCCGTCGGTGATACCGCCAAGTGCAAGCGGCTGACCGATATCGGACACAATTGTACCATCTTTTTCAACACGCTTGTCAACCATGGTCGAGAAACCAAAGTTCTGCAGATAGTCAAATCCGAGCTGTGGGGATATCTGTGTGAGCGTTTTAACGGCAACGATATTGGCGGACTGTGCAATACCATACCTGAGACTTAAAAGCCCTCTGTAATTGCTTCCCCACCAGTTCTTTACAGGACGTCCGCCCGTGTAATTATATGGGGCGTCATTTTGCACGTCAGCAAGGGTCAGACCAGCGCTGTCAAGGGCAGGTGCGTATGTGGAAACGACCTTAAATGTAGAGCCGGGCTGCCTTGTTGTGTTAGACGCGCGGTTCAGGGTACGGCTCGCTTCCTTCGTGCCGCGTCCACCGACCATAGCTACTACATACCCTGTCGACTGATCTTCGATCGTGATGGACACCTGCGGCTGGGGTGTCAGTGTGACGCGTTCGCTTTCCATTTTATCACCTTCTTGCATTACATCATGTTTGTATGCCTCAATGGCTTCATAAGCAGCATCTTTGGTATCATAGAGCAGGTTAAAGGATGCATTCTGCTCCTTGTAGTGCGCCCTGAACATTTCTGTGCTATGATTTTCTTTCTCGCCGTTTGCCTTCACGATTGTAAGCGCATAGTTGAGGTACCACTTGATATTCTCGGGATAATTTTCCTCGTTTCCATACACATCATCACAAATTGCCTGGATATCAGGATCCTGTGTTGTGTAAATGCTTAAACCGCCGCTGAACAGGAGACGGTGCGCCTGGGTCTCGTTGAAGCCCTTTATTTCCATAAGATCAGCAAGCACCTGTTCTGTAACCTCGTCTACAAAGTATGTGTAGACGGAATTGGTTTCTGTCTCCTGATTGACTTCGGAAATGCGGCTGTACACATCATCTGCCATTGCCTCATCATATTCTGCCTGCGAGATAAATTCTTGTTCTTTCATATTCTTGAGGACGATGTCACGTCGTATCTTATTATCCTCAGGATGAGAAATGGGGTTGTATCTGGATGGATTTGACGTGGTGGCAGCGATAACGGCACACTCGGAGAGGGTCAGCTGGTATGGCTGTTTGTTAAAATATCGCGCTGAGGCTGCCTTGACACCAAGGGTATTCTGCCCAAGGTTGATGGTGTTCATGTAGATTTCCAGTATTTGTTCTTTTGACATTTTCTTTTCAAGCTCAAGCGCAAGATACTGTTCCTGCACTTTTCGCCTGATTTTCTGGATGTCGCTTTCGTTTGTCCAGTTGTCAAAAACATTGTTCTTGATAATTTGCTGCGTAATGGTGGATGCACCCTGTGAGAGATCCCTTTCCTGTATAACAATGAAAGCGGCACGGATGATACCCTGGATGTCAATACCATTGTGCTCGTAAAACCGCTTATCCTCAATCGCCACGAAAGCGTCGGCGAGGTACTGTGGAATTTTGTCCATTTTCTCGTAGCTTCTGTTGGAGTTTGCGGCAACAAGTTTTGTCAGCTCGTTGCCCTTTGCGTCATATACAACTGTGGCAAATCCCCGTGGAAGCACTGCTGCGGGGTCGACATCAGGCGCCGAACTTAAAATTCCCTTGAATGCACCAATTCCGAGACAAATACCGATTACTGCCGTTGACAGGGCGGCAACCAGTATAATCTTAAGTGCAGACACAAAAAACATCTTTTTGAATTTTATGGTTTTTGAAGTCAGGGATTTTTGGACTTTGGAAATTCCTCTTTTCCCATAATTCATAGAATCACCTCCGTAAAACAACTGCTTAAATAGTTTATGTAATTGCTGACTGAATAAACC